>NZ_KB891103.1:57473-357473 GCF_000373365.1 Parafrankia discariae
GTACTCGGCGTGCTCGGCGCACTCGGGGTACTCGGCGTGCTCGGCGCACTCGGGGTACTCGGCGCACTCGACGTGCTCGGGGTACTCGACGTGCTCGGCGCCGTACCGCCAGGGTTATTTTCCTTCTGTTCCTTCAGCTTTTGGAGCTCCGCCCTCTGCCTTTCGAGTTCAGCCCTGAGCGCCGGGTCGGACGTGTTGTTTATCTGAGTGTTGATCTGCTGAATATTGTTGTTGACAGTAGTAATATTCGTGGTCTGGTTAATTCGAGTGTTGACGGTGTTCCCGGTTCCACCGACGGTGGTTCCGCCGACAGTGCTCCCGCCGACAGTGGTGCCAGCTCTCCCGCCAGCGGTGGTTCCGCCGACGGCGCTCCCGCCGACGACGGCGCCCCCGGCAGCCCTCCCGCCAGCGGTGGTGGTGCCACCGCCGGTCAGACAGGTCTTGCCGGTCGGCGCCCAGGCGGAGGGTCCGTTCGCACTGGCAGAGCGGACCTGGAAGCAGGCCGGACCTGTGCCGAGCCCGGTCCAGTTGAAGCTGGTGGCATTCGCGCCGGCGCGGCGTACCTCCGAGCCGTTGGTGACGTCGAAGCCGGTCTCGTCGGCCGAGTTGTCCGCCCAGGAGATCCTCGCGGCTCCACTGCCCGCGCTGGCGACGGTCACTCCTGAGGGCGTCGCCGGAGGCGCTGCCGCGGACGTTGGCGCGCCGAGGAGCGCGACCGCTGTCGGAACTGCCATCACCGGAGTCAGAAACCAGGACTTCCGCTTGAGTTTCATAGCACTCCCTCCGGGTAATCCCCGGAATTTCTCGGCCTGGTCCGCGAGCACCATCACGTCGACCTCGTCCGGGAATTCCCAGTCATCTGGCGAAAACTACGGTCCGCTATGTCCGAAGATATGAATTTTCGTGCCAACTGTACCAGCCGAGAGATTTAATGTTGAGTGTTTGGTCGTCGACAGGCAGGGAAACGCCGTAGTGGGCACGGTTCCTTTACTTCGCGGGCGGCATTCCGTGACTGCCGCGGATGCGGGATTCCCACAGCCGGCGCCGCCCACACCAGAAGACGAAGGTGAAGTCATCAGATTTTTCCCGCACGCACCATCCGCCCCTGCCACCGGGCACGTTCCACATGTGCTCGGTCACCCAGGCTGCCAGCGACAGAGCGGCGGTGGCCCCAACGGGGCGGCAGCCGGAACAGCGCTCCGGGAATCTCGTCGGACGGCGACCTGATGGATTCCGCTCCCCGACCAGGGGTCAGCCCGTTCTGCCTACCGACGAATCCACGGCTCGGAGACTGTCGCCTATGACACCGGCGACACGGACGGCTCCTCGCCCTCGCCGCCGCGTTCACGGGCTGGAGGAGACCTCCGCATGGACACGCTTCAAACCCACGTGTCAACTCGGGTCAACACAGCCCGGGTCGGCCGACGGCCGGGTCAACGTGCCCCGGTGTCAGCCGGCGCTCGGGTCCGCGACAGTCGTGTCAGATGTGTCGGCGGCGTTCGCGTCGTCACCGGCGGCCGGGTCGGTCTGGCCGCGGCGGGAGTCTCGCATCAGCGGGAACAGGACTACTTCCCGCAGCGTCGGGGCATCGGTGAGCAGGGCGATGAGGCGGTCGATGCCGATGCCGAGCCCGGACATCGGCGGCATCCCGTACTCCATCGCCTCGATGAAGTCCTCTTCCAGCATCATGGTCTCGTCGTCGCCGGCGGCCCGCAGCTCGGCCTGCTCCTCGAGCCGACGGCGCTGCTCGACCGGGTCGACGAGCTCGGAGTAGGCCTTCACCAGCTCCCAGCCGTTCACGACGACCTGGAACATGTCGAGCCGGGACGGGTCCTCGTCGCTGCGCCGGGCCAGCGGGACGAGCTCCGCCGGATGGTGCACCAGGAAACACGGCTGAATCAGGTGCGGGCGGACGGCCTTCTTGTAGAGCAGGTCGACGAGCGCCGCGTAGGAGGCCGCGTCGTCGACCTCGAGCCCGAGCTCGTTGATGCGGGCCCGCAGGGTCGGCAGATCACGGACGACCGTGAGGTCGATGCCCGTCCGCCGGGCGACCTCGGCCCGGTAGTCCAGTTCGGGCCAGTCTGCGCCGAAGTCGAGCTTCACGCCGTCGTAGGTCACCGTCCGGCTGCCGAAGACGTCGTCGAGGACGGCCAGGATCATCTCGCGGACGAAGCGCATGTTGTCGCGGTAGTCCCAGTAGGCCGCGTACCACTCGAGCATCGTGAACTCCTGCAGGTGCGAGGGGTCCATGCCCTCGTTGCGGAAGTTACGGCCGAGCTCGTAGACGCGGTCCAGGGAGCCGACGACGACCCGCTTGAGGAACGTCTCCGGCGAGATGCGCAGGTAGAAGTCCTCACCGAGGGCGTTGTGGTGGGTGATGAAGGGGCGGGCGGCCGCGCCCGACGCCGCTTCCTGCAGCATCGGCGTCTCGACCTCGAGGAAGTCGTTGTCGTCGAGGAAGCGGCGGATGCGGGAGATCGTCCGGGCCCGGGTGCGGAACCGCTCCCGGGAGTCGTTGTTCACCAGCAGGTCGAGGTAGCGCCGGCGCAGCCGGGCCTCGACCTTCGACAGGCCCTGCCACTTGTCCGGCAGGGCACGCACCGTGCGGTTCAGGACGACGAGCTCGGACGCCCCGACCGTCTTCTCGCCGCGGCGGGTGGTGTAGAGGGTTCCGGTGACGCCGACGAAATCGCCGATCTTGACGGCGCGGGCCCACTCCTGGAAGGTCTCGACCCCGAGCTCGTCCCGGGACAGCGACACCTGGACCCGCCCGGCGCGGTCCTGGATGTGGCCGAAGACCAGCCCGCCCATGCGTCGCCAGAGGACCACCCGGCCGGCGAGGCGGACGGCCGTTCCGTCCGCGGCGGCCGCCGCGGCGGAGGTCACCGAGTCGGTGAGATACCCGGAGCGGGGACCCGCCGTGGACTCGTCCGTCGCCATGCACAACACCCTTTTGCGAGAGGCTTCCGCCCGAGAACCCCAGGCGTCTGGACGGCGCCGCGCACGTCGCAGTTCCCGCGGCCCGCATGGTCAAGCCTACTGGCCGCCCCCGCCGCCCCCGCGCCCGCGAGGCCCGGGCGAGCGCACGCACGCCCGGCCCCCGGCCCCCGGCCACTCGGGTGCGGTCAGCCGGCCTCGACGACGGCCTGGGCGAACTGGGCCTTGTACAGCCGGGCGTACGCGCCGTCCGCCGCCAGCAGGGCGTCGTGGTCGCCCTGCTCGACGATCGCGCCGTCCTCCATGACCAGGATCGTGTCGGCGTCCCGGATGGTGGAGAGCCGGTGGGCGATCACGAACGCCGTGCGGCCGGCGCGCAGCTGGGACATCGCCCGCTGGATCAGCACCTCGGTGCGGGTGTCCACCGAGCTCGTCGCCTCGTCCAGGACGAGGATCAGCGGCTCGGCGAGGAACGCGCGCGCGATGGTGATCAGCTGTTTCTCGCCGCCACTGACCCCGACGCCCTCGTCGTCGAGCACGGTGTCGTAGCCGTCGGGCAGGGTGCGCACGAACCGGTCGACGTGCGCGGCACGGGCCGCCTCGACGACCTGGTCGCGGGTGGCGCCCTCGGCGCCGTAGGCGATGTTCTCCGCGATGGTGCCGCCGAACAGCCAGGTGTCCTGCAGCACCATCCCGATGGAGTCCCGCAGGTCCGCCCGCGACATCTTGGCGATGTCGACGCCGTCCAGGGTGATCCGGCCCTCGGTGACCTCGTAGAAGCGCATCAGCAGGTTGATGAGTGTGGTCTTTCCGGCGCCGGTGGGCCCGACGATCGCCACGGTGTGCCCCGGCTCGGCGACCAGTGACAGGTCGTCGATGAGGGGCTTGTCCGGCTCGTAGCGGAACGCGACGTGCTCGAAGGCGACCCGGCCGTGGCTCTCCTCCGGGCGGGCCGGCGCCAGCGGGTCGGGCTCCTGCTCGGGCGCGTCCAGCAGGTCGAACACCCGCTCCGCCGACGCTATCCCGGACTGCACCATG
Source organism: Parafrankia discariae (assembly GCF_000373365.1). Taxonomy (NCBI): domain Bacteria; kingdom Bacillati; phylum Actinomycetota; class Actinomycetes; order Frankiales; family Frankiaceae; genus Parafrankia; species Parafrankia discariae. The sequence continues at coordinate 61,449 of NZ_KB891103.1, forward strand.
TTCCCCATGCTGGCGAGCTGCGTCAGCGGCTGGCTGAACTGGCGCGAGTACTGGATGAACGCCTGGACGTCGCCGATCGACAGCGCGCCGGAGGCCACCCGCAGGCCACCGACCACGGCCACCAGCGCGTAGTTCAGGTTGCCGATGAACATCATCGCCGGCTGCATGAGGCCGGAGATCGACTGGGCCCGCCAGCTCGCCTCGTAGAGGCGCTCGTTGTGCTCGCGGAAGATCTCGGCGGACTCCTCCTGCCGGCCGAACGCGCGCACCAGGGCGTGCCCGGTGTACATCTCCTCGATGTGGCCGTTGAGCCGGCCGGTCGTCTTCCACTGGCTGACGAACTGGGGCTGGGCGAGCCTGCCGATCCTGGTGGTGATCAGGATCGACACCGGCACCGTGACGACGGCGATCAGCGCGAGGATCCAGGAGATCCAGATCATCATGGCCAGCACGCCGATGATGGTCAGCACCGAGGCGATCATCTGGGACAGGCTCTGCTGCAGGTTCTGCCCGAGGTTGTCGATGTCGTTGGTGACCCGGCTGAGCACCTCGCCGCGCTGGCGGCGGTCGAAGTACCGCAGCGGCAGCCGGGTGATCTTCTCCTGCACCTCCCCGCGCAGGTCGCTCAGCATCCGTTGCAGGGCCCGGTTGGCCAGCCGGGCCTGCAGCACCGTGCAGAGGCCGGCGACGAGGTAGACGATCAGCACCACCAGCAGCACCCGGCCGATGGCGCCGAAGTCCATCCCCGCGCCGGGGGTGACGTCGACGGAGGACAGCAGATCGGCCTGCGTGCCGTGGCCCTCGGCGCGCAGCCGGGCGACGGCCTCGGCCTTCGTCGTCCCGGCGGGCAGCCGGGAGCTGAGCAGGCCGGCGAACACCAGGTCGGTGGCGTGCCCGAGCAGCCTCGGTCCGGTGACGGTGAGACCGATGCCGATCACGGCCAGCCCGACCGCGGGGATCAGCAGCGCGCGCTGCCGGCCCAGCAGGCGCAGCACCCGCCGGGTCGAGGCCGCGAAATCGTCGGGCTTCTCGCCCCCGGCGGCGAAGAACCGACCGGGGCCGGGCATGGGGCGCGCCGCGCCCGCGGGTGGGCGGGTCATGCCGCTGCCTCCGCCTCGGTGAGCTGCGAGAAGACGATCTCCCGGTAGGTGTCGTTGCCCGCCAGCAGCTCGTGATGGGTCCCCGTGCCCACGACCTGGCCGTCGTCCAGCACGATGATCTGGTCGGCGTCGCGGATGGTCGCCACCCGCTGGGCGACGATCACCATCGTGGCGCCGCTCGTCTCGCGCGCGAGCGCCGCGCGCAGGGCGGCGTCGGTCGCGTAGTCGAGCGCGGAGAACGAGTCGTCGAACAGGTAGATGGCCGGACGCCGGACCAGCGCCCGGGCGATCGCGAGCCGCTGGCGCTGCCCGCCGGAGACGTTCGTCCCGCCCTGGGCGATCGGGGTGTCCAACCCGTCGGGCATCGCCTCGACGAAATCCCTGGCCTGGGCGATGTCGAGGGCTTGCCACAGCTCGGTGTCCGTGGCCTCCGGATCCCCGTAGCGCAGGTTGGACGCGATCGTCCCGGTGAACAGGTACGGCTTCTGCGGGACGAGGGCGACGGTCTCGGCCATCAGCTTCGGGTCGATGTCGCGGACGTCCACCCCGTCGATCAGGACGGCGCCCTCGGAGACGTCGGACAGCCTCGGGACCAGGCCGAGCAGCGTGGACTTGCCACTGCCGGTACTGCCGATGATCGCGGTGGTCCGGCCGGGGCGGGCCCGCACGCTGACCCCGCGCAGCACGGCCGCCTCGGCACCCGGGTAGCTGAACACGACGTCGCGCAGCTCCAGCTCGCCGCGGCGGGGCAGCGTCAGCACCGGGTCGGCGGACGGGCGCAGCGTCGACTCCGTCCCCAGCACCTCCTGGATGCGCTCCGCGCACACCTCGGCCCGCGGGATCATCGAGAACATGAAGGTGGCGAGCATGACCGACATCAGGATCTGCATCAGGTAGCTGAGAAAGGCGGTCAGCGCCCCGATCTCCATCGCGCCGTCGTCGATGCGGTGCGCGCCGAACCAGATGACAGCGATGCTCGAGACGTTCACCGCCGCCATGACCAGCGGAAACAGCAACGCCATGATCCGCCCGAAGCGCAGGGAGACGTCCGTGAGGTCGGCGTTGGCGGTGCCGAAGCGACGCCGCTCGTGGTCGTCGCGGACGAAGGCACGGATCACCCGCAGGCCGGTGATCTGCTCACGCAGGATCCGGTTGACCTCGTCGAGGCGCTCCTGCATCCTCCGGCCCAGCGGCTGCATCCGCCGGACCAGCAGGGTGATCATCGCCGCGAGGATCGGCACGATCGCGACGAGCAGCAGCGAGAGGCCGGCGTCCTGGTGCACCGCCAGCGCGATCCCGCCCAGACACATGATCGGCGCGGAGATCATCATCGTGAACGCCATCAGCACCAGCATCTGGATCTGCTGGACGTCGTTCGTCGCCCGGGTGATCAGGGACGGCGCCCCGAAACGGCCCACCTCACGGGCCGAGAACGACTGGACCTGGTCGAACACCGCGGCCCGGATGTCCCGGCCGACCCCCATCGCGGTGCGCGCGCCGAAGAACACCGCTCCGGCGGAGCAGACGGCCTGCAGGAGGGTCACCCCGAGCATGATCCCGCCGAGCCGGACGATGTAGCCCGTATCGCCTGGAACCACACCGTTGTCGATGATGTCGGCGTTCAGGGTCGGCAGATAGAGCATGGCCAGGGTCGCGGTCAGCTGCAGCACGACGAGCAGCGCGATCGGTCGCGAGTAGGGGGGTAGATGGTTCCGCAACAGCCTGGTCAGCATGTGATCTCCGTCGGCGGATGACCCGGCCCGCCCGCGGCTCGGCCGATCCGGGGTGCTGGGCGGCTCGGGCCCTCCATTGATCCGGGCGCTGGGTGCGATTCGGTTCTTGGGATGTCCGGTGTGCGGCGTGTCCGGCACTTGGCGTGTCAGGTGCTTGGCGTGTCAGGTGCCGAGGGCGGTCCGGTCCTGGTGTGTTCCGGCGCCGCGGGTGATCCGATGGTTGTGGCGGGGGTCGTCCGTTGGCGGTCGACCGATGCGTCGGGAAGCTGGCGATACAGCGTACCGGGGCGCACCGACCGTTCCCGGCGGACGCCTCACGACTCCCGGATCATCCTGATCCGCCCGGTCCTCCCGCACCGGACTGGTGCCTCGGTCACGACCCCGCCCGCGCGCCACGGTCCGGGGCCGGCTTCGGGAGCTGGCCGAAGGCCCGGCTCAGCTACTGGATGACGACTCGCGATGGCGGCTGTACGCGTACCGGCCCCGGGCTCCGACGACGGTCGGGGCCCGGGGCCGGGTGGATCACGCTCGGGCCTGACGGCCGAGAGCGCGTGCGCTCAGCAACTCAGCGGCGCCCAGCGGCTCGGCAACGCGCAGGTGCTCGGCAGCCGCCTGGACCGCGTGTCCGCTCAGCGGCGTTCGAGCACCCAGGACGCCGCGAAGGCCACGGCGAGTACCACACCAACGATCAGCAGACCGGCGATGATGTAGAAGCCCACCGTCTTCACCAGTGCGATGAAGATCGGTAGCGCGGCGGCGAGCAGGAAGAGCCCCCTGCTGCGCACCGGGGCGTTGAACAGCGCGGCGAGCTTGCGCGGCCCGCTCTCCCGCTGGATGTTGAGCTCGTCGACCATCGACGGCATCACCCGGATCGTCGACCAGGTGAGCGCGACGAACGCTATGGCCAGGCCCCACCCGTAGAGGAACCCGACCCCCCGCCCGAACGCGTCGAACGAGGCTCCCGCCCCGATCACCGTGATCGCCAACGGGATGTACCACCCGGTCGTGCGGTCCTGTCGGGCCTGCCCGGCGAACCGGCGCGCCTGCGCGAACCGCTCGCCCCGCCGGCCACCCTCGCCCGGGTTCATGTTGACCATCGTGTTCCTCCCCTCGACGGCCCCTGTCCGTCCTGTCCCGCCGGGACCGGCCGCGTCCACCAGGCGGCGCGGACCGTTCGCCCTCGACCGCGGGGACGCGTCCACCCAATCGTCCTGTAGGACGGCGCGCTGACGCGCGCGTTCCGTCACTTTCGGAGGAACCCGCGAACGAGTGGACTTATTGCCCCGTCTTGCCCGATACAGGCCGTCTGGCATGTTCCGCCTGAGGCGCGGGTCAGCCCTGCGTCACCGGGACCACGACGAGTTCCGCGACGTTCACGTGTGGCGGGGCGGAGGCCGACCAGGCGATCACCTCGGCGACGTCCACGTCGCTCAGGGGGTTCGCGACCGACTCGCGCAACTCGGCGAGCGCCTCGCGGGAGCCGGGGAAGACCATGTCGTCGCCCAGCTCGGTCTGCACCAGGCCGGGCTCGATCGTGCGCACCCGCACCCCGCGCGGACCCAGTTCGACGCGCAGGTGCCGGGTCAGGTGCTCGATGGCGGCCTTCGTCGCGTCGTAGACCGCGAAGTTCGGGAAGACCTGGTGGCCGCCGACCGAGCCGATGTGGACGAGGTCCGCGCGCCGGCCCTCCGCGGCGGCGGCCAGCAGGTCGTCGATGAAGACCCGGCCCGTCCACAGCAGGCCGACCAGATTCGTGTCGATCATGCGGCGCCACTCGTCGACGTCCGCCGCGGCCCATGGTGCGGCGAGCATCGTCCCGGCGTTGGCGACGACCAGGTCGGCATGGCCGAGGTGCTCGTGGACCTGGTCGGCGATGTGACGCATCCCGTCCGGGTCGGTCACGTCGCCGGCGACGGGCAGGATCCGCTCGTTCTCCTCGGCCAGCGACCGCAGGCGTTCCTCCCGGCGGCCGACCGCGGCGACCAGGGCGCCGTCGGCGGCCAGGCGCCGGGCGGTGGCGGCGCCGATGCCGCTCGTGGCACCGGTGACGACGGCGATCCGTCCCGTGGCGGGCATGCCCGGCAGGCCGAACATGGCGACGTGCCGCGCGGCGTCGGCGTCGGCGTCGGCGTCGGCGTCGGCGGGCGACTGCGGCGGCTCCGGGCGGGGCTCGGTCTCGTACTCGGTCACCGTTCGAGAGTGTCACCTTCGGTCGCTGATCGCGCGCTGCACGTCCAATATCGACAACTGTCGCTTCGCCAAAATGATGGAAAGAAGTCGATCGGATACGGTTAGATTCCGGAAATGCGGCAAGTCCGTCGTCCCAACCACAACCCGCGGTACAACTCTTGCGTCGCACGTTCCGGGACGGCCGGACCCTGCACCCGACGGATCCGGCGGAGACGATCGCGCGCGGGGGGCTCGGCTCCACCCGGCGCGAGGGCGATGACCGACGACGCACGGGAGGACACCCATGCCCGCCGAACGGCAGCTCCCCTCATCGGAAGCGCGGGAGCTGATCGAGCTCACCGCCACCATGTGCGAACGTGAGCTGGCTCCACGAGTCACGGAGTACGAGGCCGCCAGCCGCTTCCCGCGCGAGGAGTTCGCGGTGCTCGGCAAGGCCGGACTGCTGAGCCTGCCGTACCCGGAGCGCTTCGGCGGTGGCGAGCAGCCCTACGAGGTGTACCTGCAGGTACTGGAGGAGATCTCCTACCGCTGGGCGGCCGTGGCGGTCGGGGTGAGCGTGCACGCGCTGTCCTGCTACCCGCTGGCGACCTTCGGCACCCCGGAGCAGCAGGAGGAGCATCTCCCCCGGCTGCTGTCCGGTGACCTGCTGGGCGCCTACTGCCTGTCCGAGGCGCACGCGGGCTCGGACCCGGCGGCGATGCGCGTGACGGCCACCGCCACCGACGACGGCTTCCTGCTCAACGGCACCAAGGCGTGGGTGACCCACGGTGGCGCCGCCGACTTCTACACGGTCTTCGCGCGGACGTCGCCCGACACCCGTGGCGGGATCTCCTGCTTCCTGGTGGACGCGGACACGCCCGACATCAGGTTCCACCCGCCCGAGAAGAAGATGGGGCTGACCGCGTCGCCGACGACGCAGATCAGTTTCGACGACGTCGCCGTCCCGGCGTCGCGGCTGATCGGCAAGGTGGGGCAGGGCCTGTCGATCGCGCTGTCGGCACTCGACTCGGGCCGGCTGGGGATCGCCGCCACCGCCGTCGGGCTCGGGCAGCGCGCGCTGGACGACGCCGTCGCCTACGCCAGGGAGCGGGAGGCGTTCGGGAAGGCGATCATCGACCACCAGGGGCTCGGCTTCCTGCTGGCCGACATGGCGGCCGCCGTCGAGTCCGCGCGGGCCACCACCCTGACCGCCGCCCGACGCCGGGACGCCGGCCTGCAGTACGGGCGGGCCGCGTCCGTCGCAAAGCTCGTCGCAACGGACGCCGCCATGAAGGTGACCGAGGACGCCGTGCAGGTCCTCGGTGGCGCCGGCTACACCAAGGACTTCCCGGTGGAGCGGTACATGCGCGAGGCCAAGGTGATGCAGATCTTCGAGGGGACCAACCAGATCCAGCGTCTCGTCATCAGCCGCCACCTCGCCCGCGGCTGACCAGCCGGCAGCGGTTGACCAGCCGGGCGCGGGCGCGCGTCACAGACCGGAGGCGATCCGGGGCGGAGAGGTCACACGGACCTCACATCTGAGGTCCGTACGGTGCCGTCCTCGCCCCGGATCCGGAACTCACGGCTGATCGAGGTCCCTGATGCGCCGTCCGCACCGTCTCGTCCCGCTCCTCGCCGCCGTGCCGTTCGCGGCGGCCCTCGTCGCCGGCTGCGCGGGAGGCGGCGGCGTCCCGGGAGGACCAGCCGCCACCGCGCGGCCCGGCTCACCCGGACCGGGTGCCACGCCGTCCGGGCCGGCGGCCGTCCGGGTGCCGGGTGACACCTGGGAGACGGTGGACCCGAGCGCGGTCGGTCTGGACCCGGCGAAGCTCGAGGAGATCGCGCACGCCGCCCAGCAGGGCAAGTCCAACTGCCTGCTGGTCGCGCGCGACGGCAGGATCGCGGGCGAGTGGTACTTCAAGGGTTCCACCCCGACCACGCCGCAGCCGGTCTTCTCCATGACGAAGTCGCTGACGTCCACGCTTGTCGGCATCGCGCAGGACGACGGTGACCTGCGGCTGGACGATTCCGCCGCCACCTGGGTGCCGCAGTGGAAGGACACGCCGGCGCAGGCCGTGACCGTGCGCGACCTGGTCAGCAACGACTCCGGGCGGCAGTGGAGCACCACGATGGACTACCACGACCTGCTCGCGGCGCCGGACAAGACCGCGTTCGCGGTCGCGCTGCCCCAGGACCGGCCGCCCGGCGAGGTCTGGGCCTACAACAACTCGGCCATCCAGACGCTGGAACAGGTACTGAGCGGCGCCACCGGGCAGGAGGTCGGCGACTTCGCCCGGGAGCGGGTCTTCGAACCGCTCGGCATGAAGGACAGCCGGATGACGACCGACCGCGCCGGCAACACCCTGACGTTCATAGGCCTGCAGACGACCTGCCGGGACGCCGCCCGGCTCGGCTACCTGATGCTCGCGCGCGGGGAGTGGAACGGTCAGCGGGTCGTGTCCGGCGACTGGGTCACCGAGGCCACCGGGCGGTCGTCCACGGAGCTGAACGCCGCCTACGGGTATCTGTGGTGGCTCAACCGCGAGGGCGTCCTGGCCCAGCCGCTGGCCGCTTCGGACATCTCGGCGGCCGGCGACCCGACCACCCACCACGGCCAGCTGGTACCGACGGCGCCGGTGGACATGTACTGGGCGATCGGGCTCGGCAACCAGATCCTGCAGATCGACCCCGGGTCCGGCACGGTCGTCGTCCGGCTGGGCAGCGGGGAGGCGCGGCCGCGGCCGCCGACGTTCGGCGTCGCGGACGCCAGCCGGGTCGTCACCGAGGCCCTCGTCGCCAACTGAACCCCACCCGCGGGAACAGGACGCAACGATCCGATTAGGCCGGAGGATCTCCACCGGATCACCGACGGATCGTCGGCGGCTATCCGTCGCCATTCGACTTCGATGTTCCCGATCCGTCGCGATCACCGTTGGTCGTCGGCTCGTTTGGCCGAGTCGGGTCGATTATCCCGGCATTGGTCGGACGGCCGCCGGGTTGCGACGGAACGTTGCGACACAAGCCCCGTTCCGGCTGGTCATGGCCTGACGCGACGGCGTCCCGATCGACGGGTTGTGCGGCCTTGCCGCGCATCCAGGTGCCCGGTTTCCTGAGGATGCAACGTTTCGCGGAATTAAAAGATGTTGATCCGGTAAAAGGGGAAACAGGTGTGGGAACACATAGCGGGTGGCGTGCCCGCGAGCGGCGCTCACCGGCACGCGAACGGGATCGGCTCAACGTCGGGCGTCCGGACGGACCGGTTCGGGAAGACGCTCGGTTCGTGACGGGCGATCATTCCGGACAGGACGAAAACGCCGGCCAGACGGCAAGCATCCACGCATCACGGGCACACGGGTCGTATCATGCGCAGCGACCGGAGCGGGGTGTCGGGGAACCCGCCGGTGCCACCGTCCCCCCGTCCGGCGCGCCGAGGTCGCGCCGACGAGCGGACCGGAGAGAGGATCTGCGCAGTGCCGCGAACTCGTCCTTCGGCCAGCCTGCCAGTGCAAGTCCGGATGGTGTGTGGGTGAGCCTCGCGGGAGCGCGCCCCAAAGGACCGCGAGCCGACTTGAAGGACGGGCCGCAGCGAATCCTCCTCACTCTTTTAAATGAACTTAACAACCCATATCGCGTCAGCTATGAGATGGTGGCGCGGGCACTGTGGCCCGACCCGGGCCCCACGAAGATCCAGCGCTCGCGAACACGTGACCTGAGCCGCCAGTTCCGCGGCGAGAAGGCCATCGAATGGCGGGTCGTCGAGGTCTACGTCAACCTGCTGTTCACCAGCACCGACCCGGCGCGCGGCACACACCTGGAGAACCTGCGCCAGCTGCACGTGCAGGCGTTCGGCGCGACCGTCGACCCCGACGGCCAGCCCACCCCCGAGCCCGAGCCGCCGGCCATCGACCCGGCCTACGTCGCCGACCTCAGGCGTCAGCTCGAGGAGTCCCGCACCCGCGCCGCGTTCGCGACCGCGCTGCTCGTGATCGTCCAGGCGGAGAACACCGCGCTGCGCGGGCGGGGCGCGTCCTTCGACTGGTTCGGCCCGGCGGCGGCCACCCCCGGCGACGACGGTGCCGCGGCCGGCGGCGCGGCCGGCGGCGCGGCCGGCCATCCGAACGGCAGCGCGAGCCGCTCCACGGCCGGTGGCACGGGCGCGCCCGGCGGCGGAGCCGGCGCGGGCGACCGGTTCACCCGGCGGGCCCGGCCCGGCCCGGACGGCGGCGGACCGCACCCGCTCATCGACCCGGCCACCGCTCCCATCGTGCGCCGGCAGGGCCATCGGGCCGGGCAGCGCCGCCGGCCGGGCGCACCGGCCGGCGCGGGAGACACGACCGTGCCCGGCGGCAAGACACCGGTGTACCTCTCCGGGGCGGCGCAGGCCCCGCCGTCGACGCTGACGGCCCTCGCCCGCAGCCGGTCGGTCACGGCGGCGCTGTACCGCCTCCCGACGCCCGAGCAGGCCTCCGACGACCTCGGGCTCGACATCCTCGTGGGACGGGAGAAGCGCCGCCGCGGAAGATCACGCTGAGGCCGCAGGAGGGGCTGAGGTCACCGGAGAGATCGAGGCGCGGAACGGCGTCACAGCAGTGACAGGCCGGCGGCCTGCTGCTCGAAGGCGAGCAGATGGCGCTTGCGCTCCAGGCCGCCGCCGTAGCCGGTGAGGCTGCCGTTCGCGCCGATCACCCGGTGGCACGGGACGATGATGCTGATCGGGTTACGGCCGTTGGCCAGTCCCACCGCGCGCGACGCGCCCGGCTGGCCGAGGCGGTGCGCCAGCTCGCCGTACGAGATCGTCTCCGCGTACGGGATGTCGCACAGGGCCTTCCACACCTTGCGTTGGAAGTCGGTGCCGGTCGGGTTCAGCGGCAGGTCGAAGGACGTCCGGCGGCCCGCGAAGTACTCGGCGAGCTGGTCGGCGGCGTCCTGGAGAACGGCGCCGCCGGGGACGGCTGATCCGGCGGCGGTCCCGGAGACCGCGGTGCCGGGGACGACGGTCCCGGGAGTGGTCGGGCCCGGGGTCGGGGTCGGTTCGCCGAACCAGGCCGCCTCCGGCAGGTGGCGCTGGGCGTCCAGGTAGCAGCCGACGAGCACGTCGCCGCTCGCCACCAGTGTCAGCGGCCCGACCGGGCTCTCCACGACGACGTGCGCGCGCTCGGCGGCGTCCGGCGGGCCGGGTCGGCTGCGGGTCACGGGCGTTCCTCTCGACGGGCGGCGTCCGGGCCGGGATGGTCCGGGTCAGGGTGGCTCGGGTCAGGGTGGGTGGTCGGTGGGTCCGGCGCGGGCATCCGGTTGACCGGATGGTCGAGCACCGCCCACAGGTGCTGGACGGCGTAGGCCCGCCAGGGACGCCACCCGGCGGCCCGCCGGGACAGCGCGGCGGGGGTGGCCGGCAGACCGAGCCGTTCGGCCCCCCGGCGGACACCGAGATCACCGGGCAGGAAGGCGTCCGGGTCACCGAGGGCCCGCATCGCGATGGTCTCCAGGGTCCACGGGCCGATGCCGGGCAGGGCCGCCAGCGCGGCGCGGCCGCGTTCCCGGTCGCCGCCCGCGCCCAGCTCGATCGTGCCGGACGCCAGCCCGGTGACCAGCGCGGCGACGGTCCGCCGCCGGGCCGCCGGCAGGGCGAGCCCACGCGGCGCCCCGCCCGCCCGGTGGCCGGACGGGTCGGCGTCCGCGCGCTCGACGTGTTCGGCGAGGTCGAGGTCTTCGGCGTGCTCGAGGTGTTCGGCGAGGTCGGTGATCCGTGGCCAGAGGTGGGTCAGGCCGCCTTCCGGGTCCTGGATCGGCGTGCCGACGGCCGTGACGAGCCGGGCGGCGTGGGTCCGCGCCGCCGCGACGGAGATCTGCTGCCCGAGGACGGCGCGCACCGCGAGCTCGACCGGGTCGACGGTGCGCGGGACCCGCCGGCCAGGTGCCCGCGCTACCAGCGGCGCCAGCGCCGGGTCGGCGGCGAGCTGCCCGTCGACGGCGACCGGGTCCGCGTCGAGGTCGAGCAGCCGGCGGCAGCGGCCGATGACCGGCGCGAGGTCGCGCACGTCGGTGAGGGCCAGCCGGCAGCCGATGTGGTCGGGCAGCGGTCGCAGGGCGACGATCGCGTGCCCGTGCGGCGTGCGCATCGTGCGCCGGTAGGCGCCGTCCCGCCACTCCTCGATGCCGGGGACGGCCGTCGCGGCGAGGTGACCGAACAGGTTGTCGGGACACAGCGGGGCCCGGAACGGCAGCCGGACGTTCAACGTCACGGCGCGGGCAGCCCCGGCCGGACCCGGCACCACCCCAGCCTCTCTCAACACCGGCACCGCCCTCGGCACCGGCACCGGCACCGGTTCCGGCACGACGGACGACGCCGTCACCGCCGGATTGCGACGGCGTCGCAGATCTGTCGGCGCGGCCGCGAAGACCTCGCGCAGCGTGTCGTTGAAGGCGCGGATGCTGTTGAAGCCGGCGGCGGTCGCGACGTCGCCCATGCTCAGGTCCGTGGTCTCGAGCAGGAGCCGGGCGGTCTGGGCCCGCTGGGCGCGGGCCAGCGCGAGCGGCCCGGCGCCGAGCTCGGCGGACAGGTGCCGCTCCACCTGGCGCGCGCTGTAGCCGAGCTGGCCGGCGAGCCCGGGGACACCCTCGCGGTCGACGACGCCGTCCACGATGAGCCGCATCGCGCGCGCCACGACGTCGGCGCGGTGGTTCCACTCCGGTGAACCGGGGCTCGCGTCCGGGCGGCAGCGCTTGCAGGCCCGGAACCCGGCACGCTGCGCGGACGCGGCCGTCGGGTGGAATCGCATGTTCTCGGCTCTGGGTGGCCGGGCCGGGCAGCTCGGCCGGCAGTAGATGCCGGTGGAGGTCACCGCGACGAAGAACCACCCGTCGAACCGGGCGTCCCGGGACCGCACCGCCCGCGCGCACAGCTCGGCGTCGAGATGCGGGCTGGCGGGCGCGGCGGTGGGCACCCGTCCAGCATTCGCGCGCGGGAACCGCCAGGTCCAGCGAGAATCCGACATCACGGCCCACGGCCGGCCCCAGAGACCACCATCAACCACACGTCCCGCCGCGGAACCACCCAGCGCGACAAGCGTGGTGTCTCACCAGCGCCTGGACGTGCTGGGACAACTCGCTTGAGCCAAAAAGCGCCCCGCGCCCGGGCCGGCCGGGGCGGGCCGGGGCGGTGGGAGGGCGGGCCGGCGGGCCGGCGGGTCAGCTGGCGGCGAAGGCGCGGCGGAGGATTGTCGCGGCGAACTCGTCGGCGGGGACCGGCTCGCCGAACAGGTGGCCCTGGCCCAGGTCCGCGCCGAACGAGCGCAGCGCCGCCGCCTGCTCCGGCTCCTCGACCCCCTCGGCGGTGACCGACAGCCGCAGCCGGCGGGCGAACTCCACGATCGCCTCCACGAGGTGGTCGTCCCGGCCCGGCTCGGTGCCCCGGCCGAGCTTCTCGACGAAGAGGCCGGCGAGCTTGAGCCCGCGCACCGGCATGGTCGACAGATAGGCGAAGTTCGACCACCCGGTGCCGAAGTCGTCGATGACGATGCGGACACCCAGGTCGTTGAGCGCGTGCAGCGCGGTGACCTGGTCGCCGCCGGAGTCCATGAGCACCGTCTCGGTCAGCTCGAGCTGGAGGCGGCGCGGTGGCAGGCCCGTCCGGTCCAGGACCTTCTCGACCGCGCCGACCAGGCCGGGCTCGCGGAGCTGGCGGGCGGAGAGGTTCACGCTGATGAACATGTGCGCCGGCCAGTCCCGGGCGGTCTCGCAGGCCCGTTCGAGCACCCACAGCCCGAGCTGGACGATGAAGCCGGAGTCCTCCGCCAGGGCGATGAACTCACCCGGGCGGGTCGGCCCGAGGCGGGGGTGATCCCAGCGGAGCAACGCCTCGGCCCCGGCGACCGTGCCGTGCCGGAGGTCGATGATCGGCTGGTAGGCCAGCGAGAACTCGCCCCGGTCCAGGCCCGGGCCCATCGAGCGGGACATCAGGCCGCGCGCGGCCTCCCTGGTGCCCCGGTCCGGGTCGAAGGCCGTCCACCGGTTCTTGCCGCCGTTCTTCGCCCAGGTCAGCGAGGCGTCGGCCGCCGCGACGAGCTCGGACGGGCTGGTGTCGGCGACCGCCATCTCGACCACACCGATGCTGCACGTCGCGGGCAGGTCGCGACCGTCGACCCGGACGGGCTCGCGCAGGGTGTCCAGGACCCGCCGGGCGATGCCGGTCATCTCGTCGAGGCCACCGCAGTCCGGGACGAGGATCATGAACTCGTCACCGCCCATCCGGGCCACGGTGCGCTCCGCCACGGCGATCGCGCCCAACCGGCGGGCGACCTCGGCGAGGAGCTGGTCGCCCACCTCGTAGCCGAAACCCTCATTGATCATTTTGAACCGGTCGAGGTCGAGGTAGCACAGACCGACCCGCGCGGACGGCGGCGCGTCCCGGAACACCGCCCGCAGCCGGTCGAGGAACTCGGCCCGGTTCGCGAGCCCGGTCAGCGGGTCGTGCTGGGCGTGGAAGCGGAGCTCCTCCTGCAGGCGGCGGCGTTCGGTGATGTCCTCCAGCATCGCGACACCGAACCAGTCACCGGCCGCCGCGGGCCGGGTGGTCGAGAGCGTCAGCGCCACCCAGGTCGGCGTCCCGTCGGGCCGCAGGATGCGGCACTCCCCGCGGGACCGGCCGGACCGGCCACGCCGCGCCTCACGCCACAGCCAGCGCACGACCTCCCGGTCGGCCGGATGGACGATCTCGGGCAGCGGCCAGGCCAGCGGGGCGGCGTGCCCGGTGAGACCGAGGATCTCCAGCGCGGCGTCGCTGGCCTCCACGATGCGCCCCGTCCGGTCGGCGACGAGCATGCCGAGGGCGGTGCCGCTGAGCACGGCGTGCAGCCTGGTCTGGGAGATCCGCCACTCGCGCTCGGCGCGGGCCCGGGCCCCGAGGTCGACGCGGCGGGCGGCGGCCTGGCCGTCCCGCGTGCGCTCCCGGAGGGTCTCGGTGTGGCCGCGGACGAGCTCGCCCAGCAGGTCCGCGATCCGCTCCGTCGACGCCGCGGGCACCCGGCCCGCCAGGGCGTCGGCCCGCGTCGCCCGGCGCAGCAGGGCGCCCTCGCCCGAGGGCGAGGTTCCGGGAGCGGTTCCGGGAGTGGCCGGGCCGGTGTTCTCCATCGCGGCGGTCGCCGTACCCGTTGGTGCCCTCCCGGCGAGCCCCATCGTGGCCGTGGCGGTGGCGACTGTCGGGGCGCCGGCCGGGCGCGGCCGGCCGCCGGTGTGCTGGGCCAGGTGCCGGCCGAACAGCCGGACGGTCCGCCCGAGGGCCTCGCCGGACGTCACGTGGCCGTGGACCAGCCGCGCGCCGACGTCATAGCCGATCTCGGGCCGGAACGGCTCGGCGCTCACCGCTCGGACCAGCGCCGCCGCCAGGGGTGCCAGCCAGGCGCGGGTGTCCGCGGCGGCGAGTGGAAGGAGATCGACCGCAGTGATCTCGGCGAACCACCGGTCCACCAGGTCCGCCGTCTCGGTCTCGATCGTCACCGGATACCTCAGTCCCGCCGTGGAGTACCGCTTCCGCATTGCCGGTCATTCACCGGAACTGCTCGCTTACCTCGAGTTATCATTCGGACAAAACGGCTGAAATTCCCCAACCGCCGCAAACCGTACTCCAGTCTGCACCGCCACGGCGGGCGCCAGCCCGAGCGCGCCATGGGCACGATTGCCGTCCCGCCACCGTTTGACCACTCGAGAACCGGGCATGCACCCACCGCCACCACGCGGGAAAGCACCATGAGGCCGGATGCCGCATCGGCCTCCTGTGAGGAGGGCCACCCCACCGGTGGCCCGAGATCGCGGTGCGCTCCAGGGAAAGAACGAGAAGGAGACGCGAAAGCCCGGTCGAGGGGCGCCGGCGGAGCGGCCATCCGGGCCGGAGTGAGCGGGCAGGTGCCGCGCGGGCCCGTGGTAATGCGCCACGGACGCCGGCCGACCCGTCCGGGGAGGTCCGTCCGGGGCTGCATATCCGGGCCGGTCCCCGGGTGGTTGGTGCCGGAAGTCCCGGAGCAGGCAACACAGGTAACACAGGAGACGCAGGGGTCCGGCCGGAGCCGTCGGGATCCCCGGAGCGGGCGACGCAGGGAGGCGACCGCGCGGATGCGCATCGTACTCAACGTGATCTGGCTGGTGCTGTGCGGAGTGTGGCTGGCGATCGGTTACGCCCTCGCCGCCCTCATCTGTTTCCTTCTCATCGTCACGATTCCGTTCGGCGTCGCGTCGCTGCGCATGGCGAACTACGCGCTGTGGCCGTTCGGTCGCCGCGTGGTCGACAAGCCGACGGCGGGAACGGCGTCACTGGTCGGCAACGTTCTGTGGATCGTGCTGGCCGGGTGGTGGCTGGCGCTGGGCCATCTGACGACAGGCGTCGCGCTGTGCCTGACGATCATCGGCATCCCGCTCGGCCTGGCCAACTTCAAGCTCATCCCGGTGTCCCTGATGCCCCTCGGGAAGGACATAGTCCCGGTCGACAGCCACGACGGCGATCCCTACCTGGCGGGATACCGGTAACACGATGCGCGGCTTCGCCCGCGTATTCCCCTTCGGCACCATCTGCGGGCTGACGCAAGGTGCCATAGGGGGAAATCATGGGGTACCAGCTCGGAATCGATCTGGGTGTATCCGAAACAACCGTCGCGGCCGTCGAGGCGGGCTGGCCCGCCGTCGTTCCGATCGGCGGATCGACGAACGTGCCGACAATTCTGCACCTCGCCGCGGACGGTACGGCCCGCGGCGGCCGGATAGCCGCCCGACTGGCCCGGACGGACCCGGACCGGCACACGGCGCGTTTCGTCGAACGGTTGGGAGAACCGGCACCGATCCTCGTCGGCGGCGTCGGGTACAGCGCGTCCTCGCTGGTCGCGCGCTATCTCTCCTGGCTGGTGGATTCGGTCACCCGGCTGCGCGCGCAGTCGCCGGAGCTGGTGGTCGTGACCGCTCCCGGCAGCTGGCCGGCCCGGCGGCGGGAGGGGCTGGCCGAGGCGCTGGCCCGGGTCGAGGCCGACGTCGCGATCACCGCGCGACCCGCCGCCGCGGCTGCCCTGGCCGTGTTCGTCGCGGGCAGCGTGACCCTCGGCCTGGTGCTCGCCGACGACGGCGACGGCGACTCGGCGGCCGACACGGGGCCCCTGCCGCCTTCCACCATCGACCAGCACCCCCAGTTCCAGGCGGACATGATGCGCTCCGCCGAGAAGGCCGCCGGCATCACCGCCGGGGACGCCGCTCCGGCGACGGCCGCGCCCGACGCCCCGGAGACCGTGATCGCGACCGGGTCGGCCGAGGTCGCGCCGATCACCGGCACCGCGTACGCGATGTTCCGCGAGGCGCAGAAGGGGGTCACCGTTCAGGTCAGCGCGACCGACACCGACGACGGGTTCGCCCGGCTGTGCGCCGGCGACGCCGACATCGCCGGCGCGTCGTTCGCGCTGACCGACCCGGCCTGCAAGGACAAGGTGGTCGGGTTCGAGATCGCGCACCACCTGCTCCCGATCGTCGTGCCGAAGACCAACACCTGGGTGAAGTGCCTGACCACCGCGCAGATCGGCGCGATGTGGAAGCGGGACTCCACCGTCACGAGCTGGAACCAGATCGACCCGTCGTTCCCGGCCGAGCCGCTGCGGCTGGTGGGCCCGGCGCCCTCGACCGTGCACGCGAAGGTCTTCCTGGCCAGCATGACCGGCGCCTCGGACAACACCCGCAAGTACCGCGAGGTCGAGCTGGACGAGGTCCCCGAGGAGGTCGAGTACGACCGCGGCGCGATCGGGTTCATGAATTACTACCTGGAGCACCAGAAGGACGTGACCTCCCGGGCGCATTTCGTCGCCCGGGACGACGCCACGATCAGGGACAACACCGCGATCGTCCACGCCATGACGGCCGGGGTGGAACCTGTCCGGACATAACCGCTCCTCCGGCCCCGCTCCTTCGATCCGTGCCGGCGGTGTGCCGCGTCCGGAGGGCGGACACGGCCCACCGCCGGTAACGTCGTCGCCAGCGGCTACTTGCGGCGATCGGGGCGACGTCTCCGGCGAGGGGCGGGCAGATGGACGTGTACGACCACGTCACCGACCTGGTCGGTGACACGCCGCTGGTGCGGCTGACGCCGACGATCGCCGACACGGTGACACCGGTGCTCGGCAAGCTCGAGTACCTCAACCCGGGCGGCTCGGTGAAGGACCGCATCGCCCTGTCGATGGTGGCGGCGGCCGAGCGCGGCGGCCGGCTCGCCCCCGGCGGGACCATCGTCGAGCCCACCAGCGGGAACACCGGGGTGGGCCTGGCCATGGTCGCCGCGCGGCGCGGCTACCGCTGCGTCTTCACCATGCCGGACAAGATCAGCGAGGAGAAGCGGGCCGTCCTGCGGGCCTACGGGTCCGAGGTGATCGTCTGCCCGACGGCCGTCGCGCCGGACGATCCCCGCTCCTACTACTCGGTGGCCCGCCGGGTGGTCAGCGAGACCCCCGGCGCCTGGAGCCCCGACCAGTACTCGAACCCGGACAACCCGGCCGCGCACGAGGCCACCACCGGCCCGGAGATCTGGCGGGCCACCGACGGGCGGGTGACGCACTTCGTCGCCGGCATCGGCACCGGCGGGACGATCAGCGGCACGGGGCGCCACCTCAAGGCGGTCAGCGGCGGCACCGTGCAGGTGATCGGCGCCGACCCCGAGGGCTCGGTCTACTCCGGTGGCAGCGGCCGGCCCTACCTGGTCGAGGGGGTCGGCGAGGACATCTGGCCGACGACCTACGACAAGTCCGTGGTCGACCGGGTGGAGGCCGTCAGCGACCGCGACTCGTTCCTGATGACCCGCGAGCTGGCCCGCCGGGCCGGGATCCTCGTCGGCGGCTCCTGCGGCCTGGCGGTCGTCGCCGCGCTGCGGGTCGCCCGCGAGCTGGACGCCACCGGCACGACCGACGCCTGCGTCGTGGTCCTGCTCCCCGACTCCGGCCGCGGCTACCTGTCGAAGATCTTCAACGACGAGTGGATGTACGACAACGGCTTCCTCGACCCGCCGTCCGACGAGCCGACGGTCGCCTCGGTGCTCGCGCACAAGGCCGCGCAGACGTCCGGGCCGCCGAACCTCGTCCACGTGCATCCCGACGAGACCGTCGGGGCGGCCATCTCGTACCTGCGGGAGTACGGGGTCTCGCAGATGCCGGTGGTGCGCCACGAGCCGCCGGTGCGGGCCGCCGAGGTGGCGGGCGCCGTGCTGGAGCGCGAGCTGCTCGACGCCGTCTTCGCCGACCGCGGGACGGTGGACGCGCCCGTCGCCGACCACATGTCACCGCCGCTGCCGACGGTCGGCGCCGGCGAGCCCGTCTCGGTGCTGGTGAGCGCGCTCGGGGAGAACCCGGCCGCCCTCGTCCTGGACGAGGGGAACCCGACGGGCATCCTCACCCGGGCCGACCTGCTGGGGTTCCTCGCCGTCCGCTGAGAGGGTTGTCGCCATGGCTGATCGGAACGCGGGATTCGAGACCATCACGGTGCACGCGGGCCAGGAGCCCGACCCGGCCACCGGCGCGGTCGTCGTCCCCATCCATCCCGCGTCGACGTTCGCGCAGGACGGCGTCGGCGGGCTGCGGGCCGGCTTCGAGTACGCCCGCTCGGGCAATCCGACCCGCGCCGCGCTGGAGGCCAGCCTGACCGCGCTCGAGCGCGGGGCCGCGGCGCTCGCGTTCGCCTCCGGCCTGGCCGCCTCGGACGCGCTGCTGCGGGCGGTGTGCCGTCCCGGCAGCCACGTCGTGATCCCCGCCGACGCCTACGGCGGCACGTACCGCCTGTTCGCGCGGGTACTGGCCGAGTGGGGCGTCGAGCACACGGCGGTCGACCTGAGCGACCCGGCGGCCGCCGCGGCCGCGATCCGGCCGGGGGCGACCGCGCTGGTGTGGTGCGAGACGCCGACCAATCCGATGCTCGCGATCGCCGACATCGCCGCGCTCGCCGCCGTCGCGCACCAGGCGGGCGCGCTGCTCGTCGTCGACAACACCTTCGCCTCGCCCTACCTGTGCCAGCCGCTGACGCTCGGCGCGGACGCGGTCGTCCACTCGACGACGAAGTACCTCGGCGGGCACAGCGACGTGGTGGGCGGGGCGGTGGTGACCGCGGCGGCGGAGCTCGCCGAGCGGGTGCGGTTCGTACAGAACGCTGCCGGGGCCGTGCCGGGGCCGTTCGACGCCTGGCTGGTGCTGCGCGGGATCAGGACCCTCGCGGTGCGGATGGACCGGCACTGCGCGAACGCGCGGGAGATCGCCGCGCTGCTCGCCGGCCACGCCGCCGTGTCGGCCGTCCACTACCCGGGGCTGGCGAGCCACCCCGGCCACGATGTCGCCGCCAAGCAGATGCGTGACTTCGGCGGGATGGTCTCGTTCCAGGTCCGGGCCGGCGCGGAGGCCGCCCTCGCGGTGTGCGCCGCCACCCGGCTGTTCACCCTCGCCGAGTCGCTGGGCGGGGTGGAGTCGCTGATCGAGCATCCCGCGCGGATGACACACGCATCGGTGGCGGGCTCACCGCTCGCCGTCCCCGACGACCTCGTGCGGCTCTCCGTCGGCATCGAGGCGGCCGACGACCTGGCCGCCGACCTCGAACAGGCACTCGACGCGGCCTGACATCCGGGCTTCCACGAGCCGGCGGCCTGTTGGGCCGGGCTCGCGGCCGGGGCCCGGGCTGAGCCGGGCTGTGCGGTGTGGGACGAAGCCAAGCACACTGCGCCGTCACGCGCTCACGAACGCGCCACCATATGACGAAGGTCCCGACATCGGACCGGGGTGGCGACATAGAGCTGTGTGCTCGCTACCGTCAGAGTAGCTTCTAGATCGTCTCTTTCCGGAGAATAATCATGGGATTACGTCCGGACCACCCGGGGCTCCACCGCCGTAACCGGACAACGACGCTCAGGAGTGCGGGATGGACGAAGCGGCGGACCGGCGGCTGGTCGTTGCCACCTGTGCGACCACAGCCGCACTCGCGTTGGGCGGTTCGCGTCTCATGATCTCACCAGAGGACCGGGGCCGCGACACCCTCGACCGGATCGAGACGGGCCTGCGGACCATGGCCCGTCGCTGGGAGACGATGGCTCCCAGCGAGCTGGTCGAACGCCTCGATCTGATCGCCCGGCACACCGAGACGATGGCGGGTAGCCGCCAGTCGGCCGCGGTGCGCCGGGACTGGCGGCGGACGCACAGCAGAGTGCTGGTGATGTCGGCGGTGGCCCAGGGTGACAACGGCATGTCCGGGCGCGCGGTCGTGTCGGCCCGCACCGCGCTCGTGCTCGCCCGGCACGTCGGTGACGCGCCGACCGCGGCCCACGCGGGCGTCGTGCTCGCCGAGCTCGCCGCCTACACGTTCGACAGTGTGGACGACGGTCTCGCGCTGGCGGTCGCGGCGCGGGCGACGGCGCCCAGCTCCCACACCGCGGTGCTCGCGATGACCACCGAGGCCAACATCCGCGCCGGGCGTGGCGAGCCGGCCGACCGGGTGATGGCGGTGCTGCGGGAGGCCGAGGACCTCGCCCGCGAGCTGACGCCGTCGGCCCAGGGCTACGCCCTCGACGGCCTGCACCCGGGCTTCCTGCCGACGTTCGGCGGCGCGGCGCTGATCGGCGCGGGAGCCCTCGACGAGGGGCGCCAGCGCCTGGCGACGGCGGCCACCCTCTTCGACCGCTCACGTGCCCCCGGAGCACTCGCCGCGGTGCGGCTCTACCAGGCGTCCGCCGCGGTGCACGCCGACGCGCTGGACGAGGCGCAGACCCTGGCCACCCGGGCGTTGGCGACCTCGGCGGTGCGTCCCACGGCCTGGCTGACGAACGGGATCATGTCGCTCGCCGACCGGGCGCGTCGCCGCGGCGCGGACTGGACGGGGCTGGTCACCCAGGCGCGGGAGTGGGCACCGGCCGCGGTGTGAGACCACCGCGGGGCGGTCACGGGCACGGCGGACACTGGCACGGCGGACACGGATGCCCGCGCGGAGCCGACAGCGCGAAGCAGCCGCCCCGCGGCGGCCGCGACCACGGCGACCACGGCGACGGCGACCAGCGCGGCAAGCACCGCGGTGAACGGCGATCCGGTCAGGAAATCGACCAGCCAGGATCCCCGTGATCCGGAAGTTCCGGGGACGGAGTGTCCATTCATGCGAATGGGCGGGGGCGTCGGCGCCGGGACCGGTGCGGAAGGTGGGCCGACGGAAATCGGAGACAGCGAACTCAAAGACACGGCCGGGACGGTAGCGGATGCCCGACCAGCGACTTCAGGTGACCTGATCATGGTCAGAAAAGTGCAGTGGCGATCACTCAGCTTCTTTTCCCGCCAGCCTCCAGTATTACCTTGATAAGTAATACGTACAACCCGTAAAAGCCGCGACCGCGAAAGGGGCTAGTCTGTGTCCTGACTATATCGAGCGAAAACCGTCACGGTCAGCACCGGACGCACACCGTTCGCTCATCTGCCCAGGTTTCGCACACCCCCGGGATGGGATCCCGTCCCGGGAGCGGCGGACGGCGGACGGCTACCCGCGGCCGGGCGGGCGCATGATCCTCGCGGGGGCGGCGAAGACGGTCGCACCCGCCGGGACGTCGGTCGTGACGATCGAGCCGGGCCCGATCTTCACGTCGTCACCGATGACGATCGGCCCGATCAGGTGCGCGCCCGGCGCGATGTCGACCCGGGCGCCGATCCGCGGGACGGCGTCGGGCGGGGCGTCCGTCGAGGCGTACCCGATCGTGACGCCGTGCCGGACGATCGTGTCGTCACCGATCACGCAGTGGCGCGGGATCATGACCGCCTGATGATGCCCGATCAGGACGCGACGTCCGATGCTGGCGTCGACGGAGATCTCGGTGCCGTGGAGGTTGCGGATGACGATGTTGTTCACGGCCCTGAAGGCGATCATGCCGAACCGGCCGACCAGCCCGCCGCGCTCGCGGCACCACCGGCCGAACCGGTGGACGGCGAGCGCCTGGTAGCCCGGGTGCAGCCGCGACCCGTAGTGGACGTCCCTGTCCTCGCGCAGCTGCGCCCGCAGGGAGAGCGGCCCGCCCCGCTCCCCGGCCACGGCAGGCCCGGCCACGGGGCCGGCCGCGGCAGGCCCGGCCACGGGCTCGGCGGTGGGCTCGGCCACGCCGGGCTCAGCCGACATCGCGGAGCTCCTCGATGCACACGCGCAGCTCGCCGACGTTCGCGAAGGAGCCGAGGCGTTCGTCGGGGATCTGCACCGCGAACTCGCTCTCCACCGCGTAGATCAGGTTGATGTACGCCAGCGAGTCCCAGCCGGGCACGTCCGCCGCCGTGGTGGCGTCCGTGACGACCAGGTCGTCGTCGCTGAAGATCTCCCGGAAGACCCGCGTGAGGCGTTCCCGCACCATCAGCCGGCCACCTCCTCCATCGTCCGCGCGGATGCGCTCGCGACGGCGGCCGCACCCGCGCGAGCGTCGACGACCCGGATGAGACCGGGCCGGTTCAGGGAACTCGTGACCGGCAACACCCAGCGGGTGGCCCCCGGGTCAGCGGCGCCGGCCGGGTCCGGCCGGAAACCCAGCCGCGGGTAGAGGTCGGCCACCAGCCCGTTCTTCGCGGTCGGCAGGTAGTGCCCCCGGACGGCGGAGCAACCCAGCCGCCGGGCCTCCGTCACGATCAGCCCGGCGATCTCGTCCTCCAGCGTCCGGCCGATGACCCGGCAGCTCATCAGCCAGGTGTCGACGTCCAGCACGGCCCCGCCGGACTCACCGGGCTCGCCGGCTCCGCCGGTCCCGGTCGGCCCGGCGACACGCCGGGCGATGACCACCGCGACGAGGCCGTGGTCGGCGAACCGGTCGGCCAGCCGGACGCAGATCACCGTGGTGGACGGGTCCGCGGCCAGCTCGGCGACCTCGGCCGCCCCGCGACGGCGGGTGGTCAGGTTGAACTGGTTGGTCTTCCCGATGAGCTGGACGACCCGGGGCAGCGTCAGCTCGTCGAGGGGGACGACGGTCGCGACCATCTCCAGCCCGCGGTGGAACTCCTCCAGCGAGGTCGCGGACGTGGCGAGCTCGGCCACCCGGGCCCGGGCCCGGTACTGCTCCGTGCGGGCGGTGTCCTCGGCGGTCAGTGCCGCCGGTTCGAAGAACGGGTAGTCGGCGACCGCGCGCACGTAGCCGTGCGGGTCCCGCGGCAGCGCGATGACGTCCACTTCGGGCACGAGCTGGCGGACCGCCTCACGCTCGGCCGGGTTGTCGTCGACGAAGACCAGGGAGTCCAGGCCGATCCCGAGGGTGCTCGCGATGCGCCGGATCTGGGTGGGCTTGTCCTCCCAGGAGGCGCTGAACATGGCGATGTCGGCCAGCCGCAGCCGCATCGCCGGATGCCGCTCGAACGCCTCGAGCGCGTCCGCCTCGTTGTTCTTCGAGCAGACGGCGAGGATCACGCCGCGGGTGCGGAGCCGGCCGAGGTACTCCTGGAACGCGGCGAACGCCTCGCCGACCGGGCCGTCCCCGAGCGCGATGCCGGCGAGGCCCTCCTCGCCGAGCACCCCGCCCCACAGCGTGTTGTCGAGGTCAAGCACCAGGCATTTGCGGCTGGTGCCCAGCTGCGCGCCCAGCACCGCCGCGGTGTGGCGGGCCAGCATCGGCACGTGCCCGAGCGAGACGGCCTGTTTGGCGCGGTGCCAGTACCGCGGGTCGAACCAGGATCGCTTGCCCACCGTGGCGGCCAGTCGCTCACAGTCGACAAAGGCGACCTGGCCACCCACCTGGCTGCCCGATTGACCGCCCGCCGCCGCGCGGCCGAGCGCCGCGTTGACCGCGGCGAGCGTCGACGACCGCGCCCCGGGGACGCGCAGGGCCAGGTGCCCGAGCGCCTCGGTGTCCGGGACGACGAAGGTGTGCTGGATGACCCGGGCACCCAGCCGGGAGATGATGATCTCCCACAGTGACGTCCAGCGGCCGACCTCGGCGGCGACCGCGCCCTCGGGATCCTCGGCCAGAGCCGGCAGGGCGGACTCCCCCTCGTGCACCGCGAGGATCACGACGTCCGGCCCGAAGCGGTGCAGGCCGCTGCCCGGGTCGAGGATCTCCTGCCGGTACTGGCCGTACCCGCACTCGTACACCTCGACGGCCACCCCGGCGCGCGCGGCGGCGAGCGGCAGGAGTGCCGTGAACTGGGCGGTCGTGTAGCTGCCGAGCACCGCGATCTTCGCCGAACGCGGTAGTGGCGCGGCACCGGGCGACCCGCGGCGCAGGACCCCGGCAGCGGCCGTCCAGCAGGCCAGGTCATTTCCGGCGTCGGCGGTGGCCAGAGCCCACCGCATGGCGGCGGCGGGGTCGTCCGCCCGCTCGTGGGCGAGCGCGAGATCACGACAGAGCCCAGCCGGCGGTACCTCGGCAGCGGCAGCGGCAGCGGTCAGTTCCGCGATCCGCCGCCGGGTCGTTCCCATGGGATCAGACATGAGCTGAAGCTCCTCCCCTGGGCGCCACGCTCCGGACGCCCCGCCTCTGGAGATACACACTAACTCTTCCCTTACGTAAGGGTGAACGACTGCACGCGACACACCTTTCGACAACAACGGAGAAGCCACGGGTCGACCACATCGACGCAGAAAGAGCCTATACAGCTA
Organism: Parafrankia discariae; assembly: GCF_000373365.1. Taxonomy (NCBI): domain Bacteria; kingdom Bacillati; phylum Actinomycetota; class Actinomycetes; order Frankiales; family Frankiaceae; genus Parafrankia; species Parafrankia discariae. The sequence goes on from NZ_KB891103.1 coordinate 86,038, forward strand.
CTCTCCGCAGTTAAACGGAGGAGATTGCGTCCATAGCCTGGCAAAATGCCACTTTTGGAAATATTATGGTTACTTTATGCGCCCGCCATCTCCCCATGGACGCTTCACCGTCCACGGAGATCGAGTGTCGGCGAGACTCCCCCGGCGGACCGGAGCACCGGCCCGCGAGGACGGGGGCCCGCGAGACGCGGACCCATCTGTGATGCATGACACACAACCTCGGCGACACTAGCCGATCACGGCAGGGCCGCGACCTTCCGTGATCGACAGGCCGCCGTACGTCAAAGCATGTCCGCTCCGGGCACCCTTCCGAATCTGCTGGTCAACCGTGCCGCTACATCCACCACGGCATTCGAAGATCACCTACGGAAGCCTTCCCAGGCAATTGAATTCTTTACTCTCCGTATGCAGAGCGAGAAACCGTGATCACGGAAGGAACAGTTCCACCCGTAAGGGTCCGGTCGGCGGAACGTGGTGGCGGCTTCTTGATGATGCTAGACTTCCCGCACCGACCATGGCCGCTATTTGCGCGCAAACAGATAAACCTTCTCGTCCACGTGCTCCTCTATGGTCTTCCGCTGGCCTGAATCCCCCTGGACACGCATTTCTTCGTTAGTCGATCGACGACAGAAGGATTCATGATCTCATGTCAGAGATTTCTTTTGTTCCCGGCGATGGAGTCGGACTTCGACACCGGAGCCAAAGACCTGGACCGGAGCCAGAGAATTTCAGGCCCGCCGACCACCGCAATCCCTTCGACTCTCCCCTCTGCGGTAAGGAGCAGTGACCAGTCGTGGTCTATCTGATCGAGGCGATCGAACGGGCCACGAAGGAATCTGGAACGATCACTTTTCTCGCCGGCGACGGGGAGCAGCGGTACAGCTGGGCCCGGCTGTACGATGACGCCCGCCGCCTCGCCGGCCGGCTTCGCGACCATGGCCTCGGCCCCGGCCGGCCGCTGGTCGTCCTCGCTCTGACATCCCCAGCCGCGATCACCGCCGCTCTCGCGGGCTGGCTGGCCGGCACCAGCGTCACCTTCGCACCCACCCCCGCGCGGACCATGACCCCGGCCGGCTACACGGAGGCGACCCGTCGACGCCTTCGCGCCCTCGGTGAGCCGGTGGTCCTGGTCGGCGCCCCCTGGACCTCGGTGCTCGACGACCTCGACGGTGACGGTCGCGTCATGCTCCCTCTCGATCAGGTGTTACACGCTGCGCTGAACACTCCCACGCGCTCCTGGGAACCGCCGGCGGTAGCCGAATGGGATCCGGCGATCCTGCAGATGACCAGCGGTACCACCGACAGTCCGAAGATTGTCCGGATCAGCCACGCCAACGTCGCCGCGAACGTCGAAGCGATCAATATCGCCACCGGCCACGACCCGACTCATGGCCGGATGTTGTCCTGGCTGCCGCTGTCCCACGACATGGGCCTCATCGGCAGCTTCGTGTTGCCGCTGTCGTGCGGCCGCTGCGACGTCGTGCTGTCCAGTCCCGTCGACTATCTCGCCCATCCCGCCAGCTGGATGGAACAGATCTCCCGGTATCGCGCCACTTCCACCGTCGGCCCGAACTCCGCCTACGCCCTCGCTGCCAAGCTCCTGGCCACCGGCCCGGCCCTCGATCTGTCCTCCCTGCGGTGTGCGCTGTCCGGTGGGGAGTCCGTCGACCCCGATCTGATGGCCGCGTTCACCACTGCCGCCGCCCGCCACGGTTTCAACCCGGGCGCCGCCGTACCCGCTTACGGCATGGCCGAAGCCACCGTCGCAGTCACCCTCTCACCCCTGGGACGTGGCCTCTGCTGCGACACCGTCGACGCCGAACAGCTCGATCAGCGGGGGCACGCCGTGCCCGTCACGAGACCCGCGGTCACGTCGGTCGACGTCGCCGCGGACACGAATGGAGACGGGCCCAGGGTCAGGCGGATGCCGCTGCTGGGACCGCCGGTCGCCGGCCTCGAGCTGCGCATCGTCGACCCGGACAGCGGGCAACGTCTTCCCGACCGACGGGTTGGTGAAGTCCAGATCCGCGGCACTTCGGTCACCAGCGGCTACCATGACGACCCCCTGCTCACCCGTGAGCTGTTCACTCCGGACGGATGGCTGCGCACCGGGGACCTCGGTTACCTCGCCGACGGGGAACTGGTCATCACCGGCCGGGCCAAGGACGTCATCATCCTCGCCGGCCGCAACATCTACCCCGACGAGGTCGAACGCGCCGCCGCCCGCGCACCGGGCGTCCGTGCCGGCAACGCTGTCGCCTTCGCCTACCACCGCCCCGGCCCGCTCGGCGGTGAAGGACTGGCCGTCGCCGTCGAAACCCGCTCAGACGACCACGCCGAGATACGCACCGCGGTCATCAGGCAGATCCACGAAACGGTCGGCGTCAAACCCCACACCGTCGTCGTGCTTCGACCCGGCAGTATCCCGAAGACCCCGTCGGGAAAGCTCCAGCGCGCCGAAGCCGCCCGCAGGTTCACCCCGTGACTGATTCGCAAAACGATCAGCCTGTCGATCAGACAACCGCCCAACCGGCGAGCGCTCAGGAGATCGAACAGGTCACCAGGCTCGTGACCACTCTCCTCAGCGCCTGGGCCGAACCCGACCCCGCCCGGAAGACCACCCTTCTCGACAGCTGTTGCACGCCCGATATCGCCTACGCCAACCCGCTGTCCGCCGCGCGCGGAACGGAAGCGGTCGCGGAACTACTGACCGCCATCAACGCCCAGTTCCCCGGAATCACTCCCCGCCGCACCAGCGGAATCGATCTCCACCACAACCACGGCCTCTTCACCTGGGCCATGCTCGACGACACTCGCCGCGCCCTCCTGACCGGCCTCGACATCATCACCCTGACCCCCGACAACACCCGCATCTCCACCGTCACCGCCTTCTTCGCGGAAACTCCCCCCGCTACCACCACCTATATTTACGGGTCGACGGAACCTCAGTCGATGGCGACCGACCGGTCGCGTTGACAGCAGAATCCGGACGGCCGGACGCGGTCCTGACGAGAAGCGCTTCTCTCGACCTGCCCCGGCCACACCCTGCCTACGTGCATGCGAAATGGAGCACGATGGTTCCCACCAGCTCGGCACCATCCCCATACAGTGGCCCGCAGATGACCGGTTCCGAGACGGGGGATCCAGACCAGCAGCACGATGCCGACCTGGCCACGTTCCTCACGGCCTTGCTTGCCGACCCATCCGTGCAAGCCACACCAGATGCACGCCTACACGAGGATCTCGGCCTCGATTCACTGCAAAAGCTCGAGATGCTCGCATGGATAGCGACACGCGGTGTTTCCGTCAGCGCCGAGCAGAGCGCCAGGCTCCATACTGTGGCCCAGGTCACCGAACTCCTCGCCACGGCTTCCCGCCACCTCGATGAGTCGGGACCCAACGCCGCGGGCACGCTGCCACGGCAACCACGGGCCGTGAACCAGCCGCCTCCGCTCACGTTCATCGCCAACGGTCTGGCTCTCCGCCCGCTCGAGGCAGAACACGTCCCGTTCCTTTACTACCTCGCGACGTCCGAGCTGACCGGTTTCCGCTGGCGGTTCCGGGGTGCTGTTCCCTCTGTCGAGACGTTCCAGACGGCGCTGACCCAGGGCGTCATGACGCAGTTCGTCGTGGTGCTGGAGGACAGCGGCGAGCCGGTCGGCGAGGTCGTGGCCTACAACGCCGACCATCCCAACGGGACGGCATACGTCGCCGCCGTCTTCCGTCCGGATCTGATGCACACCGGCCTGCCGGTCAGCGCTTTCCTCCTCTTCCTCCGTTATCTGTTTCAGGTGTGGAACTTCCGCAAGGTCTATCTGGAGATGCCCTCGTACAACTTCGAACTGATCGCGAGCGGCACCGGACGCTGGTTTGACATCGAGGGCCGACTACGCGACTTCACCTACTACGCCGGCCGGTTCTGGGACGAGTACCTGCTCGCGATCTGCCGGCACCACATCGATGATCTACCCACAGGTTCGCCTCCCGCGGCGACGCACCGGCCAGCGGCCAGCGGCCCTGACCACAACGCGACACCGGTGGCCCGCTGACGCCGGGCCCGCCTGGCCACGCCCGACGCACCGGTGCGGTGAACCGATCTGCCACGCCGATCCGATAGACCGGCATGACCCCGAACAGCGCGAGTGCCCACAGGCCGCGGTCCGTGGGTACCCCCGCCGCGCTGACGCGGACACAGGAGCCGCCCGGGTTCCACGAACAGCATGCGGCATGGGGAGGTGGACGAGACGGGCGAGCCGACGGATGCCGTCCTGCTGCGCGCAGTCGCGGACCACGACCGGCAGGCCTTCGAGGCGCTCTATCGTCGGCACGCGGCCTGGCTTGCCGTGCGCCTGCGCTATCGGTGCGCGGACGAGGCGCTTGTGGATGACATCGTGCAGGAGACCTTCCTCAGCGTCTGGCGCGGTTCGGCGCGCTTCCGGGCCGAGGAGGCGGGAGGAGTACCCGGTTGGCTCTGGCGGATCGCCTCCCGCCGCCTCATCGACGCGCTGCGTGGCCACGGGGCCCGCGCCCGGCTCGTCCAGGCACTAGGCCGGAGCCCCGATCGCGACCAGCCCTCCGCTGAAGAACTCGTCCTCGCCGGTGTCGAGCACGGTGATCTGGCGGGCGCGCTGGCCCGGTTGTCACCGGAGCTGCGAGCCGTCCTGCAGGCGACCGTTCTGGACGGGCTGAGCACGCGGGAGGCCTCGACCCTGCTCGGTATTCCGGTCGGGACGGTCAAGACGAGGGCCATGCGGGCGCGTCGGCAGCTTCGCGAAGAACTGACATGAGCCCCAGGGCTGGCGTTCCGGCAGCCGTCGCCACACCGGACGCTGCGACTCAGGCGAGTCGGGGAGGGGATGACCATGACTGGCTGGCACAGCCAGGACAGCGAGCTCGAGCGGTACTCGGCGGGTGCCCTCGCGCCACCACGGCTCTGGTCGGTCGAGATGCACCTGGCCGCCTGCCCGGACTGCCGGGCGGCAGTGACCGCACGGCTGGCGCAAACTACGCCGGCGCTGGTCGACGACGGGTGGGCACGCCTCGACGCCGAACTGGACGCCCCCCGGCCGGGCCGGGTCGAACGGATGCTGCTGTGGGCCGGGCTCCCCGACCACACCACCCGTCTGCTCGCCGCCACTCCCGTGCTGCGCCGTTCCTGGCTGCTGGCGATGGCGGTGACACTGCTGTTCGCGGTCACCGCCGGGCACCTGTCCGGCACCGATCCAGGGTTGCCGTTGCTCGTCCTCGCCCCGCTCCTACCGATCGTCGGGGTCGCCGCCTCGTTCGGCCCCCGGGTCGACCCGACCCACGAGATCGCTCTGGTGGCTCCGCTGCACGGCTTCCGCCTCCTGCTGTTGCGGACCGGGGCGGTGCTCACGGCGACCAGCGCGCTGAGCCTGCTGGGCGGGCTGGCGCTGTCGGAGTTCAGTCTGCGTCCGCTTGGCTGGCTGGTACCGGCGCTCACGCTGACGGTTCTCAGCCTCGTGCTGGTGCCCCGGCTCGGTCCGGTCGGCGCGCCGACCGTGGTCGGGCTCGGGTGGCTGACCGTGGTCGTGCTCGCCACCCAGACCTCCGCGGGCACACCCGCCCCGTTCACCGCCACCGGTCAGGCGCTCGGCGCCGCGCTCGGCGCCGCCGGTGTCGCCGTCCTGCTCGCCTTCCGAAACAACTACGACGCGGCCTGGCCACCCCACCATCCGATTCCCAGGGGGAACTCATGACAGCCGCCCTGCCGACGACACCCACGGTGTCGGTCGCCGGAGTGACCATGGGATACCGACGCAGGGTCGCCCTCGACGACGTCAGCTTCGTCCTGCGGGACGGCGTGACCGGGCTGCTCGGTCCGAACGGCGCCGGCAAGTCGACGTTGCTGCGCATCCTGGCGACGGCGACCCCACCGGACCGCGGCGGTCTGAGCGTTCTCGGGGCCGACCCGAGCACCAACCGCGGCCGGCTGGCCGTCCGGCGTCAGCTCGGCTACCTGCCGCAGGATCCGGGATTCCATCCGAACTTCACGGTGTTCGCCTTCGTCGACTACGTGGCCATCCTCAAGGAGATGACAGACCGCCGGGCCCGGCACGCCGAGGTGCGGCGCGTCATCTCGCTGGTAGGTCTGGACGACCGGCGGGGCAGCCGTATCAAGGGCCTCTCCGGCGGGATGCGCCAACGGGTCGCGTTGGCGGCGGCGCTGGTCGGCGACCCGCGGCTGCTCCTGCTCGACGAGCCGACGGTCGGCCTGGACCCCGAGCAGCGGTTGCGGTTCCGGGAACTGGTCGGCGAACTCGGCACGGGCCGGACGGTGTTGCTGTCCACCCACCTCACCGAGGACGTGATGACCGTCTGCCAGCGGGTGATCGTGCTCGACCGCGGCACCGTCCGCTTCGGCGGTACTCCGGTCGAACTCGCGGCGCTGGCCAGGGGCCGGGTGTGGAGCAGTACCGACCGGGCGGCGGGCGCCCTTGCCGGCTGGCGGACAGCCACCGGCGGCTTCCGCAACATCGGGGATCCACCCGAGGGAGCCGATCTGCTGGAGCCCACCGTCGAGGACGGTTACCTCATGCTGCTCGACAGCGCCGGTCACTCGGACCGAGCCGGTTCCGCCGGTCGCACGACCGGCGTCCACTCCGGGTGGACGGCATGATCGAGCCCTCCGCGATCGCCGACAGGACCGGTGGCCGACCGGCTGGCGGGTCACAAGGTCAGCCGACCCCCGGGTCCGGGGCAACCGACGTGGCCCCCGCCGATGCGACCGCGCGGCCACCCCGCCCACGTGGGGCCCTGGCCCGGGCCGGCACGGCCCTGTGTGTCGTGGAGGCGGCGCGGCTGCTGCGCCACCCCGCCGTGTGGGTCGGGGTCCTGCTCGCCGTGCTCCCCTGGCTGTACGAGTGGGTCGCCGGCGACAGCGACGCCGGTCCGCCCGTGCTGCATGACGCCGACCGGGCGACCCAGGCGAACCTGCTCGTGCTCGGCGCGGGCGCGCTGGTCGCGAGCCACCTGGCGGTACTCAGATCCCACCGCCACGACACCGAGCGGCTCTACCGGGTACTCCCGCTGCCGCGCTCGGTCAGGGCCGCCGCGCACCTGGGTGCCGCGCTCCCCCTCGGTGTGCTCGGCTCGGTGCTCGTCGCCGCCCGGATGATCGGGCTGGCCGGCGTACCGGACGCCGCCGGCCGACCAGACCCGGCCGAGCTCGCCGCCGGGCCGATACTGGTCGTGCTGCTGGCCGCCGTGGGGGTACTGCTCGGGTACCTGGCACCACGGGCCGTCGCGGCGGGGCCGTTGGCGGTGCTCGTCCTCGCCACCGGCAGCTACGCCCTCTGGAGCAGCACGTCCCGACTCCGCTGGCTCGGGCCGTACGCCGCCGAGCACCTGATCACGCCGCTCCCCGCGAACCTGCTGGGACGACCGGCCGGCGCGCACCTGGCCTACCTGGGTGGTGTCACCGTCCTCATCGGTGCGTTGACACTCGTTCTGGCCGGTGCCGTCCGCGTCGCGGCGCCCGCCGCAGCCGTCGCCGGCGCGCTTGTGGTCGTGACCGCCCTCATCCAGATCAGGCCCGTCGACGCCGAGTTGACCGCACGGCGGGTCGCGGCCACCGAACGTCCCGCGTCCCTGCAGACCTGCGAGCGACGGAACGTGGTCACGCTGTGCGCCTTCCCGGACTTCGTCCCCTGGACCGCGGTCTGGGACGAGGTCGTCCAGGGCGTGCTGCGCGCCGTTCCCGCGGATCGGCGCGCGGCGCTGCCGCCGCTGGTGGTGCGCCAGCGCGTCCCGGCCACAGACGCGCTCAGCGGCGGCAGGGAGCTGCCGATGCCGCCGGTGGCAGCCTGGCACGACGACGACCTGCGGGCCGGGCGGCCCGACCCGGTGGATGTCGGCACCTCGTGGTCACCACCGTCGGGCATCCTGGAGTTCGCCGCCGGCTTCGCCCAGCGGGTGGTCAGCGAGACCGACGGGGACGGCCCGGCTGGCGACGGTCCCGGCGCGGGAACCGGCCCGGTGGGCGGCACCGTCAGGCTCTGCGGAGCCCGTGGGGTCGTCGTCGGCTGGCTCGCGGCACGAGCGACATCGCAGGCCACCGACGCGTACCGGTATGTGGTGAGCCACAGCTCCGGCGACCTCGTTCTGCGGGTGCCGGGATTCAGCGGCGGGCTACTCGTCGGTCGCGGGGCGGTATCGACGGTCTCCTCGCTGCTGGCCCTCCCGGCCGGCGAGGTCACTGACCGGTTGGCTGCCGGCTGGCCCGAACTGACCGCGCCGACGACGTCGACCGAACGGGCGGCAGCCCTGCTCGGCGTGGCCTCGCCGGCGGCGGACACCGGCGCATGCTGACCGTCGGGACGCGCAGCCCGTCCCGGCGGGGCGTCGACACCCGCCGGATCGCCGTCGCGTGGGCGCTGCTGGGGCCCACTCTCAGGGTGCTTCCCTGGGTACCGCTGATCGCGTGCATGGCGGTCGGGCTTGCCCTCGTCGGGGCACCCGCGGCGGCGTCGGTCGAGCTGGCGGCCACGGACACGCTGATGCTCGTGCGGCTCGCGGCGGTGACGGGCGCGATCGGCGTCGCGTTCGTCCTGACCGATCCCGCCCATCGGACGGTCGCCGCGCTGCCCACGCCGCGGCTGCTGCGCCATGCCGTGCGGGTGGCGGTGCCGCTGCCGGGGCTGGCAGCCTGGTGGTGCGCCGTGCTGGCGATCGCCACGGCGCACTCGCCCGAGCCGGCGCGGGCGGTGGTACGGCCGGGCGCCCTCACCCTCGAGCTGGGCGCGCTGGTCGCGGTCGCGGCAGCGGCCGGTGCTCTCGGAGTCCGGCTGGAAGCCGACGGGAATCCGGGCGTGATCGCCGCGCCGTCGGTACTCGTACTGGTCGCCGCGGCCCGGGTGACCCCCGGAACCGCGGCGCTGTTCGTCAGCCCGGCCGACCCACGCTGGCACGACGGGCACGTGATCTGGACTGTGGTTCTCGTCGCCGGAGCGGTGCTGTTCCTGACCCTCGGCAACCAATCCGCCGGGCGGCCCGCCGCGGTCGGCGGGCGGTGACCGACGATCGCGTCAGCAGTTCTCCAGACCGTCGAACCGGCCCGGGTAGCCCCAGCTCCACTTCTGCGTCACGCCAGGACTGATACCCGTGCAGCTGCTGTCGGTCCGGAAGGCGAGTTTCACCTTGTAGTTCTTGTACTGGGAGCAGTTGTTGGTGACCGTCAGATAGTCGGTGGAACCGGAGTCGTTCAGGCTCCAGTTCAGGCAGGTCGGCGCAGGATCGGCGTGCGCCGGGGACGCGAACGCGACGCCGCCGAAGGCCGCGGTCGTGGCACCTATGGTCGCCACCCGGGCGAAACGGGACCTGGTGAAGTTCACGCATGCTCCTCGTCACTCACATGATCACCCCCGCGGCAATCATGCTCCGTAGCCCACGCTACAAATGTCCACTACTGAGCACAACGGATAGAAGGCAATCGGTCAGCCCTGTGGATCTCCTTCTCCGGTTCCGTGGCCGACACGGATGGGTTGTTGGCCTTCCGAGTTCGGTCGCCGCGGGCCGGCCGATGACCGTCCCGCCGGATCCGGAGTCCCCGAACCGATCGGCCCACGACGTCGCGTGAGGTTCTCGCCGGGCTGGTCACGCACCTCGCGACGGTGATCCGAGGGTTTCAAGGAACTGTGCCGAGCCCGACCCATCGCCGGTAGAACCTCCACGATCACGTGATCACGGAATCCAATCCGAACGAGTCTCGCCGATATTCGACGCTTATCTGCGACAGCGACGCAGGAGGGTTCTGTGGACAACGTCCGCCGGCTTGGCCACGGCTCGGCCGGGCCGACGCTCGCCAGCGCGGCCGAGGCATTCCTCTCCGAGGTGACCAACTCGAACACGGCCCGCACCTACCGGGTGGTGCTGCTTGCCCTGGCCGCCGAGCTCGGCCCGGACAGCCCGCTGGCCGTTCTCGACACCGAGGTGGCCACCGACCGGATCGGCGCCTGGTTCACCCGCCGCTGGGGCGACGCGGCGGCGGCCACTGTCAACGCCCGCCTCGACGGACTGAGTTCAGCCGTCATCTGGTGGCGGGCCCAGGGTTGGATCACCGCGGATCCGACCCGGCGAATCCGCCGCCGCCCGCGCGTTCCGGAGCGCACCCGAACGCTGGCACGAGCAGACGTGGAACAGCTCCTGGGCCGTAAGCACCTACCCGTCCGGGAACGCACCCTGTGGCGGATGCTGTACGAGACCGCCGCCCGTGCCGAGGAGATCCTGGCCCTCGACGTGGACGAGCTCGACCTGGGCAACCGACGCGCGCGAGTCCGACGCAGGAGCGGCGCGGCCGACATCATCATCTGGCGCACCGCCACCGCCCGCCTGCTGCCCCGCCTGCTCGACGGCCGCCGGACCGGCCCCGTCTTCCTCACCGATCGGCGGGCCCGCGGGCGGCTGCCCGCCGTCGACCTCGACCTCGACACAGGCCGAGCCCGCCTGTCCTACCGTCGTGCGGCCGAATGTTTCAAGCAGGCCAGTCGGACACTGCCCGGCGGACCCTGGACGCTGAGCCAGTTACGACATTCCGCTCTCGCCCATGCCGCCGAAGACGGCGCGAACACCTCCACCCTGCTGGCGTACTCCGGCCATACCTCTGTCGCTTCACTGGCCCGTTACACCCAGAGGTCCCCCGAAATGCTCGCCCGCTGGCAGAAGGCCCGCGACCCGGCGACCAGGCGCGTCTGAACACTCCCGCTTCGAGGATCTTCAAAACGGGTTTTCTGGTTTCTTCTCCCGCCGCACGTCTCCGGTTTCGAAAACCCCAACACTTCACACGAGTGCCGGCTTCGCGATCGTCGCGATCGACGTCAGCCCCGACCGCCCACCAGTCGCCCGACCACCAACCGCAGAATCGGTTCCTGCCGCCCTTACCTGCGGAGACACTCGTGAACCAGGCAACCTGCGAGGTGATCGCACAACGTCAACCCCCTGCAGCGGAAGCCTCTCACCCAAGGCCGTCGCGGCCGCCAGGGCCACGACGCATTTGCCGTTCCGGGCCATTTCCATTCCGGCGTCATCAGTGTCACTGCGATACCCGACTCGGAGCCGGCCGGAATGATCTGACGGTTCTTCAGCGGCGCGTCGTGGGCTCACATCGACCGCGCTCCCCCACACCAACGTCCCCCACGGATCCTTCCAACGGAGAGTTTCCGTGCGAACACGCTCGACAACACACGAAAATCGATCTTCCATCAGTTCGCGATGAACGGCACCGACGGGTGACACGGGATAGGATCCACCGGGCGTCGACGGTCCGTCCGTACGTCTACTACGGAGAGTCCGCGGGGACCATAGAAGGGCAACCTCATGTCGCAGTGCCGCATCCTGAGCGTCGTCGGCAACCCGAAGCCGAACTCGCGCACCCGGGCCGTCGCGGAGGCCGTCGCCGCCCAGGTCGTGAACGCTCTTCCGCCCGGCACGGCGGCGGTGGCCGAGGTGATCGAGGTCAGCGAGCTCGGGCCGGGACTCCTCGGCTGGGGCGACCCGGCGGTGAAGGCGGCCGTCACGGCGATGAAGTCGGCCGATGTCCTGGTCGTGGCCACGCCCACGTACAAGGCCACGTACACCGGGCTGCTCAAACTGCTGCTGGACCAGATCGGCCAGGGCGAGCTCGCCGGGGTGCCGACCATTCCCGTGCTGGTCGCGGGCGCACCCGAGCACGCGCTGGCGCTCGAGGTGCACCTGCGGCCGCTGCTGGTCGAGATCGGCGCGTCCTGCCCGACCCGGGGGGTGTTCGTCCTCGACTCCACCCTGGCCGATCTGCCCGCCCAGCTCGACGCCTGGGCGGCGGGCAACATCGCGGCCGTGACCGCGCTCGCCGCGGCCCGCGGCGCCGCGCCGCAACCACTCGGCTGATCCGGCCGGAGCGGGGCCGGTGATCAGGCGCAGTCGCGGCCCCGGTCCGCGAAGATGTCACCGACCCAGACCTCCGGCAGACCATCGGGCGGGCGCGGGCCGGCCGGCCCGCAGGCCCCGTCCGGGCCGGGCGTGGCCGGTGGCCTCGGGGCGGCCGGCGGGACGGGCGGGACCGGTCCGGTCGCCGGACCAGGGCCGGTCGCCGGACCAGGGCCGGTCGCCGGACCAGGGCCGGTCGCCGGACCAGGGCCGGTCGCCGGACCGGTCGGGGACGGCACGGTGCTCGGCGAGGCCGTCGGCGAGACGGTCGGGGTCGACGTGACGGCCGGTCCGACGGTCGGCGGCGCACCGCTCGGCGAGCCGGTCGGGCTGGCGGACGCCTGGTCGCCGCCCGGCTGCGCCCACGGATCGCCGCCGACGGCGGGACCGGCCGGCGTCCCACCCGGCCATCCGGTGGAGCCGCCGAGGCCGGCCCCGTAACCGTTGCCGGGAGCGGGCGCGGGAAACTGGCTGGGGGCCGCCCGCGGCAGACCGGTCGCGGAGTCGCCGCGTTCCAGCCCCACCGGGCCCTGCCCGCTTCGGCGGCTGTCGCCGTCCGAGGTCCGGGCGATGATCGTCGCTTCCCGGTCGTCGCCGGGCGGGGCCATCGCGCCGAAGGCCGCCACGGCGACCGTGAAGCCGACTGCCGTGACCAGACCGGCCCCGGGCCGGCTTTCGATCATCGCCCAGACCACTCGCCCGCGCAGCAGGCCGGTGATGCCGACGACGAGGACGGCCATCGCGACGGTGGCGACCGATCCAGCGAGAACCACGATCACGGCCGCCTCCGCGGTGTGGCGGTTGCCGGCATCCGTCCCCCAGCCTCGCCGGTGCAGTGTCCGCGGGAACCTATCTCACCCAGAGTGAGAACATCGACACTTTCGGGAGCGTGTCGGTGTGGGGCGAACCGGCTCACTCCGGAATGACCTGCTCACCGCCGAATCAGTCGCGACTCACCTGGAATGGCCGGCCCGCGACAGTCGGCCCGCGGGCCGGGCCCCCGGCCCCGGCTTGGACGCCGCCGAGGCGACCCTCGGGTGCGCCTGCGAGCCGCTGGCCCGCTGGTCCGCGGCCCGCGGGTGCGCCGCCGCGTCGCGCGGCCGCGGCTGGGCGCCCCGCGCCCGGTGGTCCGCGCTCGGCGGGCACGCCGGCCGCCGGGCGGTGGTGGTGACGGCCGCGGCCCGCGGGGTGACCCGCCCGGTCGTGGGCCGGCCCGTGGTGTGCCGGCCCACCGGCACCGCGGTCGCGGCGCCCTGCGGCCGCGCGGTGTGCGCCGGCGCGCTCCGGGTCGGAGCCGGGTGCGCCGGAGCCGGGTGCGGCGGCGCGGTCCGGGGCGGGACGGCCGTCTCGTACGGGCTGGAGGGCCGGTACGGGCTGGTCGGGCTCGGCGACGGACGCATCGTCATCGTCGGCCGCGCCGTCGGCTGGCCGGTCGTCGACCGACCGCTCGTCGGCTGGCCGGTCGTCGGCTTCGGGGTCGGCCTGGGCGTCGGCTTCGTCGTCGGCTGGGCCGTGGAGCGCGGCCCGGCGGGCGCGTGACCGGTGCCGGTGCTCGCGGGCGGCGTCCGGCGGGTACCGGTGCCCGCGGACGTGGTCGGGCTGGGACTCGGCGCGCGGCTGGTGCCGGGCGACGGCGAGCGGCTCGGCCCGCCGCTCCCCGCCGCCGGTGTGCCCGGGCGGCCCGGCGCGGTGGTGGGCTGGTCCCACCCCGTCGGCCAGGACGGACCGGACGACCCGGGCCGGGTCGGCACCGTCGGCACCGAGGTCGTGCGCGGGCCGCCGGAGCCGGACGCGCCGCCGGAGCCACCCCGTGTGGCCGGCACCGGCCAACCGGCTCCGGTTCCGGTTCCGGAACTGGTACCGGACCCACCGACGCCGGTGGCCGTGGCCGGCTCGGTGTCCGGATCGGGGCCGGCCGCGACCGGGGAGGAACCGCCCGTGGCCGGCGACGGGGTGGGGGCGGGCTCCTTCACGACGAGGCCGGAGGCCTCGGGCGTATCCGGGCTGGCCGGCGGCGCGGTCGTGGCCGAGTCGGCCGGGTTGGAGAGGCGCACCGCGACCGCGCTCAGCGCGAGAACCACGGTGACGCCGGCCGCGGTGACGATTCCAGCCCGGCGGCGGTCATAGATCCAGGCCCATTCGGCCACTCCTCGGATGAGTCCGAAGAGACCTGCGACGACCACCAGGGACGCCACAGCAAGAAAGAAGACGATCATCACACCCCCGGAGGCAGGCGATGCGGCCCAGCCCAGAAGGTGGCCCGTCACCTTCCGTTACGCGAACACTACATTGCGTTTCCAGCAGCGCGAGTCTCGGACCGCTACAAACTGTCCAGAGTCAGGATAGAACGGGACGTACCGCCCAGAGTCACATCCGACCTTTGTCACACCCTCCGGGCACACTCTCCGCACACGTCTGATCGCCAGCGCGGCCACCCGAGCCGGGCCGGTCAGCCCGGCCGGCCGGGCTGACCGGCCCCCGGCCGTGGCCTCGGCCGCGCGCGTCGCGCCGACCGGGCAGGCCCGCGACCTCGGAGGTCAGGCGCCGCCACCCGACGCCGGGGGGAGAGTCAGCCAGCGGCGGGCGGGATCCGGCGCAGAACGCCTTCGAGGTCGAGACCGGGCGGGAGGGTCCCGAAGGCGAGGCCCGCGTCCCCGCCCAACCGGGCCGCACAGAACGCGTCGGACACCGCGGCGGGGGCGTGCCGGACCAGCAGTGCGCCCTGGAGCACGAGCGCCATCCGCTCGACGACCCGGCGGGCGACCAGTTCGATCACCGGCGCCCCATCGGGACCCGCTGCCCCACCGGGACCCGTTACCCCGTCCGAGCCGGTGAGCAGGCCGTCCAGCTCAGCTCGCAGCCGCCGCCAGGACGCGTCGAGCCGACGGTCGCCACCGGCGGCCGCGTCGACCTCGGCGCCGTACGCGGCCAGGCTCCCGGGCTCCCGGCCGAGGGCCCGCACCACGTCCAGCGCGTTGACGTTTCCCGAGCCCTCCCAGATGCCGTTCAGCGGGGCCTCGCGGTAGAGCCGCGGCAGGCCCGACTCCTCCACGTACCCGTTGCCGCCGAGGCATTCGAGCGCCTCGGCGACCATGGCCGGCTGGCGCTTGCACACCCAGTACTTGGCGAGGCCGGTCGCGAGCCGGCGGAAGGCCCGCTCGCTCTCGTCGCCGTGCTCGGCGCGGTCGACCGCGCCGGCCACCCGCAGCACGAGCGCGACCGCCGCCTCCGACTCCACCGCGAGGTCGGCAAGCACGTTGCGCATCAGCGGCTTGTCGATGAGCAGCGAGCCGAACGCCGCGCGGTGCCGGGTGTGATGCGCGGCCGCGACGAGCGCCGCGCGCATCCCGGAGGCGGCGCCGACCGCGGAGTCCAGCCTGGTGAGCGCGACCATCTCGATGATGGCGCGCACCCCGCGCCCCTCCGTCCCGACCAGGTACCCCAGCGTGCCGTCGAACTCCGGCTCGGCGCTGGCGTTGCTGCGGTTGCCGAGCTTGTCCTTGAGCCGCTGGATGAGGAAGGGGTTGCGGCTGCCGTCCGGCAGCACCCGCGGGACGAGCAGGCACGACAGGCCGTCCGGCGCCTGCGCCAGCACCAGGAACAGATCGTTCATCGGGGCGCTGGTGAACCACTTGTGCCCGCGCAGCAGGTACCGGCCGTCCCCGACGGGGGTGGCGGTGGTCTCGTTGGCGCGGACGTCCGAGCCGCCCTGCTTCTCGGTCATCCCCATGCCGGCGAGCAGGCCGTGCTTCGCCAGCGGCGGGCGCAGCCCCGGGTCGTAGACGGTGCTGGTCAGGCCGGGCCGATAGGCCTCGGCCAGGTCGGGGGTGGCCCGCAGCGCGGGCACGGCGGCGTAGGTCATCGACACCGGGCACAGATGGCCCTGCTCGACCTGGCCCCAGACGAGGAACCCGGCCGCGCGGGCCACATGCGCGCCCGGCCGGTCAGCGGCCCACGGCGCTCCCGCCAGCCCGGCGCCCACGGCCACCCGGAGCAGTTCGTGCCAGGCCGGGTGGAAGTCGACCTCGTCGACGCGGTTCCCGTACCGGTCGTGCGTACGCAGGACGGGCGGAGTGCGGTTGGCCTCGTCACCCCATCGCTGCGCCTCGGCCGTGCCGGCGAGCCGGCCGAGGCGGTGCAGTCCGTCCGCGTGACCGGCGGCACCCTCGCGGGTCAGTGCCTCCAGCAGCGCCGGGTCCTCGGCGACGTCGTGGCCGACCAGCGGCGGCGGCTGGTTGGTGACCCGGTGCGTCGGGCCACCGCCGGCCGCCGTCATCCGGTGCCCGCGCCGACACAGCGCAACGCCATCGCCACCACCTCCCGGACCACCCGCTCGGCCTCGCGGCCGCCGCGGGGAAGCTGCTCGGTCATCGAGACCGGGCCGACGAGCACCTCGCCGATCGCGCCGGTGAGAGCCGCCGCCGCGACCATCGGGTCCTGGGCCGGCAGCGATCCCGCCTCGACGCCCTCGCGGACCAGAGCCGCGAACACGTCCCGGTACCGGCGGCGGAAGTCGAGGCGTTCGGCCTCCACCGCCGGGTCCGACGGTGCCACGAGCAGCGCGTACGCGAGGCCGCGACGCGCCAGCGCCCGCCGGGTGAACAGGGTGACCGCCTGGACGAGTCGGTCGACGGGGTCCCCCTCGGCCACGGGCGCCACGGCCAGGGCGGAGATGAGGCTGGCCTCACGGTCGGCCGACCGGCGGAAGACCTCGACCACCAGCGCCGACTTGGACGGGAAGTGCTGGTAGACCGAACCGACCGACATGTCCGCGGCGGCGGCGACCGCGGTGACCGACGCGCCGGCCCATCCGGCGTCCGCCACCAGGTCGGTGGCGGCGACGACCAGTCGCTCACGCGCGGCGGCCAGCCGGTCGTCGACTGCGGTGGTACGACGGTAGGGCACAGAAGGAGTGAATCACCGTTCGCGGCTTCGGGCCACGGCACGGCCCCGATTCGGCCCGTATGTACCAACCCGATCGGGCCTGGGCCTGGTCGCGCCGCTCGCCCGGCCGGCCCGGGAGGGCGCGCGGCCGGAAAATGTTCCCGGAGAAATTCCGGCCGCATTGATACCGATGGTGGCCGTGCACTTCCGACGGCACACCGACATGACGAAGCACCGGCCTGCCGACGCATACCGGCCGACTATCCGAGCGCCCTTCGGATACGCCCAGATGTCATCGGCGCCCGCCCGTGCGGCTCACATCCAACGCCACCCGATGCCGCCAGGCACGGACACCATCGCCGCCGTGCCACCACCACCGCTGCCGATATGCAACCGCGGGACGGCGTGCGCCCGTGATATACGACGGCGCGATATACCGCGGTGGACGGACAGCGACTTTCCGACCCGTCTTTTCTACCACAGGCCCGCTTAGCGGTGCCGACCGCAATGCCCCGGCCCGGTGCTTCACCACCGTTTACCCGGGTGGGCTTCCCGCCCATCGGTTGCGCAGGGTCACCCCGGTGCCAGTCACCCACGGGTCCGCCGGGCGCCCCACGACGGCGCCACGAACAGCGCTTTGGGCGTCCCTCACCGGTTTCCCGCCCGCGAGGACGGCGGTCCCGGGGGCCGACGCCCATCGACCTGATCGTCACTTTGAGTATCACTTACAGACGCTCGGGCAGATGTCAACAGGGTCACGGTGGCCTCGATGCATTCACATGGTCGCGCCAGGCAGCACGGCGCTACCATGCCGCCGCACGCCACCGCGTGCCGTCGCGACCGCGGCACGTCGGCGCCGGCGCGGCCGGACGCCGCCGGCGCCGCCGGACGGCGGCGCCGGAACGGGCCGCGCGGCACGCCCGGGCCGCGGTGGCCGGACCCGCCCCGGCCACCGCGGCCCGGCCCGGGACCGGATTCGAGGCGTTCACCGGCCCGACCCCGCGGCCGCTATCCGGCGTATCACCCACGGACCGGCCATCCGCGCACCGCGCCGTCGGTCGGATTTGCCGAACGGCCTCGAAGTGGCCGGTCACACAGCTTCCGTCGATTGACCCACCGGTCTGGCCACGGGCGAAAGACACCCCGACACCCACGCGACGGCGGGCCCGATTCACACCGGGAGCAATTCGGCCGCCGGGCCGACGCCGAAAGAACCACAGGCACCCGTCGGGTGAAACAGCCCGCGGCGCAACTCGTATGCTCTTCCCCTGCCGGGATTCGACGGATCAAAACCGAATACCGTCACCAAACACGGTCCCGGCGGGGTGCCGTCGCATCGGCGGCGACGGGGGAATGGAAACTGGCGGATGACCATGGGCGACCGGCGACACCGGATGACGCCCGGTGACCGCGCTCGACGGCGGGTCGAGCGGCGGCGGGTCGAGCGTGAGCGCCGGCTGGCCAGGTGGTCGTTCGGCCGCGGCCGGCTGGCCGGTTGGCCGCTGGTCAGCGGGCTGATCGCGATCCTCGTCCTGAGCGGCGTCGCGCTGGTCGGCGGCAGCCGCTGGCTGTCCGGCATCGAACGGGACCGGCTGGCGAACCGGGTGAGCCTGATCGGCAACCTGGCCACCTGGGAGTCGACGGTCGACGACCCGGCCGCCCTGCGGGCCGTCGTCGACCGGACGGCGTTCGACCCCCACGATCAGGTACGCAACCATCAGCTCGCCGCCCAGTTCCAGATCACCCCGGGGGGCGACACCACCCTGCTGGTGGCGCTGCTCGACCACGCCGGAACGCTCCTGTCCGTCCGGCCGGCCCAGGGTGGGGTCGAGCCCGAGGATCTCGGGCCGGCCTGGGCGACGGCGTGGAGCGGCGGCAGCGCCGTCTCGCCGGTCTTCAAGCTCAACGGGCAGGTGGCCCGGGCCACCGTCGTCCCGGTCGGCGGCCCGCGGCCCTGGGCGGTCCTGGTCAGCGTGTCCACCGAGGAGTCGGAGCGGCAGCTCGGCATCGGCATGGGCACCCTGCTCCGGCTACGTGGACAGGGCGCCGTCTCCACCCTCGACGCCCGCGGCATCGCCGTGGTCTCAACCGATCTCTCGCTGCCCGGGACGAGGGTGCTCGACCCCGCCGAGCTCAGCGCGGCCTGGCGCTCGGCGAACCGCACCCGGGTCTGGACGACCGGCGGCGAGGACGGCCTCACCCACATCGCCGCCGCCCAGCCGGCGACCGGGTACACGACCTACCTGGTCCAGCCGACGACCCGGCTCTACGCGGAGCTACGGGAGCAGCGGTCGCACCGCAACATCACCCTGCTGGGGGTGACGATGGCCGCGGTGCTCTCGATCGCGGTCGTCGGGCTGCACGAGGAGACTCGGGCCCGGCGCCGGCACGGGAAGCTGAGCTCGTTGCTGGCCGCCACCCGGGACATCATCATGACCGTCTCGGCCACCGGCCGACTCGAGTACGTCAGCCCCGCCGTGGCGACCCGGCTCGGCCACGATCCGGCGGCGCTGCGCGGGCGGCCGCTGTCCGAACTGATGCGCGGTGGCGACGCCGGACGGGTCGCCACGCTGCTCGACGAGCCGGTACCGGCGACCGTGATGAACGTCCGGCTGCTGTCCACCGCCGGACACGAGCACTGGTTCGACGTGTCGGCCCGACGCCTCGCCGACGAGACGGACTCGCCGCGGGCGATCCTGACCTTCCACTCGATCGAACGGCGCAAGTCCCTGCTCGACCAGCTCGGGTTCCAGGCCGGGCACGACCCGCTGACCGGGCTGGCGAACCGGGCGACCTTCGACGAGCGGCTCACCGACGCCCTCGGGAGCCAGCCGACCGGCGGCGCGCTCGCCCTGCTGTACATCGACCTGGACCACTTCAAGCCGATCAACGACACCTACGGCCACGCGGCCGGCGACCGGGTGCTGACCGTCGTGGCGAGCCGCCTCACCGCCGCGGTCCACGCCACGGCCACGGCCCACGCCACGGCTGGGGCTGGGGCTGGGGCTGGGGCTGGGGCTGGGAGCACTGTCAGCCGGTTCGGTGGCGACGAGTTCGGCGTCCTGCTGCCCGGCGCGGACAAGACCGCCGCGGGCGCGGTCGCCGCCGGCGTCGTCGCCGCGCTGGGTGAGCCGATCGACCTGGACGAGACCAGGGTGACGGTCGCGGCCAGCGTCGGGGTGGCCATCGCCCGCGGGACGTGCCGGCCCGAACAGCTGCTGCGGGCCGCCGATCAGGCGATGTACCAGGCGAAGGCGGCCGGCCGGGGCCGGTACTCGATCGGCGTCGTGGCAGAGGCGGAGCCCGACCCGTCCGAGGTGGCCGCGACCGCTCCCCCGATAACCGCGGCGGCGGCCCAGACGCCCGGGGCGCCGGCCGCGGGGAGCCCGTCCGCCGCGCCCCCACCGGCCGGACGGCCCCGGCCCCGGCCTCGGGGCCGGGGCCGGGGCCGAGGTCCGGCCCGCCCGCCCGCCGCGCTGCGGCACCGGCTCGCGGCGGCGATCCCGTCCGCGACCGTCGTCGTGGTGCTGCTGGGGACCGTGACCGCCGGGCTCGAGATGGAGACCACGGCCCGGGACAAGGCGCAGAAGCAGCGGATCGACGCGGGCATCGAGCTCGTCACCCGCGTCGCCGAGTACGCCCACGCGCTGAGCGACCCCGGGCGCCTCACCGGGGTCGTCTCGGACATCCCCTGGCCGCTCGAGGACCCCGCCGCGCTGAGCGAGGTGTTGCGGGTGATGGGGGACTCAGCGGTCGCCGGCCCGGGCTCGCTGCTGGCCGTCATCGCTCTCGACGGCCGGCCGCTGGCTACCGAGCCGCCCGGCGCGGCCATACCGATACCAGCCGACGCCGACCTCTGGGGCAACGCCAGGCGCACGGGGGCGCTCACCCCGATGATTCCCGTCAACGGCCGCTCCAGGATCTGTTCCATCGTGCCGATCCTGCGCGGCGGGTCCCCGGCGGCGCAGCTCCTGCTGTGCCCGACGAACGTGCTGCCCGCCGCCCGGACGCTGCGTTCCATGAACGGCCTGTCCGGGGATCTCGGCCGGGGCGGCATCTCGGTGCTCGACGTGCACGGCCGGGCGGTGCTGTCCTGGGACGAGGCGCTGGTCGGCGCGACGCTGGTCGAACCGGCCGACCTCGAGAAGGTCCGCGGCGGCCGACCCGGCCTGGTGCGCTCGGCCAGCCGGCCGGACACGATCGCCGTCGCCACGGCGATCCCGGGCGGCGGGTACGTCCTGCTGGACCAGACCGCCGACCTGCTCCAGGTGAGCCTGCTGGAGTACCGCTCGGTCGGTGACGGGCTGCTGTTCGGGATCATCGGGGTCACCGTCATCGGGCTGGCCGTGGCCAACCGCCGCCGGGAACGCGCGGTGCGCCAGGACTTCGAGCAGCTCGACATGCTGTTGCACGGCGCGCACGACATCGTCATCCTGCTCGACCGGGCCGACCGGCTGGATTTCGTGAGCGCCGCGGCGGAGCCGCTGCTCGGCCGGGACAGCCAGGAGATGCTCGGTCACGACCTGCTGCGCTACGTGCATCCGGAGGACCGGGCGGCGGTCCGCGAGTTCCTCGCCGGCCCGACCGGTGACCCGCCGGGCGACCCGACCGCCGACCCGACCCACGACCCGGCGGACGGCCGGGCGCTGCAGGACATCCGGCTCGAGGCGCACGACGGCAGCCACCGCTGGTTCGACATCGAGGCGACGGCCTGCGACCCGCGGGCGCCGGCCACCCGGGCCCGGGGCCCGGTGCTGACCTGCCGGGAGATCGGGGAACGGCGCGGCCTCACCGAGCAGCTGCGCCGGCGGGCCCGGCACGACCCGCTGACCGGGCTGCCCAACCGGGCCGCGCTGGCCGAGCACCTCGACACGGTCGCCCGGCGCCGGACGGCGTACGCGGTCCTGCTCGTCGACCTGGACGCCTTCAAACCGATCAACGACAGCTTCGGCCACGAGGTGGGCGATCATGTGCTGCGGGTGGCCGCCACACGCATCCGCCGGGCCCTGGCCCTCGACCCGGTGCCCGCGCCCGCTCCCGGCGGTACCGCGGACGCCGGGGGTCGGCCCCGGTTCCGCCGCCGGCCGTCGTCCTGGTTCGGCGGCGAGCTGGGCGGGTCGTGGAACCGGCTCGAACAGGGCGAGGTCTTCCGGGTGGGCGGCGACGAGTTCGTCGCGGTGTTGGCCGGCCCCGCGACCGCGCTCGCCGGCGGGCTGGACGTCGAGGCCGTGGCCCGGCAGGCCGCCGACCAGATCACCGCGCTCGTCCGGGAACCGATCCACGCGGGCGGGCGGCTGGTGACGGTGGGTGCCACGGTCGGGATCGCGCTGTCACGCGGGACGGCCGCTCCGGAGGCCGTCCTGCGCCTCGCCGACGCGGCGATGTACCAGGCGAAGCGGTCCGGGCGCGACGGCCGGCCGCCGGGGGGGCCGCTGCGCACCTCCCCACCTGGCAGGCCGCTGCGCCCCACCGCCGCCGAGCCGGCCCCCGGTGCCGCGGGCGGGCAGCCCGCGACGCCGGCGGACCCCGAAGCCGAGCACGCGTTGTGACAAAAACCGGAACATCGGACATGCGGTTTCGCCGGTTGCGCCGTCCAGTGTCAGGGTCGTGCCGTATGGTGGCGCCGTTCGGGTGACAGACGGCGAGACGGCCCTGGTTCGGGGCGACCGAGGTGGCGTGTGCGGAACCCAGGCGGAGGCGAGATGCGCACCCACGGCCGGCCGCGAGCGCTCGTCGTCGACGACCACGAGATGATCCGGCTGCTGGTGGCCCGGGTGCTGTGCGACGGCGGCTGGTCCGTCGAGACGGCGGGCGGCGTCGCGGAGGCGCTCGCCCTGCGGCCGCTCGACTTCGACGCGCTGGTCATCGACACACGGCTCGGTGCCGAGCGGGGCACCGAGCTGCTCGCCGCCCTGCGCCTGGACGATCCGCTGGTGCCGCGCAGATGCCTCATCCTCGCCGGCGCGTCCACCGACCCGGCGCCGGACGACGTCGCCGTGCTGCTCAAGCCATTCCGGGCGGACGACCTGCTCAACGCGGTGAACAGGCTCTCGGGCCGGCCCACGATCGACGGCGGACCGCCGGGCGGTGGGCTCCGGCGGCGGACCGGATGACCCAGTCCGGGACGGCCGGCGACGCGCGGGTCGCCGACCGCCTGATGTTCCTCATGATCGCGCTCCAGGAGCGCGCGAACCGGGCCCTCGTCGAGGAGCTCCACGACGGTCCGATGCAGGAGCTCACCGCGGTCCTGCTGTCGCTGGCGAGCCTGCGCCGCGGCCTGCCGGCCGAGGCCGCCGCGCGGATCACCCAGATCGAGACCCGGCTGCGGGACGCCGCCACCGCGCTGCACCGGCCCCCACCGCCGTTCCGCCCCGGCAACAGCGCCCGGCAGATGCTCGAGCTCGGCCTGATCCAGCGGGTGGAGGGCGTCCTCGTCGACCGGCTGTACACCAGCCTGGACATCGACGTCGCCCCGCCCGTGGTCACCGAGGTCGCGGTCGTGCTGGCGACCGTCCAGCTCCTGCTGCAGGAGAGCGACCCGCTGGAGCGCCCGGCGCGCGCGCTGGTGGCGGTACGGACCAGCGCCGAGCACGTCGAGCTGGCCCTGCGGGTCGCCTACGCCGACGGGGGCCGTTCCGGCGCCGCCACCGCGGGCCGGCTGGAACGGCTGCGGCAGGTCGCGGACGTCCTCGGTGTCCGGCTGAGCCCGGACTCGGCCACCAGCGCGTGGTCCGCGGCGGTGCGGCTGCCGCGGGCGCCGTCCCCGGCCGGGCAGGTGGGCGGGTAGGCACCTCGCGGGCTGGACGGGTGGGCGCCGTCAGTCGGCCCGGGGCCAGGTCTGCATGCCGAACGGGGAGAAGGGGCCACCGGGAGCGTCGAGGACCTCCCGCACCTTCGACAGCAGCACCCGCTCGGAGAACGGCTTGGTCAGCAGGGCCAGCCCCGGGGCGAGCGTCCCGTTCTGGGCGAGCACGGGCTGGGCGTAACCGGACATGTAGAGGACGCGCAGGTCCCGTCGCCGCTGGCGGATCCGCTCGGCGACCTCGCTGCCGAGCAGCTGGGGCATGACCACGTCGGTCAGCAGCAGGTGGACCTCCTCCCGCGTCGTCGCCGCCAGCGCGATCGCCTCGGACCCACTCGCCGCGGTGATCACCTGGTAGCCGTTGCGGGCGAGGATGCGACGGGTGAGCTCACGCATGGCCGGCTCGTCCTCGACCACCATGATCGTCTCACCGCCGAACAGCTCACCGTCGGCGAGCTGCTCCTCGACCACCGGGACGGCGCCGTCCACGGCCGGCAGCAGCGCGCTGACGGTGGTGCCGACGTTGAGCGTCGACAGGATCTCCACATGCCCGCCCGCCTGCGTGATGATCCCGTAGACGGTGGCCAGGCCCAGCCCGGAGCCCTCGCCCTTCGCCTTGGTCGTGAAGAACGGCTCGAAGGCGCGCGCGGCGACCTCCGGGGCCATGCCCGTCCCGCTGTCGCTGACCCGCAGGTGCACGAAGCGCCCGCTGCGCGGCCCCGGGCGGGCGGCCGCCGTCTCGTCGTCGACGCTCACGTTCGAGGTGTCGATGGTGAGCGTGCCGCCGCCGGGCATCGCGTCCCGCGCGTTGACGGCGAGGTTCACCAGCACCTGCTCGATCTGGCCCACGTCGGCCAGCACCGTCCACAGGTCCGGGTGGGCGGAGGTGTGCAGGTGCACCCGCTCGCCGAGGGTGCGGCGCAGCAGCTGCTCCATGTCGTGGACGACCTCGTTGAGGTCCAGCGGACGCGGCTGGACCACCTCACGCCGGCCGAAGGCGAGCAGCTGGTGGGTCAGCTGGGCGGCCCGGTCGGCCGCCCGCTGGACCTGTTCGATGTCGTGGCGGACGGACTCCCACCGGCCGCCCTGCTCCTTGGCCGCCGCCGCGACGACCTCGCCGACGAAGGCCGTGTAGTTGATGATCACAGCGAGCAGGTTGTTGAAGTCGTGCGCCACGCCGCCGGCGAGCTGGCCGAGGCTCTCCAGCCGCTGCGACTGGTGCAGCTGCACCTCCAGCCGTTCCCGCTCCGCCTGCGCCCGCAGCCGCTCCCGCTCCGCCTGGGCCTCCAACCGGTCGGTGACGTCCCGGATCGCGGCCGAGACGAGCAGTCCGTCCTCGGTCTCCAGCGCGGACAGGGAGATCTCGGCGGGGAACTCCGTACCGTCCCGGCGCCGCGCCGCGAGCTGCATGCCCGCGCCCATCGGCCGCGGCCGCGGATCACCGAAGTAGCGGGTGCGGTGCCGCGGGTGCAGGTGCCGCGCCGACTCGGGGACGAGGATCTCCATCGGTTGCCCGACGAGCTCCTCCCGGTCGTACCCGAACAGCCGCTCGGCCTGCGCGTTCACCAGTGCGATCCGCCCGTCCGGCCGCACGCCGACGATCGCGTCCGGCGCGGCGTCCAGCAGGCTGCCGGGCGGCACGTCGGCATAACCCGCCAACAAGTACCCCCAGACCGTGAACGACGTGTCACGCAATGACACATGTTAGCCCGGAGGGCGCGGGACGATCGACCGCGAACGGGTATCAGTCGGGCCCGGCCGCGATCATCCCAGCAGGTGCCGAGGTCAGCGTGCCCGGGTGCCCCGCCGAGCCGCCGCCGCGGTCAGCGCGTGAGATCCCGGCGGACCGCCTCAGCCGCCCGCCGGCCGGAGAACAGCGCGCCCTGGATGGAGCTGGTGTCCCGGTGGTCACCGCACACGTACCGGCCGGGTGAGTGGCGCACCGGCCGGCGCAGCGGGTGCGGGCTGGGCATCGCGGGCAGCGCCCGCGGCACCTCGACCCGGGCCAGCGTCGCCCAGTCAGCCGTCTCCGCGCCGTAGAGCAGGGCGAGCTGGCGCCGCACCGTCGCCTCGTCCACCACCGGTCCGCCGGCACTCACACCGCCGCTGCCGCCGCCTCCGGCGGACCGGTACCGGTACCGCCGCTGCCGCTGCCGCTGGCACCAGCGCCGCCCGCGCTGAGCACGGAGGCGGCGACGAGGTCGGCGCCCGGCGGGGCGTACTCCGGCGCGACCGCGCTGAGGACGACGGTGTTCACGACGGGGCCGGGCTTCGCCCGGGCGTCCAGCACGAGCGCGCCGCCGCGCATCGGCGGTGCCGGCGCGCTGAAATACCACGTCGTGACGCCGTGCCAGTGCGGCGCGCGCAGGCCGGGCAGCAGCCGGGCGGCCGCCTCGCCGTCGGTGGCGACGACCACGGCGCGGGCGCGCACCACACCACCGCCGGCGAGCCGCACCTCCGCCAGCCCGGCGGTGGCCGGCCCGTTCGCCCCGGGGGCTTCGGCGATCTCGACGACCCGCTGCCCGAAGCGGATGGTCCCGGGTGGCAGGCGGGCGGCGAGCTGGCGGGGCAGCTCGGCCATCCCGCGCGCGGGCAGGACGGGGGCCGCGCGCAGGAAGCAACGCCACACCAGACGGAAGAAGCGGCTGGACGTGTCGAGATCGCCCTCCAGGAACACCCCGCGCAGGAACGGCGCCAGGACGCGTTCGACCGCGCCCGGTGACAGCCCCACGGCGAGCAGCTCGGCGCGGGTCGTCCGCTCGGGGCCGGCGATGATCGACTCCGGTCGGGCCAGCGCGGCCCGCGCGGACGTCGCGGCGAGCTTCGCGAGATCGACGGCGCCCAGGGCCCGACCCGGGACGAGACCGCCGAGAGCCGCGACATCCTGGAGCGGGTCACCGAGCGGCACCGACCGCACGCCGTCGCGCAGCAGCACGGAGCGGGGGAAGGCCCGCGGCTGGAGCGCCGGCAGGTCGACCTGCCGGCGGATCTCCGGGTAGGACGGCAGGAGCACCTGGAAGCCGCGGTCGAGCAGGAAGCCGCCCACCTCGTCCGTGCGGACCCGGCCGCCGACGTCGTCGGCGGACTCCAGCACCAGGACGTCAAGCCGCTCCGAGGCGCCGGAGGGGTGTGGCGCGGCCGCGCCCGGGGGTGGAACGTCGGCGAGCCCGGCACCCGCAGGCACGGCACCGGGATGCCCGGGGTCGGCGAAGCCGGCGCTGGTGAGTTCGGTACTCGTGAGCCCGGCGGCCGCGGAGAGGCCGGCCAGCCCCGCCCCGACGATCACGACGTCGACGGTCTCCACACTGCCTCCGCAGATCCGGTGGCCGCGGGGCTCCCGCGGCCGTGTCACGCTACGTCACGGCCGACGCGGAATCGGCGTGCGCCGCGGGCCTGTCACCGGGGGCGTTCCCGGTTCCGGGGCTTTCGGGCTCCGGCCGGGTGGGTGCTGCCGGCCCGCCGGGTACCGCCGACTCCGAGGCCACCGCCGACTGCACGGGCACCGCCGGTGCCGCCGCGGAGGGCGTGCCGGCGGGAGCCCCTGCCGGGGCACCCGGGGACACAGCCGAGACCGCGGAGGAGGCGGCCGGCCGGAACCCGAAGCTCACCAGGGCGGGCTGCTCCGGCACGGCGCGGCGGCGGCCGACCAGCAGCACCGCGCCCGCGACCAGCGTGCCGCCCACGATGCCGTCCAGCCAGAAGTGGTTGGCGGTCAGCACGACCACGGCGATCGTCGCCAGTGGCTGGATCACGGCGAGCCAACGCATCCGGTGGCGCAGGATGGTGACCACCGCCCACGCCTCGAGGATCGCCCACCCCACGTGCAGGCTGGGCATCGCGGCGTACTGGTTGGCGACCCCGCCGCTGCCCTTCCCGTACGGCGAGGGCCCGAGGAGCGTGCCGGTGTCGACCAGGCTGACCGACGAGTCGACCCGCGGCAGGAAACGCGGCGGCGCGAGCGGGTAGAACAGGTGGATCACCAGGCCGGCGCCGGTCGCCAGGATGATCACGTTGCGGACGCGGCGCCAGTGGTCGCGGTGCCGGGCGAACACCCACACCAGCAGCGTGATGGCCGCCGGGAAGTGGACGCCGACGTAGTACCAGTTCGCCCCGTGCGGCAGCCACTGGTGCGCCAACGCGGCGCCCTGCAGCGCGGCCTCGTCGGGCAGCCGCAGGAACCGCTCCAGCCGCCACACGTCGACGGCGTGCCCGAGCGCCTCGGGCTCGCGGCCGGTGGCCAGGTGCCGGCTCAGGCTGTAACCGACATAGAGCAGCCCGAGCAGGATGACCTGGCCCAGTGTGTAGGCGAGCAGGCCGAGCCGGGCTCCCGCCCACCGCGGGCGCACCCGCTCGAGGGCGTGCGCGGGCCACGCCCCGACCCGGGCGAGCCGGGCGACGGCCTCCGGGCGGCCCACGGCCCCCGGCGCGACGGGTGCCGCGTCGCCCAGGCCGGGCGGCCCGCCGGCGCGCGCCGCGCCGGCACGGCGCGCGGCCGCGGCCGCCGGTGGTGGCGCGAAGGGAACCAGCCCAGGCAACGCCACAGGTACGGCCGCGGGCCGCTGCCGTGGCAGCGCGGCCGAAGGAGCCCCGACCATGTTTCCCCTCCTCGTCGACGCGTTCCGGACCCGCCCACAGGACGGGCCCACCGCACCGGACGTGACACCCGGCGACCGCCCCCGCGAACCAACACTCGGCAAACCAACGCCACACAGCAACCGATTTCACTCGGCAACCGATACCGCCGACGGACCACTGAACGCTGGACCGCTGAACACCGACGGACCGATGACGCTGACGGACCGATGACGCTGGGCGCCACGGACACGACGTCCCGAGTGTCGCCGACGGGTCCGACAATTCCCGGACTCCGTCGGCCCCGGCTGTGCGCGGCCTCGACGGGCGTTGGCCGCG
Organism: Parafrankia discariae; assembly: GCF_000373365.1. Classification (NCBI taxonomy): domain Bacteria; kingdom Bacillati; phylum Actinomycetota; class Actinomycetes; order Frankiales; family Frankiaceae; genus Parafrankia; species Parafrankia discariae. The sequence goes on from NZ_KB891103.1 coordinate 114,557, forward strand.
ACCCGTCCGAGTGTCGGCTCTTCGACCCGGAAAGGCAGTGGTGCCAGCCCCCCGATCGAGATGGGGTCACCGCCCCCGGCCGTGATACGGCCGGCTCCGCTCCGGCGGGCGGCGCCGGTGAGGCCAGTCGGCCCGTCGAAGGTGGTGCCAGCACCCCCGCGCGGGTGACCCTGGCCTGCTGGCGACGGTGCGGCCGAACCGGGCTGAATGGAACCATGGCGCGCAACGGCACGGCGGGCGACACCACACCAGGCCACGAACCAGGCAGCCACCGACCAACGGACGGGACCGGGAGCGCCGCGGCGATCACCGTGCTGCTCGCCGACGACAACCTGATCGTCCGGGAGGGCGTCCGGGCGTTGCTCTCCCGGGTCGCCGACATCGAGGTCATCGGTGTCGCCGCCGACCACGACGAGCTGGTCCGCGCAGCCGCGCGGCTGCGCCCCAGAGTCGTCCTCACCGACATCCGGATGCCGCCGGACTTCACCGACGAGGGGGTGCGGGCGGCCCGGCGCATCCGGGCGGCGAGCCCGGCGACCGGCATCGTGCTGCTCTCCCAGTACGACGAGCCCGACTACGCGATCACGCTGCTGCGCGACGGCCTGTCCGGCTACGCCTACCTGCTCAAGGAGCGGGTCGCCGACCCGGACCTGCTGGCCCGCGCCATCCGCGAGGTCGCCGGGGGCGGCTCCATGCTGGACCCGGACATCGTCGCCGCGGTGATGACGCCCGTCCGCGAGGCCGGGACGCTGACCCGCGAGCAGGAGGAGCTGCTGCGCGACGTCGCCCACGGGCGTCCCGTGGCCGCCATCGCCGCCGACCACGGCGACACCCCGGCCGCCGTCAACGCGGCGATCGACGCGCTGCTGCTGCGGCTCGCCCAGGGCGCGAGCTCGGGCCAGGCCGGCGCGCTGCGTCGGCTGCGCATGCTGCACGAGGCGCTGATGAAGCGCGCGGAACAGGACGTCGCCCTGACCAGGCTGCTGCCCAGCGGCCTGGCGCAGAAGCTGCGCGACGACGCCACCGCCGCGAGCCGCGCCGAACGCCTCGTCGTCACCGTGCTGATGTCGGACGTCCGCGGGTACTCGGGCATCGCGCAGCGCACCGACCCGATGGTGCTGGCGCACCAGCTCGACGAGCACCGGCGGGAGATGAACGCGGCGATCCTGGCCGAGGGCGGCACCGTGCTGCAGTACGCCGGGGACGCGGTGATCGCCGTCTTCGGCGCGCCGGACCCGACCAGCGACCACCGGGAGCGGGCGGTGCGCGCCGCCGCCGCGATGCACCGGCGCCAGCGCGTCCTGGACGAGCGGTGGACCAGGCGTCGCCTGGAGCCGTTCGGGCTGGGCATCGGGGTCTCCACCGGCGAGGTCGCGGCGGCCCTGCTGGGCTGCGACGCGCACCGGGAGTACACCCTGGTCGGGGACACGATGAACCTCGCGCAGCGGCTCCAGACGATGGCGGAGGCGGGCGTGACGATCGTGAGCGCGGCGACCGCGTCGGCGCTGCCCGCGGATGTCGTCGTCCCCCTCGACCCGCGGCCGGTCAAGGGACGGGTCGGGGACGTCCGGGCCTACCAGATCGTCGCCGGCGGCGACTCCGCCCCCACCCCCGCCCCCGTCTCAGGTCCCGCCACCGTCCCGGTCCCGCCGCCGCGCCGCCGCCGCCTGCTGGCCCGCTCCGCCGCCTGAGTCCCGCCGCCTGAGTCCCGGGGACGAGCCCGCCCGATGCAGGATGGGCCCCGGAACTCGGGCCGGGGCCGCCGGGAGGATCCCGGCTGATCGGGAGGATCACGATGACGCAGCCGGAGTGGGCAGACCAGGCGACACCGCCGAGCGGGGGCCGGGGGGTCGCCGTCGTGACCGGGGGCAGCCGGGGCATCGGCGCCGCCTGCGCCCGTCTGCTGGCGCGGGCCGGGTGGACGGTCTGCGTCACCTACCGGTCGGACGAGGCCGCCGCCGCGGCGGTCGTCCGGGAGTGCGACGCCGCCGCGCGGGCCCTCGGCACGCCGACCGGCGCCGTCGCGGTCGCCGCGGACCTCGCCGACCCGGAGCAGGTCCCCGGCGTCTTCACCGCGGCGGACCGCCTCGGCCCGCTCACCGTCCTGGTGAACAACGCCGGGATCGTCGACCGCCAGACGCGGCTGGACGAGATGACCGCCGGCCGGCTGACCCGGATGTTCACTGTGAACACGGTCTCGCCGATCCTGTGCGCCGGGGAGGCCGTCCGCCGGATGTCGACCCGGCACGGCGGCGCCGGCGGGTCGATCGTGAACATGTCGTCGGCGGCGGCCAGGCTCGGCAGTCCGGGGCTGTACGTCGACTACGCGGCGAGCAAGGGCGCGATCGACACGCTGACTCTCGGCCTGGCCCGGGAGGTCGCGGGCGAGGGCGTGCGGGTCAACGCCGTCCGACCGGGGATCATCGCCACCGACATCCACACCAGCAGCGGGGACCCGGGGCGGCCCGCCCGGATGGCGGGCAGCATCCCGATCGGCCGCGTGGGCACCGCCGACGAGGTCGCCCAGGCCGTGGCCTGGCTGTGCTCGCCGGCCGCGTCCTACACGACCGGGGCGATCCTGGACGTCGCCGGCGGCCGCTGAACGGGGGCTGACCGGGGCGGCCCGGACACGGCCCAGGCCCGGGAGCGGCCCGGGACCGGGACCGGGACGGGCGCGGCTACCGGGCCGACGGGGGCCGGAACATGACCAGCGCGGTGGGGTTTCGGCGGGCGTAGCGCAGGGCCGCCCGTTCGCAGGAGCCGCTGACCCACTCCAGCGTCCACTCGACGTTCACCAGGCCCACGACGTCGGCGACACGCTGCTGGAACTCGTCGTCGACCTCCTGCTCGGCACTGCGGGACGCGTAGGCCACGCCCTCCATGCCGAAGGCTCCGTACATCCCGGCCGACCACCGGGCCCATCTCGTCCAGCGGTCACGCACGGCGACCACCACTAAGCGGGAACCCATGCGCGCCGCGAGCTCGGCGGCGAGCAGGACATCGGCGAGATCTCCGGCGTCACCCGCGCGTAGGCCCACGATCACATGACTTCCCGACGTCGTCCGCGTGGCGAGTCGACGTCCCTCAGCCTGCTCCACGGTTCCTCCTCCGCCGGCGCCGTCCCGGTCGAGTTACCGCCGAGGATGGTGGCCACGATTGTGATGGGAAACACCAGAAAGGGGAAGTGCCGAAGGAGATCTGATTTTGCGGAACGTTCGTGGTTCACTCATCCGACTCGTCATCCCTTCGATCACCCCGCATCCGCGGACCTGCCCTTACCACGTGATCCGGGCGCCGTCATCTTCTTTCTGCCCCACCCCGATCGCTCGTACGCGGACCAGTCGCGGCCGGTCGCCGCGGGGCCGAGAATCCTGAGATCCCGGGCGCGACCGGCGGAGCTCACCCAGCGGGTACGCGCCGTCCGTCCGGTATGTCATCCGAGCGGAGCGAAGGCGGCGGCAGATGTCGGTCCTGGACAGATTTCGCCTCGACGGCCGAGTCGCCATCGTCACCGGCGCCTCGTCGGGGATCGGTGTCGGCTTCGCCCGCGGGCTCGCCCAGGCCGGCGCGGACGTCACTCTCGGTGCCCGGCGCACCGACCGCCTGGCCTCGACCGCCGCGCTGGTCGAGGCGGCGGGCCGCCGCGCCGTCGCCGTCGGCACCGACGTGGCCGACCCGCGGTCGTGCCAGGCCCTCGTCGCGGCCGCCATGGACGCCTTCGGGCGGGTCGACATCCTGGTCAACAACGCCGGAGTCGGTTCGGCGCACCCGGCGCTGCGGGAGACCCCGGAGCAGTTCCGCTCGGTCATCGACGTCAACCTCAACGGCTGCTACTGGATGGCCCAGGCCGCCGCGGCCGTCATGCGACCGGGCAGCAGCATCATCAACATCTCCAGCGTGCTCGGCCTGACCACCGCCGGCCTCCCGCAGGCCGCCTACTCGGCCAGCAAGGCGGCGCTGCTCGGGCTGACCCGCGACCTCGCCCAGCAGTGGACGGGACGGCGCGGGATCCGGGTGAACGCCCTGGCCCCGGGGTTCTTCGAGTCCGAGATGACCGACCAGTACCGGCCCGGGTACCTGGAGAGCCAGTCGGGACGCATCCTCGCCGGCCGCTTCGGCGACCTCGAGGAGCTCACCGCCGCGCTGGTCTTCCTGGCCTCCGACGCCGGCGGCTACGTCACCGGGCAGACCCTCGTCGTGGACGGCGGCGTCTCCATCACCTGACCGCGCCGCCCACGGTGATCCCGCTGTCCCGGGGACCGTGCCGCCCCGGGGAGCCGGTCAGGTCTCCAGCGGCATGAGCTCGCGGGCGAACCCGTCGAGGAACTCCGGCCAGCCGGCGGAGTCGATCAGCGGGTACACGACGAACTTGCTGACCCCGGCGTCCACGTACCGGGCGACGATCTCACGGGCCTGCGCCCAGCCGCGCGGGACGAGGTCGGCCGGGTCGCGCCCGGGGCGCCGCCCCCGCAGTGCCGCCGCCGTCGCCCCGGGAACCTCGCCGAACGCGATCCGCAGGCTCAGCCCGTGGTGTTCCGGATCGACCTCGCGCCCGGCCTGCGCGGCGGCCGTGTTGATCGCGGCGATGCCCGCGGCGGCCTCGGCGGGGTCGAGCAGACTGGCCAGCCAGCCGTCCCCGTACCGGCCGATGCGGCGCAGCGCGGCCGGCGCGGCCCCGCCGAGCCAGATGTCGAGTGGACGGTCCGGGCGGTCCCCGATCCCGATGTCGGTGACGTCGAAGAACTCGCCGTGGAAGGTCACCGTCTCCTCGGCGAGCATCCGGCGCAGGAGCTGGAGCGCCTCGTCGAACACCGCGCCGCGCCGCCCGGCGGGCACCGGGAACGCGTCGCGCTCGGCCGGGCGGGCCGGCCCGAGCCCGAGCACCGGCAGGACCCGCCGCGGCGCCAGCGCGGCCATGGTGGCGAGCTGCTTGGCCAGCAGAACGGGGTTGCGGCCGGGCAGGACGGCGACCCCGGTACCCACCTTGATCGAGCTGGTGCGGCCCAGGGCGTACGCCATTCCGGCGAGCGGGTCGACGTTCGCGGCGGAGAGCTGCTCGGAAAGCCACAACGAGTCCACACCGAGGGCCTCGGCGGCGTCGACGCGGGCGGCGAAATCCCGGCCGGGCACGGCGGCGAACCCGATACCGATGCGCACCTTCATGCGGTCAGCCTAGGTCGAAACGCTACCCGGGGCCCCGCGCCGGGACCCCGGGTAGCCCGCTTGCCCCGGCGAGACAGGCAAATCGGGGCATTGACCCCAGCGGGAATCCCGGAGGACCGTCGTCTGATGGGCGACGTCGGCAAGCCGGAACGCATCGTCGAGGACGAACCGATCGGATTCCCGGAACAGGAGCCGCTGACGGCTCCCGCGCCGGTCCCCGCACCACCGGCAACCGCACCACCGGTGCCGGTGCCGGTGCCGGCCGAGCCGGAGAAGGAGCCGGCCCGCACCGGGCGGGCCGGGCAGGACGGCCGCGGGCCGCTCCCGCGGTGAGCCTGCTCGGGTGGCGCCAGTGGGCGGTCGACTCCGACGGCCTGCTGCGCCCCGCCTGGACCCCCTGGTCACCCTTCCCGCCCGAGTTCCTGCTGTGGCGTCCGGACGGCCTGACCGAGGCGCACTGCCTGCGCACCGACGATTCCGGGCAGGAGCAGCACGACCGCCTGCCGGGCGCGGACTGCGTGTGCGGCCTCTACGCCTGGCGCGATCCGTCCCTGCTGATCACGGCGCGGCTGCCCCGGTGGACGAGATGCCCCTGCGTGATCGGCGTGGCCCGGCTCGGCGGCCGGGTGGTCGTCGCCGAGCGCGGCTACCGGGCACAGCTGGGCTACCCGGTCGCGGTCTTCGACCCCCGCGGCGTCGTCTCCCCCCGGTACGCGGTCGCGCGTTACCGCAGGTGGCCGGCTCTGGTCGCCGAGTGGCACGCCGCGGGGCCCCGCGGCGGCGAGCCGGCCGACCCGGGCCCCGCCGGGCCGGGCGAATAGCCCGATGACCGATGGGCGCACCCGTGATCACCCACCCAGAAATGGTCACCCAACGTGGCGTAAATCTGACCAATACCTGAACGGGGGTGACCAGAAGTGTCTTTGTGCCCATACCAGGTCACACGCGGCGACCAGGAATACGACCTGGCCGGCTAGGGTCAGATCAGCACGCAACGCCACGAGGCGGGCTTAACCGGGTCTCGTCGCGGCAGATCACTCCCTGGTGGAGCGCGCCCGACCCCAGGTGGCGCGACGGGCGCGCAGCGAGGGGGAACCGTGCGGACAACCGGCACCGCGGCGGACCCCACCGAAACCGGCGAGTCCGCCGAGCCCTCGGACGGGCCGCGGCCGAGCCATCACCACCGCCGTCACCGCCGGCGCAGGCCGCCGCGGGGCCGCGCGGGGCTGGTTCCGGTCGCGGTCCTCGCGGGGTACCTCACGCTCGCCGTCGTCGTCTTCCGCTCCGCGTGGGCCGATCCGGGCGGCGTGGTCTACGGCTACAGCGATTCCGTGCTGTTCGCGTGGTATCTCGGCTGGGTTCCGCACGCCCTGTCCGAAGGTCTCGACCCGTTCGTCACCTCGTACCTGAACGCCCCGACTGGCACGAACATCCTGTGGAGCACACCCGTCCCGCTGCTCGGGCTGGTGACGGCGCCGGTGACCGCGCTGTTCGGCCCCGTCGTCTCCCTCACCCTGCTGCTGACGCTGGCGCCGGCGCTCTCCGCGTTCGCCCTGTTCTGGGTGCTGCGGCGCTGGGTGCCGGCGGCGCCGGCCGCCGTCGCCGGCCTGCTCTACGGCTTCGGCCCGTACCTGGTCGGCGAGTCGTACGGGCACCTGCATCTGACCTTCGCCGTCTTCCCGCCGCTGCTGCTGCTCCTGCTCGACGACCTGATCGTGCGCCGGCGCCCGCCGGTGCGCACCGGGGTGCGGCTCGGCCTCGCGGTCGCCGCCCAGGCCATGATCAGCGAGGAGGTCCTCGCCACCGCCGCGCTGCTCGGCGCGCTCGGGCTCGTCATCGCCGGGCTGACCCACCGCGCCGCCGTCCGCGCGCGGGTGGGCGCGCTCCTGCGTGGCCTGGCGGCCTGCGGCGCGACGGCCGGGGCGTTGCTCGCCTGGCCGCTGACCGCGCAGTTCCTCGGCGGCCAGCGGGTCCACGGCAACATCCAGCCGCACAACGTCGCGGTGTCCGATCTGCTGACCTTCGTCACACCGACCCCGGCCCAGCGGATCGCGCCCGACGTCGCGCTGCGGCACAGCGTGCGTTTCACCGGCAACGCGGTCGAGGTGACCGGCTACCTGGGGCTTCCGCTGCTGCTCGGGGTGGCCGCGATCGCCGTCCGGTTCCGCCGCGAGCCGCTGGTGGCGCTGTTCGCCCCGCTCGGCGCGGTGACGGCGCTGCTCTCCCTGGGCGGGCACCTGCACGTGGACGGACGGGTCACCGGGATCCGCCTGCCCTGGCTGCCGCTGGAGAGCCTCCCGGTGATCAGCAGCGCGCTCCCGTCCCGGCTCGCGCTCTACCTGGCGATGTCGGTGGCGATCGTGCTCGCCGTGGGCCTGACCCGGCTGGCCGACTCCGCCCGGCTGGCCGACTCCGCCCGGCTGCCGTGGCCGGTCGCCCGGGCCGGGCTGGTGCTGCTCACCGCGGTACTGCTGGCGCCGCTCGTGCCGCGCAGCCACGTGGCGACGCCGGTCTCGACACCCGCCTTCTTCACCGGCGACGCCGTCCGGGCCGTTCCCGCGGGCTCGACGGCGCTGGTGCTGCCCTATCCCTATCCGACCCGCACCGAGGCGATGCTCTGGCAGGCCGAGGCGGGCTACCGGTTCCGGCTCGCGGGCTGCTACTGCACCGTCCCGGGGCCGGACGGGCGCGCCGTGTTCAACGCGTGGACCGACCCGCTCAACAGCGCGCTGGTCGCGATCGAGCAGGGCCGGGCGGACGCGGCGGGCGCGCTGGCCGATCCCGCCGTGCGCGCCGCCTTCGACCGGCTCGCGCCCGCCGCGGTGATCCTCGGCCCGACCGCGCACCGTGACGAGCTCGCCCGGCTGGTCACCGGCCTGGCCGGCGCCGGGCCGGCGGACGTCGCCGGGGTCCGGCTGTGGCTGACAACGCCCTGATCACCGTGATCTGAACACTGCGACTGAACACCGTGCTCTGAGCACCGTCCCGTGCGCGCCACCGGTACCCCGGTGTGGCCCGCCCGTGCGACGCGCTGTGACCAGGTGTCCGGAGTTCGACAGCCAAACCGCGGGACAGGACGGGGGCCCGGCTGTTGACTGCCGGTTAATCGCCGGTCGATAGCCTGCGGCGCAACGTTTCGGCGTCCGGTTCGGACGTGCCCGCTCCGAACAGCGTCCGGCACGGATCGTCATTCTGAGGTCGTTCTAAGGATGCGGGGTTGTCCACGGAATCCAGGCTCGGCCGGCCGCGACCCGACCGGTCGGGCGCAACGCTGACGACCCTGCAACGGGCCACGGTCGTCAGCCTTGTGGCGCTCTGCGCCGCGGTGGCGGTCGGCCTCGGCCTGACCGCCCGCGACGACCCGCCGAGCCCGGCCTGGCCACCGGGGCGGCAGTCGACGTCCTGCCAGAACGTGAAGATCTTCACCGGCCAGGTGGACTCGCCGTACAACCGGTTCGCGCGGGTGCTGCGCACCCGGCTGCAGGCCGCCCCCGAGCACTGGGACGTCGAGGTCGTCACGACCGGTGGCTCCGCGGAGAACATCTACCACCTGGAGGAACAGCAGTACCGGACGTGCTCCCTGGCGCTGGCCCAGCTCAGCACGACCGTGGACGCCGGGTCCGCCATCCACCAGTTCTCCCCCCAGCGGGGCGGCCACCTCGTCGACGGGCTGCGCACCCTCGGGCCCGCCCACGACGACCTCCTCCACGTGATCGTCCGCGCGCCCGGGACCAGCCCGCCCGGCACCGGCGCGGACGTGCGGACCTTCGCCGACCTCTGCGACCGGGCCATCGCCGCCGGGCAGCAGAACTCGGGCACCCGCCAGATCGGCGACGTCCTCCTGCACGTCGGCCTGCCGAGCAGCGGGTGCCGACCGCGGCTGGAGGACGGCTCCATCGACGACGGGCTGCGGCTGCTGGTCGCCGGCGCCGTCGACGCGGTGTTCTGGGCCGGTGGCGCCGGCACCGAGCGCATCCGGACCGAGCTCGCGAGCGGCGCGAAACTGCAGGTCCTCGACCTGGGGCAGTTCCGCGACGCGATCGCGGCGAACTGGGAGGAGGTCTACCACCCACCCGGGCGGTACTTCCCCGGCACCGTCTTCCCCCCCGGCCACCTCGGGCCACGGGACTACCCGGGGATGACGGACGTGGACACCGTCTCGCTGCCCAACGGCGTCCTGGCGCACGAGCGGGCCGACCCGGCGCTGGTCCGGCGGGCGACAGCCGACCTCTTCGCCGATCCGGCCGAGTACGAACGCGCCCTGTGGGGCGACAACCCGGCCGGCCGCCGCGTCCCGGACGCGCTGACCGTCTACGAGAGCCCGCTGTTCTGCTACGTCCCGCTGCATCCGGCCGCCGCCGAGTACTACCGGCTACGGTTCGACCGCGGACCCGACTGTGGCCGGTGACCCGTGCTGAGCCCGCTGACCGACTCCGACCCGCGCGTCATCGGCCCCTACCGGCTGTACAACCGGATCGGCGCCGGCGGGATGGGCATCGTCTACCTCGGATTCAGCCCGGACGACCGGCCGGTCGCGGTGAAGGTGCCGAACCCGCAGCACGCCACCGACCCGGAGTTCCGCGCCCGGTTCCGGGCGGAGGTGTCGGCCGCGCGGGGCGTGAACGGCCCCACGGTCGCCCGCGTCATCAACGCCGAGCTGAACGGCCCGCAGCCGTGGCTGGCCACCGAGTACGTGGAGGGCCCGAGCCTGAACGCGGCGGTGAACGACGGCTGCCCGCTGGTCGACCGCCAGCTCGACACGCTCGCCGTCGGCCTGGCCCAGGCCCTGGTCGCCATCCACCAGGCCGGCGTGGTGCACCGCGACCTCAAGCCGGCGAACATCGTGATGTCCTGGTCCGGCCCGAAGGTCATCGACTTCGGGGTGGCCCGCTCCGCCGACTACAGCGGCTACACCCGGGCCGGCGAGGTCGTCGGCACCGTCGCGTGGATGGCTCCGGAGCAGATCCGCGGGCACACCGCGGGGCCCGCGGCGGACGTCCACGCCTGGGCCCTCTGCGTCGGGTTCGCCGCGACCGGCCGCCGGCTCTTCCGCGGCGACACCCAGGAGATCGTGGCGTTGCAGATCAGCTCCGTGCCACCCGACCTGAGTGACATCCCCGAGCACCTGCTCGGACCGGTGCGCGCCGCCCTGGACAAGTCACCGGACGAACGCCCGGACGCCCGCGACCTCCTCGCGATGCTGACCGGCGACGGCCCGCGCGCGGCGCCGACAGGCGGACGCCGGCCGGTCGGCGTCCGCCTGGGGGCCGGCGCCGGCCCCCAGGCGGACGCCGACGCGACCCGGGCGACGGCCTCGATCGGGGCCGGCACGAATCCACCCCCGGTCATCGCGCACGTTTCCGACCCCCGCGGTCGCCCCGGCCCGCCCGCCGCTCCCCTCTCGTCCGGTTCCGCGGCGCCACCCGATGCCCCCAGCCACCCCGACTCCGGCTCGTCGCGGGATCGCTCTGATCACCAGGGCTCCGCGGTGTCGTCCGCGTGGTTCCTGCTGATGTCGTTGACCGCGGTGGGCCTGGCCGGCGCCGCCCTGCTCGGGGCCGCCGCGGCGGGCCTGGCGGCCGGTGTGACCGGGCCGGTCGGCGCGGGCGGGGTCGCCGCGGCCTGTGCCCACGCGCTCGCCCCGGCCCGCGGTCGGCGCGCCCTCACCGCCGTTCTCGCGGCCGCCGTCGGCGCGGCCGGCGGTCTCGTCCTCGCCCGGCTCGCCCACCTCGACGCGCCGATCCCCGTCCTGACCGAGATCACGACCGCCTGTCTGCTGGCGAGCGCCGTCGCGATCGTGATGGCGGGCCCGCCCCGCACACCGCCGACCCGCACGCGCCCACCCCGTCCGGCCGAACCCGCTCAGGCTCCACGCGGCCCGGCCGAGCCGAGGAACGGCCCGGCCGAGCCGGCGAGCGGCGCCGCCGCTGTCAGCCGGCGCCGTTGTTGGTGAGGGTGAAGGTCGTGGTCGCGAAGACCGGGTCCGGGACGTAGTCGGTGGTGGCGCCGTCGGGAACGAACAGCGCGGCGATGACGATGGTGTCGACGCCGGAGAACTGACCGCGGTCGAACGTCAGTACCCGGATGTCGCTTCCCGGGAGGAGCGCCGGGACGACCGGGCACGGATTGCCGCTCACCGACTCGCAGGTCCAGAAGATCGTCCCGGGCGGAGTGGCCGCGGCGGGGCTGTCCGCGTTGACGGGGGTCGCCGTCCAGCTCACCGTGCCGGGAACACCGATGTCGACGTTGTCCGGCGGGGGGTTTCCGGGGTCGGCGGTGATGACGACACCGATCGCCGCCGGCCGGGGCGTCGCGCTGGCCGAGGCGGTGTTGTTGGCGGAGTTCGCGTCGGGGGTGTCCGCCGTGACGCTGGCGGTCACCGTCTGCGCGCCGAGGGACACGTCGCCGGCGAGGCCGTCCAGCGCCAGCGTCACGCTGGCCCCGGGAGCCAGGGAACCGACCGTCCACGTACCGGTCGACGGGTTGTAGGACGTGGAACCCGACGGGGCCGCGGCGGGCGACGCCAGCCCGGCGGGTACCGGGACGGTGGCGGTGACACCCGTCGAGGTGACCGTGGCGCTGGTGTTCGTCACCGTGGTCGTGAAGGTCACCGCACTGCCGTAGGCCGGCGTGGCGGTGCTGACCGTCTGGGCGATGGACAGGTCCGCGTCCGATGAACCGACGACGGTGAGCGTCGCGGTGGCGGTGAGCCCCTTGGCCTTGGCCGTGACGGTGTGCGCGCCGGGCACGGTCGCGGTGCAGGTCGACTGGGTACAGCTGCCGTCGGGGGCGATCGTGAGATAGGCGCCCAGGTTCGACAGCGGGTTACCGGCCGCGTCGAAGCCCTGCACCGTGTAGTTCCGCGTCGCCCCGGGGGCGATCGTCGCGGTGGTCGGGCTGATCGCCAGCGTGGCCAGTACCCCGGCCTTCACCGTGATCGTGTCGGTCGTCGGGAACGGGATCGGCGCGGCGCCGACCGGCGTGAACGTGCCCGGGAACGCGTAGCTGCCCGGCGCGGTCGGCACCGTGACGCCGGCGTACGAAATGGTTCCGGTCTGCCCGGCGGCGCAGTTCGTCGCCACCGTGACGGCGGTCGACCCGTCCGGCTGCGCGGCGGTCCCCGTGATCTGGAACTGCGCGCACGCCGAACTCGTGCTCAGAAAGCCCTCGGCGGACGCCGAACCGGTCTGCGGAGTCGAGAAGCCCGCCGGCACCCGCACGCCCACCGTGCCGGGTACCGCCCCGCTGGGAGCGGTGTAGACCAGGCTCAACCCGACGCCCTGTGCCCCGCTCACCACCGAGTTGGTCGTCAGCCGCAACTGCCCTGGACGGACCGTCGCCGCCAGAGCGCTACTTACCGTGACGAAAACCGCGAGCGCCGCGACGGCACCGACCACCGTCATACGTCTGCTCCGGCCGGTTCTCCGCAGCCGACGCCCCACATATTGAACTCTCATGCCCCGTCCCCCCAAAGAACCCAATGCCCAGTTCGGATACGGAACGTATCCAAAAACCGATCAATGGGGAGATTGAAGCGAGTAACCGAAACGGCGGTGCTCGATCAGGGTTCTCTCGGGCGGGTCAGCCGCCGGACGGCCTTGGTTCGGAGCTGCGCGACCGGCAGGTCGACGCGGCGCTCGTGTGGGGTGAGCAGGCCGTGCCGCTGCCGGAGGCCCCCCTGGATGTGATCATCACGATCGGCGAGATCGACCATCCGATGGTCACCGATGCCGCCGCCTGGATCGCGGCCGCGCTGTGGAAGGCGGGTTCCCGCGAGCCCTGGCTGCGGCGCGCGACCGAGTGGTGCTGGGCGACGCTGAAGCGCCCGGACGAGCTGAGCGGCTATCTGCTGAAGTTCGCCCTCGCCTTCCTCGACCAGGTTCCCGAGCCGGCCCGCGCCGACGGCGGCTGGACGTTCGACTGGCTCGGTTGGTCACCGGGACAGTCCGTCGAGTGGCGCGGTCTCGTCACGCTGCAAGCGCTGGAGACGCTCACCGCGCACGGCCGGATCACGCTGCCCCGCGCCGTCTGACAGTGGAGCGGCAGGCCACGCCACGCGGGTCTCCCCGACTCGCTCGACGTGATGACTGTGTCAATCTATCGTTGATGCATGCTTTATCCCACTCCGGCCCTCGGGCCCGCCGACGATCAGGTGCTCGGCGAGATCGACGGCCTGCGGGATGCGCTGCGGCACCAGATCCAGACCACATCGCCGAAATGGACTGACGGGCTCCGGAAGTTCCTGACCGCCGATGCCGTCGCGGCCTCGAACTCCATCGAGGGTTTCAAGGTGTCCACGATCGACGTCCAGGATCTGATGGCCGGCGAGCGGGATGTCGAGGTCTCGGACGAGAACCGCGAGGAGACCCTCGCCTATCAGCGGATGATGACGTACATCCAGACGCTCCACGATGCCGAGGACTTCAGCTACAGCAAAGGGCTGCTCAACGCGCTGCACTGGATGCTGCAGGGTCACCGGCACACCGTGCGCAAGCCGGCCGGGCAGTGGCGCCGGGGCCCGGTCTACGTCACCGACGCCCGCGACCCCGGCATCGCGGCCTATACAGCCCCGGGCGCCGAGGGCGTCCCCGCGCTGATGAACGAGCTCATCGGCTGGCTCGACGCCGCCGACGGCGCCCATCCGCTGGTACGGGCGGCAATGGCTCACCTGCACCTGGTGTCCATCCATCCCTGGGCTGACGGGAACGGCCGGATGTCCCGTTCGCTGCAGACGCTCATGATCGCCCGCGAAGGTGTCCTGGCCCCGGAGTTCTCGTCGGTCGAGGCGTGGCTCGGCCGGCCCGGCAACACCTGGGAGTACTACCGCGAACTCAGCGACCGGGGCGCGACGTACCTTCCCGGCCAAAACGTCTCCAGCTGGATCCGGTTCAATCTGACCGCCTACCACCAGCAGGCCCAGACCGTTCAGGGCCGACTCGACCGCTCCGGGCGGGTGTGGGGGGCGCTCGCGGAATTCACCGAGAGCACCGGTCTGGACGAGCGTGTGGTGAGCGCCCTGCACGATGTGGCCATGGCCGGGCGGGTCCGCCGCTCACGCTACGAGCAGGCCGAGGGCCTGAGCCTGCAGCAGGCGCAACGCGACCTGCGCGACCTCACGACCGCCCAGGTCCTGGAACCGGTCGGCCGAACCCGGGCCCGCTACTACACGGCCGGCCCCCGCTTCCCTCAGCCGGCACTCGACCTCGCACGCAAACCCATGACGCTGCGTAATCCCTACTCCGGCTGAGCCTTGCCCCGCGCCATGGCCCCTACCGTCCGACGGATCGCGGGTACTTTCACGTGCCCGTATCCGTTCGGGAGACGTGAGCGGGAGAGGAGTCCGGCGTGGCCGACGCCGATGTTCGTATCCCCGCGGAGGCCCGGGACCGGCTCACCGAGGTGGCCGCGGCGGAGGGTCTGTCTCTGCGGGCCTACCTGGCGCGTCTCGCGCAGACGCTGTTGACGCGGGAGTGGAACGGCTACGACCCCGCCCCCGGCCGTCCCGACGGCGCGGTCATCGCGACCGCGGCACCGCAGCGGTGGGCCGCCCGTCCGGTACGGATTCTCGACCTCGACCTGTGACGACTCGTCGGCCGCCCCAGTCGTTGCGGCCGCACGGCGGCTACTCGTAAGTAACAGTCGGCTGCCGGCGGTGGACCACCCGCCCGCTGTGGTCCACCGCCGCCGTGTCAAGGCCGCTGGATGTCTACGATGTGTCCTCGCGTCCCGGTCCGGGCGCCGGCCTGGGATGCTGGCTTCGGGCGATGGGTGCGGCCGAGGGGGTCAGGTGGCGGTCGGTCCGGATGGCGCACGGGTCGTGGCCGGTCGTTACCGGCTGGTGGCACGGCTCGGAGCCGGTGCGATGGGAACCGTCTGGCGCGCCTTCGACCAGGTCCTGGAGACCGAGGCGGCGCTCAAGGAGATCGAGTTCGCCGGCGGCGTGCCCGACCACGAGCGCGCCGAACGGGTCGAGCGGGCGCTGCGCGAGGCGCGGCACGCGGCCAAGCTGCGCGGCCATCCGCACGTGGTGACCATCCTGGACGTCGTCCTCGAGGACGGCCTGCCGTGGATCGTGATGGAGCTCGTCCCGTCCAGGTCGCTGTTCGAGGTGGTGCGGGACGACGGGCCGCTGCCGGTGCCGCAGGTCGCCCGGATCGGCGTCGCGATGATCGACGCGCTGCTCGCCGCCCGCGCCCAGGGAATCGTGCACCGGGATGTGAAACCGTCCAATGTTCTGATCGGCACGGACGGGCGCGTGGTGCTCACCGACTTCGGAATCGCCACCGGCGACGGCGATCCGACTCTCACCGTGACCGGAGTACTGGGCACCCCGCTGTACATGGCACCCGAGCGGCTGAACAACGCTCCGGCCACCTTCGAGGCCGACCTGTTCAGTCTCGGGGGAACGCTGTACTTCGCCGTCGAGGGCCGACCGCCGTTCGAGCGGGAGAGCTTCGGCGCGATGCTCGCCTCGGTGCTGCTGCACCCGCCGACGCCGATGCGGCTCGCCGGCCCGCTGGCGGACGTCCTGACCGGACTGCTGGAGAAGGAGCCGGAGCGGCGGCTGCCGGCCGGGGTGGCCTGGTCGATGCTCGACACACTGATCAGGAGCGGGATGGCCGCGGGAGGCGGAGGCGGCTCGCCCGTCGGCGGCGCGACCGCGACCGGTACCGCCGTGCTCGGGAACCGGGCCGGCCGTCCGGTCGTGCGCGCCGACGGGCTGGGCTGGCAGGCTCGTGCGGACGGTGCGGACGGTGCCGAATCCTGGCGGGCGCCGGGCACGTTGGAAGGCGAGCCGGAGTTCGGCAGCGGTCGGATCCAGCCACCCGGGCTGGTACCCCGGGTGGACCCCGAGGCCCCGACGACCCTCGCCGGCATTCCGCCCGTCCGTCCCGGCGGGCCAGCACCCGTCGAGACCGGGGCTGAGCCCGACGGGCACGATGACGCCGAGCGGCACAGTGCCGCGGACGAGCCGGTCGGCACGCCGCCACCGCCCACCGAAGTCTCCGTCGTCGAGCAGGACGGCGCGCTGCTGATCACCTGGGAGCCCTCGCCGGGCGCCGCGGCCTACCGGGTGATCCGGGTCGTCCCGGACGCCGCCGCGGCCGGCGGGCGGCGGGAGCGCAGTCTCGGCAGCACCACCGCGACCGAGCTGTTCGACGCCGGGGTGCCCAAGGGCGTCCAGGTGTGGCACGAGGTCATCGCGATCGGGCCGGGTGCGGGCGGTGGCGCCCGGTCGGCACCCGCCCGCGGCCCCGCCCGGGTGGTGCTGCCGCCGGTGACCGCGCTGCGCGCCGACATGACGGACGACGCCGTCGCGCTGTCCTGGCGTCCCGTCCCGGGCCGCGACGAGGTGATCATCGAACGGACGCACGACCAGACGTCCTCGATGCGCGGGGCGATGCGGCGGTACCGCGGCTTCGGCGGGGCCTTCGTCGACAGCGACGTGCAGGCGGGCGCGGTCTACCGCTACCGCGTGTGGGTGGCGGCGGGCGAGGAGTCGGACGGGCTGCGCCCGGCGGCGTGCGCCGAGGTCACCGCCCGGGTGATCGCCAGACCGCGCGCCGTCGTCGACCTGGAGGCGCGGGAGACCCTCGGCGGTACCGTGCTGCGCTGGACGACCGTGCCCGGATCTGTGGTCCGCGTGTACGCCACCCAGGCTCCGGAGCAGGCGGGCCTGGCCGGCACCGGCCCGTTCGGCCCGGTGGACCGCGAGGTCGGCCTCGGTTCCCTGGAGGGCCGGGCCCGCCTCGTCGGTGAGAGCCGGCGGGGCCGGCTGATCGACCGGGACAGCACCGGCACGGTGGTCTACACCCCGGTGAGCGTCGCGGAGGACCGGGCGGTGATCGGCACCGCCGTCACCCACACCGCCCCGTGAGCTGTCGGGGCGCGATGCGAGCATGGCCGCCGTGAACATCTCCACCTCCGAGATCGACGCCCACGGGAACGACAGCGCCGAGCACGGCGAGCAGGGCGACGACAGCTACCGGCTCGACAGCGACGGCCTCGACGGCACCGGCCTCGACAGCACCGGCGACGGCCTCGACGGCGGCGAGCCCGTGGCCGACGAGCAGGGCGCCCGGCCCGCGTACGGGTACACCGAGATCGACTCCGCCGGCGCCCGCGCCGCGAACAGGCACTACTGGGATTCCGAAGCCCCCTCCTACTACGCCGAGCACGGCGACTTCCTGGGTGACGTCGACTTCTGCTGGAGCCCGGAGGGGCTGCGCGAGTCCGAGGCGCGGCTGCTCGGGGACGTCGCCGGCCGGGTCGTCCTGGAGGTCGGCTGCGGCGGGGCGCAGTGCTCGCGGTGGCTGGCCGGGCAGGGCGCGACCGTCGTCGCCACCGACCTGTCGACCGGCCAGCTCGCGCAGGCGCGCGCGCTGAACGACCGCACCGGAGTGTCGGTTCCGCTGTTCCAGGCCGACGCCATCACGCTGCCGGTGCGCTCGGAGAGCGTCGACATCGCCTGTTCGGCGTTCGGCGCCGTCCCGTTCGTCACCGACAGCGCGGCCCTGATGCGGGAGGTCGCCCGGGCCCTGCGGCCCGGCGGCCGCTGGGTCTTCTCGACCACCCACCCCTTCGTGTGGTGCCTGCCGGACGCCCCCGACGCCAACGGGCTAGTCGTCTTCCACAGTTACTTCGACCGCCGGGCGTACACGGAGCACTCCGGCACCGGGGAACCGACCTACATAGAGGCACACCGGACGATGGGCGACCGCGTGCGCGAGATCATCGCCGCCGGCCTGGTCCTACTCGACGTCATCGAGCCGGAATGGCCTGAGGGTCACAACCGGGTGTGGGGCCAGTGGGGACCCCTTCGGGGGCAGTTCGTTCCGTCGACGTCGATCTTCGTCACGGCCAAACCGGGCTGACGGCGACCGACCTTCGGGCCATCCGTGGTCTCGCTCACCGCGACGGCCGGCGGTCGACCCGCGAGATCCCGCCTACGGTGGGTGCAGGTCGACGCGACGCCCCACTGCACGGGCGCCGGGAGGTGATCGCCATGCGTGATACGCCAAGAAGCCAGTCGGCCCAGTACTTGCGGGCCTCGATGTACGAGGTGCTCGGGATCGCACCTACGGCTTCGGACGAGGAGGTCCATGCCGCCTATCGGCGCGTGGTGAAACGCGCCCATCCGGACGCCGGCGGATCCCAACGCGCGTTCCTCCGGGTGAACGCGGCGTACCGGGTGTTGAGCGACCCCGGTATGCGGCGAGCCCACGATCTGTGGCTCGCCCATCTGCTCGACGCATATGACCAGCCGGGACGCACCGGCGGCGGGCGCTCGCCCGGCGGGCGGACCCCGCCCTCCGGACGCCACCCCGCCGACGGACGTCCCGGATCCGACGGACGAACGAACCCGGGCGGGCGCACGACGCCCGGCGGGCAGGCGGACAACCCCGGGCAGGTGGCTCCCGGCAATCGGGGCACCTCGGATGACCGGACACCCCCCGCGGGGGGTGCCGCCCCGGGCCGGCGGGGAGCGTCCGGGCGGGCCTCCGATCAGTGGGGGCCCGGCCAGGGCGCGGACACCGCCGGCGGCTGGGGTGAGGCCGGCGGCTGGGGCAGCGCCGGTGACTGGGGCGAGGCCGCTGCCGATCCCCGGTCGGCTGAGGGCCGGGCTCCCGGCGGCCGGGGCGGCCCGGACCGGCGGGCACACCCCGGGCCGCGCGGGGTCTCCGGTGGGCGGCGCCGCTCGCGCCGGCGCCCACCGGCCGACGCCGCCGAGTGGGTCGTGCCGCCCGGCCAGGCCACGGCACCGGACGGCGGTCCGGCCGGGCCGCCGCCGTACGAGGTGACCGGCGGGGCCGAGACCTGGGCCACCTGGTCGGACGAGGACCACCTCAGGCGGGACCTCGGCCGGCGGGCACAGCGCAGGTACCTGGTCTCGATGGCGCTGTGCCTGACGCTGTTCGTGCTGGCGGGCGCGGTGGTGCGGCTCTACTCCATCCCGGTGGCGCTGGGCATGATGCTGGCCTCGATGGTGATCCCGCCGCTGGCGGTCCTGGCGGTCAACGCCGCGCGCCGCCGCTGAGACGCTTCGCTCAGCTGCCGCGCGGGGGCCGCTCACGGTCTGCCGGACAGTTCCGAAATCGCAGGTGTTAACGGCATCGTTTGGGGAATCCCTGCAACAGGTCGACGAACGGACAATGCGACCCCATGTGGGGAGAACACCCGGTAACGAGCCGAAGGAGAAGGCGATGAGGTTGCTGCCCAGGATTCGCCGTGAGGCCCGACGCGACGTCAACAAGGCCGACCGTGCCGGAGCTCGCGGGCTTCGGCGGCTCCGTCGGCGCTCGCACAGCCGCGGGACGACCACCACCAGCTATTGATCGGCCGCCCCGGAACAGAAATACGCGACAACAGGGTGGGGCGCGACACCGGACACACGGTGTCGCGCCCCACCCTGTTCGGCCGATACGGCACACGGCACCGCAATCACCGGTGACTGGCACCCACCGGACCGAACAGCGACAAACATGATCGATACATGTCATACATCAACGCAATACGGATTAATCCCACAGTCGACACAACGCCCAAGCCTGGGTGACAAGGTGCTTTTCGGCACGGTTATGGTTGGCCCCGCACTTGCCGTTGGGGGCCGACCGTGTATCACGCGTTTCGCACCGCCGGACGTGCCGCGTCCAGGCGACGTCGGCGGTCCGGGGTTCCGGCGTGCGCGGCACTCGCGCTCACCGTCGTCCTCGGACTCGCCGCAGCCTGCTCGAGTGACGCGGCCGCGTCCAGTTTCACTCCCGCGCCGCATGCCACGAGAGTGCCCCCGTCGGTCGCTCCGGACCCGCTCCCACCGCTGAGCAGCTTCATCACCCAGCCGGACGGCAGCCGGGTCTCGACCGTCAGCGCGGACTACCTCTTCGACGCGAACAGCGCTGACCTGCGGCCCGCGGCCGCCACCGCGCTCGCCGGGATCGTCCCGCAGATCCGTGAGCACGACGGGCGGGTCCAGGTCGTCGGATACAGCGACGGCCTCGGGTCCACGGAGCACAACCTCGACCTCTCCCGCCGGCGGGCGGTGGCCGTCCAGGCCTACCTGACGAGCCAGGACATCCCGGCCTCGCTGCTCGAGGTCGAGGCCAAGGGCGAGGAGGGCGCCACCGACGGGGTCGCGGACGCCAGCCGGCGCCGAGTGGAGATCGTGCTGCGATGACCGGGGCGACGACAACGACCACGACGTCCGCGAAGACCACGACGTCCGCGGCACCGGTGACATCCCGGCGCCGCGGCGGGGCGGGACGCCCACGCGCCCGCGGGGCCGGTCTGCTCGCCGCCGCGCTGCTCACACTGCCCCTGCTCACCTCCTGCGACGCGATGGACACGATGCTCGGGCGGGAGGCCGGCGGCCCGCTCGACTGCACCCGCTACCAGGAGGACGCGCCCAAGGGCGGCGCCCCGCTGCTCATGCTCTATCTGGACGTCTCCGACAACTCGCCGGAGAACGCCACCCGCGTCTCCGAGGGCCTGCGGCCCTATTTCGAGGCCGCGCTGCGGGAGGGCCAGTACATCCGCCTCGTCGCCAGCGGCGGCGGGGACGCCGGCCTGACCTATTCGGACTGCCTCGACGGCGGAGCCGTCTTCAGGATCGACCGGAACAACGACACCCGCGAAGAGAAGGACCGCACCGCGGCGACCGACGCGCTCACCGAGGAGGTCGACCACGTCGTGCAGAGCGAGCAGGTCCGCCCCACAGGCAGCGTCACCGGCCTGCTCTCCGGCGTGAACGACGAGATCGCCACGCTGCGGGCGGCGCCCAACGTCGAGATCGGCGCGGTCACCGTCGTGGTCTGGAGCGATCTGCTCGGTACCGGCCAGGCCTCCGACTGCCTCAACGTGGACGGGAAGAAGGCGTCGGTGCAGATCGCGGAGGCCATGGTGCGCCGCTGCTTCTCCCCGGAGACCCAGCAGCTCACGGCGATCGCGAACAGCAAGGTCCGCTTCATCGGTGTGAACGAGGGGGCGGCGACCAGGCCTCAGCAGGATATCGCCCGCTATCTGAAGGGCGAGCTGTGTCGACGGATCAGCAGTGACTGCGGCTGACGCCGCCCCCATCACCCAGCTGGGGGGTGCGCCAAGCCCGGGGATCGCAGCCACGCCCTCCGCCGGGACGCACACCGCGGTGCCGCGAGTGCCCGTGGCCGACGCAACCGCGAGGAGACGACCGATGGGCCTGCTGTTCGAGCCCGAGGACCAACATTTCAGTCCGGCCCTGATGCGGTCGACCGTGGTGATCCTGACCTGCCTCGCCCTGCTCGCCGTCCTGGAGACGTGGGTCTGGCTGACCCTGTCGTCGCCGTTCGCCCGGGTGTCCGTCACCGGGTCGATGATCGTGACCGCTGTCAGCTTCTTCATCGCCGGCAACACCTTCCGCCTGCGCGACATCCGCCGCCGGGTCGGTAACCGCGCCCGCGCCGGCCGGATCGCCCCCATCGACGCGCTGTCGAGCCTGCCGCCGCGGGAGACCATCGCCCGACGCTTCCTGCTCGGCGCGATCGGTGCCGTCGTCGGTGTCGGCACCCTCGTCCTGACCATGGTCTTCGCCGGCGACGAGACGGAGGGCGCCCGGGAGGCCATGGTCGCCTCGGTGCTCGGGATCGTCTGCGCGATGCTCTGTTTCGTGGGGGGGACCTTTGCCCGGCCGATCGACTGACGTTCTCCCGCCCGTCCCAGGTTCCAGGACCGTCCTGCTTTCTGATTTCTGATTTCTGAGGCTGACCGGACTCGACGAGGCCGTCCAGACCGCGCAAGCCGTCCAGCCGGCTGCAACCGTCCAGACAGCTGAGGCCGCCCGAACGAAGACACGGAAGAGAGACCCTCAGGTGCTGCGCAGGGGAAATCGGCCAGGCCGTCTAGCCAAGCAGCTCATCCGCCAGGTCGGGGACGCCGACATCGCCCTGGCGGGGGCCGAGACCCGCCCCAAGGTCCTGAAGAGCCTGGAAGAAGCGGAGATCCAGGAGGTCCGCGCCGCCGTCCGAGCGGACGCCCGGACCCTGGAGGAGCTGATCGCCGAGCTCCGGATGGAAATCGACTCCAGGGCCGAGCGGCGGGAACGCCGGACCGAGCTGATCAAGAACAAGGTCGAACAGGGCCGGCTCTGGCGCAGCGTCGGCATCCAGGAACGCATCCCGCAGATGCAGTTCGCGCCGGCGGTCCGCCACCTCATCCTGCTGGTGCTCGCCTCCCTCGACTTCTTCGTCTTCGCCGACGCCTACGGCGTGCTCACCGACGCCGCCGACTACGGCGTCAGCTGGTTCCTCGGCGGCATCCTGGGCATCGCGGTCTTCATCGCCGGAATGGTGCTCGCCCACGCGATCAAGAGCGCGATCCTGGCCCGGGCCCAGATCCAGCTCCTCAAGGCCGCGGACGTCGGCGAGGTCAAGATGGACCAGGAGGTCCGCGAACAGCTCGTCACCACCAGGACGTCCGCCCTCGCCCTCACCCTCACCTCGACGATCTTCCTGCTGCTGTCGATCGCGGGGGTGCTGGTGCGGATCCAGGGCGCGTCCGGCGACGGCGGCGACGGCCCGGCGATCCTGTTCACCGCGCTCATCCCGCTGGTGGCGGTGGCCGTGGAGCTCTACCTGCACGACCCGACCGAGCGCGACGAGCCGATGCCCAACGTCGTCGACCGGCGGCTGGAGCGCCGGCTCGCCAAGGCGGAACGGCGGCTGCGGATCGTCGCCGCGCAGGTCGAGGCCAAGGTCGCGAAGATCGAGAAGCTGTACCGGGTGGAGGAGACCATCCTCGACGTCGAGCAGCGCGACATGGGCATGCGCCACACCACCGACCTGGTCCTCGGCGGCGGCCACCAGATCCCGACCGTCGCCACGAACGGCCGCTCCGCCGAAGTGGACCGGGACCAGCTCGAGAAGACCATCAAGATGGCCCGCCGATCCTGACCCCGCCCTCCCCCGACCGGCTTGGCGGGCCCGCGGCGGACCCGATGATCCACGAACGCGCGTGCCGGTCGGTGCCACCCGCCTGGGCCCATTGACGTCCGGGCATGATGGACTGGACTACGTGGACCAGATGTTCTCCGTGGACGAGGCCCGTGCCCTTATGCCCGAAATCCACGAGCGCGCCGCCGAGTTCGTCGCGCGGCGGGCGGACCTCACCGAACTCAGCGCCGCACTGGCGGATGGCGCGTCGTCCCCCAAAGGGGGACTCGCCGAGATGAAAGCCCTGCAGGCCTGGCTGTCCGAAGCGCTGGCCTGGTTTCCCGACCACGGCATCCAGGTCAAGGGCGCGGCCCCGCTGCTGATCGACTTCCCCGCCGTCCTCGACGGCGAGAACGTGCTGCTGTGCTGGATCGAGGGCGAGCCAAACCTCGCCTGGTACCACCGGGCCGACCTCGGCTTCGCCGGCCGCCGCCCCCTCCCCAGCTGACTCAATATCCCCACCGCTCCAGATGTGTGGCGGGTGGGTGAGCCCATGGGCTCACCCACCCGCCACACTTTTTTGGAGACACCCGGCCAGCCGGCGATGCCGCCCCCGCCCGCGCGAGAAGCGAAGCCACGGCCCACAGCACCGCCAGAGCGTCATCCATCAGATAAAACCGGCACGCGCCAGGGCGTCCTGCTCGCCGTTTGATTTCTCTCTCGCCATAAGGATGACGCGCTCACCCGCCACGCATCGGTTCGGGACCCGGGGATTCGGGGGTTGGGGGGCGGCGGGAGTCGATCCAGGCGTCCACCACCGCCCAGTTCATGGTCAGCCAGTCGGCGCGTTCTGTTCCGGTGGGGGGTAGTTCGGGTGTGGGGAACCACCACCAGCGCAGTTCCATCGGGGCGGTCAGGGGCAGGGCCCGCCAGACGAGACCTGGTGTGACCAGGAGGTCCAGGCCGGTGTGGGCGACCACGGCCGTTCCCCCCACGGTTCGCGCGTCCAGTGCGGCGAGCACGCCGGCGGGGCGGGGCGGCAGGACGTGGGTGAGGTTCTCGGCCACCGCGGCCCGGCTCGACTGGCCGCGCAGCCGCAGCCCGCGGATCACCCGCCGGCGGCGTCGCGCGGTGAAGTTCGCCCCCTCGGGAAAGATGACGAGGGCGTCGTGGGACGTCAGCCTGGTGGCCAGGTCGTGCACCCGGGCGGGCGCCGTAGGGTCGGCGCCCTCCGTGCGCAGGAAGCAGGCGCCCAGCCGGCCGAGCAGGATGTCGATCGCCGGGTCGAGCTGCAGGCTCGCCAGGAGCACGACCCGCGGCGTCCGTTGGTAACGGTCGAGCAGCAGGTGGACCAAGGCGAAGGAGTCGCCGACCCCCGCGTGCCTGCTGGCGACCAGGACGGGTCGGCCGGCGCAGTCGACAGTGCCCGCCGGTGGTTCGCGCACGGTCAGCCGGAACGCGACCAGCCGCCCGGCGGCGGCGGTGACAAAGCCCAGGACGCCGCGCAGCAGGCGCAGGTGGACCTCCTCCCACCTGGCCCGGAGCAGCGGCCGGGCCAGCCACAGCCCGAAACCGCTCACGATCACGACGACCTCGGCGGCGAGATAGGCCCCGGCCAGGGCCGCCACCCGGGACACCCGTAACCGGCGGTCGACGGGCACGCTGGCCAGGCCGAGCAAAGCGACCAGCACACCCAGCACCGCGCCAGCCGCCGCGACCGGGACGAACAGGGGATCGACCACGAGCCGGCGGATCGCCCTCGGCGGCACTCTCACGCCCCACGCCCCGGGGCGGCCAGGAGGTCGAGATAGTCGGCCGTGGCCTGGCGGGCCCGTTCGACCCGGCGGCGGACCCCGTTGGCGGACCGGTACCGCAGCCCGACCAGCGGTACCCCGGTGGCGTCACCGATCGGCAGCAGGTGGACGGCGACGTCCGCCGGCAGGGCTGCCATCGCGTCGGCGAAGCCGCGGCGGCGGGCGATCTCGAAGGCCACGAGGCCGGCCTCCCAGGGCCAGCGGCCGGGGCGCAGCGGCCGTTCGATCCGCCCGACGTGCAGGACGTAGACCGTTCGCGCGCCCAGCGCCACCGCCCGGCCCACCGGGGTGCTGTCGATGAGGCCGCCGTCGACGAAGTGCTCGTCCCCGATCTTCACCGGGGGTAGCAGCGCGGGCACCGCGCACGACGCGAGCACGGCGTCGACCAGCGGGCCGCGGTCGAACCAGTGGGCCGCCGCCCGTTCGACGCTGGCGGCCACGCACTGGAAGGGCACCGCCAGCCGATCGAACGAGGACGGCAGGTTCGCCTTCAGAATCCGGCGCAGTGGCGCGTTCGAGTGCAGGTAGCCGTGCTGGACGACGGTGGCCAGCCGCTTTGCCGGCCCGCCGCCGAAGACGTCCGAGCTGCCCAGGTCGGCCCACAGGTCGGTCAGTCGCTCGATCGCGGCTCTGGACGGGTCGGCGGCGACGGCGGCACCGTTGATGGCACCGACGGACGTCCCGACGACCAGGTCGGGGCGGACGCCCGCGGCCAGCAGTGCGTCGAGCATTCCCACCTCGGCGGCGCCCAGAACGCCGCCACCGCCGAGCACGAACGCCACCGGCCCCGGCTGTTTCTCAGGCGGAATCCTCGTCTTCTCGGGCGGAATACTCGTCACCGCAGCCTGCTACCCCGCCGGTTCGGCCCGGAACCCGGTGGTCGGGCGACGCTTGCACCCCCCTGTGGCCTCCTCCTCCCCGCCCGGCCGGGACGGGGCGCGGGCGGAGAACAATGGCCGTCATGCGCACGCTCACCGAGGACGACATCCTCACCGAGGACGACATCGAAGAGATCGTCATCGAGGCCGCGGGCGACGGCCGCCACCGGCAGGCCGCGGCACAGTTCGAGGGTCTCGCCGCGCGGCCTGAGCTTCACGGCCAGGTCAGCGCGTCGACACTGCTGGTCCACGCCGGCGGCCAGTTCGGCCTCGCCGACGAGTGGGGCGAGGCGGTGCGGTGCTACCGCGCCGCGGTGGTCGCCAACGACGCGGCAACCGCCGAGGCCACGGCGGCCGACGCGGCGGACATCGACCCGCGGGTCTGGCTCCATGACGCGCTCGTACGCAAGGGCGACGAGGCCGAGGCCACGACGCTGCGCGCCAAGATCAAGTCGAGTCGCTCCACCAATCCGGACGTCTACGCGGCGGTCGCGGAGACCCTCGCGGAGCACGGCCGGCAGCAGGAGGCGCTCACCTGGTTCACGATGGGCTTCCACCGCTGCCAGGACGCGGACATCCCGGTGTACATGCTCCACCTGCTGCTGATCGGGCGCCGCGCGATCCGCCGGGGCCTCGGCTTCCCGCCGGACGAGCTGGACGAGATCGCCGACGCCTACGTCGACCACCTGGAGGCCACCGACAACCTCGCGTGACCCGGTCAGGCGTCCGGGAGGAGAACGGGCCGCAGGGCGTCGAGCACGGCGACGTCCTCGATGGTGGAGGGGATCGCCGGTGAGCGGCCGTCGGCCAGCTCACGCATGGTGCGGCGCAGGATCTTGCCGGACCGGGTCTTCGGGAGGGCGGCGACGACGTCCACCCGTCGCATCGAGGCGACCGGCCCGATCTCGGCGCGGACCCGCGCGACGAGCTCGGCCGCCAGCGTGTCCGGCGTGATCTCCGCGCCGCTCTTCATCACCACGAGCCCGCGGGGCACCTGGCCCTTGAACGGGTCGGTGACGCCGACGACGGCGCACTCCGCCACCGCCGGGTGGGCCGCCAGCACCGCCTCCATCGATCCGGCGGAGAGCCGGTGCCCGGCCACGTTGATGACGTCGTCGGTGCGCCCCAGGACGAACACGTAGCCGTCGTCGTCGACATAGCCGCCGTCGCCGGTCAGGTAGTAGCCGTCGAAGGCCGAGAGGTAGGAGGCGATGTAACGCTCGTCGTCCTCCCACAGTGTGGGCAGCGCGCCCGGCGGCAGTGGCAGGCGGATGCAGATGGCCCCCTCGGTTCCGGGTGGGACCTCAGCCCCGGTCGCGTCCAGGACCCGGACGTCGTAGCCCGGCATCGGCACCGACGGGCTCCCGGCCCTGAGCGGCAGCGGTTCCAGCCCGATCGGCGCGGCGCAGATCGGCCAGCCCGTCTCGGTCTGCCACCAGTTGTCGACGACGGGCCGGCCCAGCGCGGCCGAGGCCCATTCGTAGGTGGCCGGGTCCAGCCGCTCGCCGGCCAGGAACAGCGCCCGCAGCGTCCCCAGGTCGTACCGGCCGACGAGCTCGGCCGCCGGGTCCTCCTTCTTGATCGCCCGGATCGCGGTGGGCGCGGTGAACAGCACGTTCACCCCGTGCTCGGCGATCACCCGCCAGAACGCCCCGGCGTCGGGGGTGCCGACCGGCTTCCCCTCGTAGAGCACCGTCGTGGCGCCGACCAGCAGCGGCGCGTAGACCGTGTAGGAGTGGCCGACCGCCCAGCCGATGTCGGAGGCCGCCCACATCACGTCACCCGGCCCGATGCCGTACACGTTGCGCATCGACCAGGACATCGCCACGGCGTGGCCGCCGTTGTCCCGGACGATGCCCTTCGGCCGCCCGGTCGTCCCGGAGGTGTAGAGGATGTACAGCGGGTCGGTGGCCGCGACGGGCACCGGGTCCAGCGGGGCCGCGGAGCCGACGAGGGCGTCCCAGCCGTGGTCGCGGCCGGCCACGAGATCACAGCGGTGCTGCTCGCGCTGCACGATGAGGCAGCCGGCCGGCTTGTGGGCGGCCAGCTCGATCGCCGCGTCCATCATCGGCTTGTAGGGGACGAGCCGCGTCGGTTCGATCCCGCAGGACGCGCTGACCACGACCTTCGGGCGGGCGTCGTCCATCCGGGCGGCGAGCTCCGGGGCGGCGAACCCGCCGAAGACCACCGAGTGGACGGCGCCGAGGCGGGCGCAGGCCAGCATCGCCACGACCGCCTCGGGGATCATCGGCATATAGATGATGACGCGGTCGCCCCGGTCGACCCCGAGTGCGGCGAGCGCGCCGGCGGCCCGGGCCACCTCGTCTGTGAGCCGCGCGAACGTGTACCGGCGGGACGTCCCGGTGACCGGCGAGTCGTAGACCAGGGCGAGCGCGTCCCCGCGGCCGGCGGCGACGTGCCGGTCCAGGGCGTTGGCGCAGGTGTTCAGCTCAGCGTCGGGGAACCAGCGGTAGAACGGTGGCGCGCCCGCGTCGAGGATCCGCTCCGGGGCGCGGGTCCAGTCGATGTCCCGCGCGGCGGCGGCCCAGAAGGCCTCGGGGTCGGTCCGCTCGTTTTCGTACGCCCGCCGGTATTCGCCCATGCCTGTCATCCTCTCGCTCCCCGCCGGGCCGTCCAGGCACTTCGGAGCCAAGCCTCGAAGGGAAACGCGACGCCCCGATGGGGAAGGCCGGGCCCCGGCGGGGAAGACGGGCGCGGGTGCGGCGGTTGGCCGAAGGGTGAGCCTGACGAGACCGGTGCCGTTGTCCGTCCTCGACCTGGTGCCGGTGGGCACCGGTGTCTCCGCCGGCGAGGCCGTCCGCGGCAGCCTTGAGCTGGCCCGGCGGGCCGAGGCGCTCGGTTTCACCCGCTACTGGCTGGCCGAGCACCACGGCATGCCGGGCATCGCGAGTTCCGCGACGACCATCCTGATGGGCCAGGTGGCCGCGGCGACGTCCACCATCCGGGTCGGTTCGGGCGGGGTGATGCTGCCCAACCACGCCCCGCTCACGATCGCCGAGCAGTTCGGGACCCTGGGCGCCTTCTTCCCCGACCGCATCGACCTCGGCATCGGCCGGGCCCCCGGGACGGACCAGAGCACCGCGCGGGCGCTGCGCCGCGGCCCGGGGCCGCTGTCCGCGGACGACTTCCCCGACCAGCTGGCCGAGCTGACGACCTTCCTCTCCGGCGGGTCGTTCCCCGCCGGACACCCGCTGCACGGGGTGGAGGCGTACCCGCGGGCGGACGCGCCGCCGATCTGGCTGCTCGGTTCGAGTGGCTACAGCGCCCAGGTCGCCGGGTTCCTCGGCCTGCCGTTCGCGTTCGCGCACCATTTCAGCTCGGCCAGCACGCTGCCCGCGCTGCGGCTGTACCGCGACTCGTTCCGGCCGTCACCCGGCCGGGAGCGTCCGTACGCGATGGTCGCCGCCGGTGTGCTGTGCGCCGAGGACGACGAGCGGGCCCGGTGGCTGGCCGGGCCCACCCGCCTGACGATGCTGCGCCTGCGCCTGGGACGTCCCGGTGCCTATCCCACGCCGGAGGAGGCCGCGGCCTACCCGTGGACGCCGCGGGAGCGCGAGGTGGCTGAGTCGGCGACGTCCTCGCACATCGTGGGCGGGCCGGAGACCGTGCGGGAGGGCCTGAACGCCCTGCTCGAGGCGACCGAGGCCGACGAGCTCATGATCGTCACGAACGTGCACTCCAACGCCGACCGGATCCGCTCCTACGAGCTGGTCGCCCGGCTGGCGCTGGCGGAGCCGGCCGGCGGGCGGGACGGCGAGGCCGGCGGGCGGGACGGCGAGCGGGTCACGGGTTTCCGCGCGGCCGGAGCGTCCGGGCGGTGATCCCCGCGACGAGCCCCCGACCCAGCAGGCGGGACGCGTTCGAGGTCAGGTAGTTGAGCCGGCCGTCGATCACGTAGGGCAGGCCGCGGTCGAGGCCGCGGAAGGCGGCCGTGACGACCTCGTCGGTGGTGCGCAGCCGTCCCCCGGCGCTCATCCGCCGGCCGAGGACGTCGAAGAAGTGCGTGTCGGTCGGCCCCGGGCACACCGCCAGCACCTGGACGCCCCGCGACCGGTACTCCGCCCACAGTGCGATCGAGTAGGACAGCACGAACGCCTTCGACGCCCCGTACACGGCCATGTAGGGGACGGCCTGGAACCCCGACGTCGACGACACGTTGACGACGGTGCCGCGGCCCCGCTCGACCATCGCCGGCAGGAGCAGGTGCGTCATCCGTTCGACCGCGACGACGTCCAGCATGACCTCGCGGTGGTCGCGGTCCGCGGGCAGCTCCTCGTACCGGCCGTAGGTGCCGAACCCGGCGTTGTTCACCAGCACGTCGACCGCGTCACCGGTGGCCGCCCGGGCCTGTTCGACGAGCAGGTCCGGGCCGTCCTCCCGGGCGAGGTCGACCGGGACCGCCCACACCCGCGCCCCGTGCAGCGCGCGCAGCCGCTCGGCCACCGGCCGCAGCCTCTCCTCGGACGGCGCGGCGAGCACGAGATCGGCCCCGTGGGCCGCGAGCGCCTCGGCGAACGCGGCCCCGATCCCCGACGAGGCCCCCGTGACCAGCGCGGTCCGGTTCCGGAAGTCGGTCACGCGAGCGCAGCTCCTCAGGTCGACAGGTCGACGGCCGGCGGTGACGTTACAGCGGGGCTAGTCGGCGACCGCCAGCAGGCCCCGCTCGGTCACCGCCGCCACCGACAGCGTGCGGTAGCCGACCTCGTCGAACAGGACGGTGATGCGGTCGCCGTCCTCCTTCATCACCTGGCCGGCCCCCCACCGCACATGGCGGACGGCCAGCCCGGCCGGGAACGGGGAGTCCTCCGCCGGGGCCCCGTCGTCGCCCGCCGGAGCCGACGATCCGGCCGCGGTGGCGGTAGCGGCCGCCGCGCCGTCCCCGCCCGGCGTTCGCTGCCCGGGCAGCCGGGACCGGCAGACGTCGCAGTTCCCGCAGGTGGCGGGGGACGTGTCGCCGAAGTAGGCGAGCAGATAACGCCGCCGGCATTCGCGGGTCTCGGCGTACCCGCGCATCATGTCCACCCGCGACCGCTCGAACTCGACCCGCGCCGCGGCCAGCTCGACGGCGCGCCGCGCCGCCTGCTCGGGCTCCGGGGCCCCGGCGCTGCGCTCGATCCGCCCGTCGTCGTGGACGGTGACCGCGTCCGCCCGTTCGAGCAGGTCCACCATGCGGGTCAGCGCGGTGTCGCCGACCCCGGCGGCCTCCGCCAGGGCACGCGCGCTGACCGGCTCCTCGGCGTGGCCGAGCAGCACGGCGACGCGGCGCAGCACGGTCTCGTCCGGGTGTGACGAGGCGAAGAAACGACGCAGCCCCAGGTCCTCGGGCCGGTAGAACAGGCAGGCGAGGGCCGGCCGGCCGTCGCGGCCGGCGCGCCCGATCTCCTGGTAGTAGGAGTCGATCGAGTCGGCCACCTCGGCGTGGATCACAAACCTGACGTTGGGCTTGTCGATGCCCATGCCGAACGCGGTCGTCGCCACGACGACGTCGCACCGGTCGGCCATGAAGTCCTCCTCGACCTCACGGCGCCGCGCCGCGCGCAGCCCGGCGTGGTAGGCGCTCGCGGTGAGCCCGAGGTCCGCGAGCTCGGCGGCGAGGTCCTCCGCGCCGCGGCGGGTCGCCGTGTAGACCAGGCCGGGCTTGGTCTCGGCGGCGATCCGCTCGACCAGCCGGGCCTTCTTGTCATCGTCGTCGACGAAGGACTCGACGCTCAGGGTGATCTCCGGACGATCTCCACCGGGTCCGCGAGCCGCAGGCGTTCGGTTATCTCCCGGCGCACCGGCGGCGACGCGGTGGCCGTCAACGCGACGACCACCGGCCGGCCGAGGTCGTCGATCACCTGGCCCAGACGGGCGTAGTCGGGGCGGAAGTCGTGGCCCCAACTGGAGATGCAGTGCGCCTCGTCCACGACGAACAGGGAGGGCCGGGCCGCGCGCAGCGCCTCCCGGACGTCGTCGCGCGCGAGCTGTTCGGGCGCCAGGAACAGGAACTCGGCCCGGCCGTGGCGGACGGCGTCGATCGCCGCGAGCGCCCCGCCGCGCCCGCTCTGCGAGTTCGCCGCCACCGCGGGCGCGGCCGCCTCGGCTCCGGCCCCGGCCGGCTGGTCGGTGGCGGACTCACCGGACCCGGGCCCGCCGGCGGGGACCGCGTCCAGCAGGCTGCCCAGGCGCTCGGTGAGCCCGCGCACCTGGTCGCGCTGAAGCGCGATGAGCGGCGAGACGACCACGGTCGGCCCGGCGGTGAGCAGGGCCGGGATCTGGTAGACGGCCGACTTGCCGCCTCCGGTCGGCAGGACACACAGCGTGTCCCGGCCCGCGGTCACGGCCCGCATCGCCTCAAGCTGGCCGGGGCGCAGCTCGGCGAACCCGAAACCCTCCCGGGCCACGGCCCGCAGCAGGTCATCCAGCTCGGCACGGTCTTCGGCACGGTCTTCACCGTGATCCTCGCCGGCTCGCGGCGAAGCGGGGCGGGCGGCGTCCGCCACCACCGCCTCGGTCGACGCCGGCTTCTCGACCAGCGCCAGCTCGTCGACTGGTGTGGCCTGCTCGACCGGTGCTGGAGGCGGCGGAGCCACCGAAGGCGGCGGGGGCGCGGAAGGCAGGGCGGGGCTGTCGCGGTGGCGGCGTTGCAGCGGTAGGCGGCGCAACCAGCCCGCCAGCCGGGTGCGTGCCGGATCATGACCATTCATGGTGGATGTCGGCGTACCCGTTCCCAGGACCTTCGCACACACCGGACCAACACCCGTCCGGCCGCGGTCGGGACGGAACCGACCGCGGCCGGACAGGACCGTTCGAGAACCGCCCGCTCGGCGGCTCGGCCCGACTCAGCCGATGAAGGCCCGGACCTGACTGGCCACGGTGTTGTCGTCGTGCAGCTCGGAATGGCCGAGGCAGCCGGCCGCGGTGTTCGTGGCGCCGGTGAGGGCGACACTGGAATCCGGATTGATGGTGTCGTCACAGGACGACCACCAGGTGCGGTAGTTGACCGCGCCCGGCGTCTCGTCACCGGAGTTCAGGGTGTTCAGGAAGGACGACCCCGGGCTCATGTCCGAGCAGGCCGTGTAGAGCCATCCGCACAGGGTCGCGGTGGTGGTCCCGTGGTTCGGGCCGCCCAGCGACACGAACTCGTCGACGACGGAAGTACCACCGAGGTTTTTTAGATAATAGCGCGCGGAAAGCGCTCCCATGGAGTGGGTGACGAGGTCCACCTTGGCCGCGCCGGTGGCGCTGCGCACGGCGGATACCTTGGCTGCCAGCTGGTTCGCGGTGGTGACGTTCGACTGGTGCGAGTCATAGGTGAAGATAACCAGGTCGGACGAGGACCAGCCGTTCGCCTGGAAGTCGGCGACCATGTCGGTCCAGGTGGATGTCGATCCGTTGAAACCGTAGACGAAGATTACGGGTTCATGTGTCGCCGCGGAGGCGGCGGTCGACGAGCCGAGCAGAGCCGCGGTGGCGACCGCGAGAGCGCCAAGGATCCTGGCCGCTCTGGACATGGGAGCTCCTGTCGGGTTGCGGGGTCAGCGCGTCGAAGTCTTACAGCCCCGCGGGAAGCTCCCGGTAAATCAGCAGGACGTTCACCAACGGTTGCCGGACCGGCCAACCTGCCGTTGGCACGGCACCGCCGCGGAAATCCCGATGGAATTCCCGGGTAATTTCCGCCGAACCCGGAGGGTGGGCCGCCCCCGCCGACTCAGGAGACCTTTTGCGCCGGCCGCATCACGATGTCGGTCACCTCGACGCGGCGCGGCAGCTCCACCACCGAGAGCACCATCGCCGCGACATCCTCGGGCTGCATGAGGGCCTCGGGATCCCAGGCCCGGCCCTCCGTCTCGAAGATCTTCCGCTGCATCGCGGTGGCCGTCCGGCCGGGCAGGATCGTGCAGACCCGCGGCCCCGTCGGCCCCAGCTCGCCACGCAGGCTGTCCGCGATCGCGCGCAGCGCGTGCTTCGTCGCGGCGTACTGGCCGACCTCCGGGCTCGCCGACAGGCCCTGGGTGGAGTTGACGAAGATGATGTCGCCCAGGGTGCGGGTGAGATCGGGCAGCAGCAGCTGGGTCAGCGCGTACGGGGCCCGCAGGTTGACCGCGTAGTGATCGTCGAGGTCGGCGAGGCTCGCCATGGTCATCGGACCACTGTGGTAGACCCCGGCCGAGTGGACCAGCACGGAGATCTCACCGAGCTCCGCCCGGGCCGTCGCGACGAGTCGCTCCCGGCCACCGGCGTCGGTTATCTCGGTGGCGAAGACGCGCAGGTCGACCTGGTCGGCGGCGGCCGTGTGGGCTAGTTGGGACAGTGCCGCGCCGTCCCGCCCCGTGGCCAGGACGCGGGCCCCGGCGGCGGCGAGCTCGAGCGCGATCGCGTGACCGATGCCGCTGGAGGCACCGGTCACCACGGCCGCCCGGCCGGCCAGGCGGCCCGGGGGCGGGAGAACTCCGTTGAGTGGCGACCGCACCATGGGAGACGAACAACCCTTACGTTAGTGGAAGGTTCAGTCGGTCCCACCCTACGACCAAACCCGCGGCGCGGGTCCAACCGGCCCGCCGCGCCGCGCCGCGGAACCGCGATCCGCCGGCGGGGTCGGCGCGGCTGGCCGGGTGAGCGTCGTCCGCAGGGCCGCCCGGTCCGTCTTGAGCATGCCGGTGCGCGGGATCTCCGGGACGATCCGGACCTCCCGCGGGTACCGCAGCGGCCCGAGCCGCTCCCGCCCGAACCGGACGAGCTCCTCCGCCGGGACGGCCGCACCCGGCCCGAGCTGGACGAACGCGACGATCTCCTCGCCGAGCCGGCGGTCGGGACGGCCCACCACGGCCACCTCGGCGACGGCCGGGTGCTCCCGCAGCGCGTCCTCGACATCGCGTGGGTAGATGTTGAACCCGCCCCGGATGATCAGATCCTTCAGCCGGTCGACGAGGTGGAGGAAGCCGTCCCGGTCGAGGCGGCCGACGTCGCCGGTGTGCAGCCAGCCGGCGCGGACCGTGCGCGCGGTCGCCGCGGGATCACGCCAGTAGCCCAGCATGACGCCCGGCCCACGCACGCAGATCTCCCCGACCGGGGAGTCATCCGCGCCGTCATGGTCGCCGTCGGTGTCGCCGCCGGTGTCGGTGTCGGTCAAGGGCTCGATCCGGAGTTCCACGCCGGGCGCCGGGCGGCCGACGCTGCCCAGCCGGGCCCGCCCCGGTGGCATCACCGTGACGATCGCGGACGCCTCGGTGCAGCCGTAGCCCTCCACGAGCTCGACCCCGGGCAGCCGGCGCGCCCACTCGTCGGCCAGCTCGCGCGGCAGCGCCGAGCTCCCGGAGACCACCTGGCGCAGCGCCGACAGGTCGTAGCCGTCGAGATCCTGGTCCAGGA
Source organism: Parafrankia discariae (assembly GCF_000373365.1). NCBI lineage: Bacteria > Bacillati > Actinomycetota > Actinomycetes > Frankiales > Frankiaceae > Parafrankia > Parafrankia discariae. The sequence goes on from NZ_KB891103.1 coordinate 149,684, forward strand.
TCATCCGGGCCATGGCGGGGACGACCGCCGTCTGCGCCACCCGGTGCTCGACCGCCAGCTCCAGGAACCGGACGGGCTCGAACCAGCGCATCAGGACAGCCGTCGCCGGGGTCTCGGCGTAGGTGGCCATGACACTCACGGTCATCCCGTAGACGTGCGACATCGGCAGCGGCAGCAGGCCGGGCAGGCCCTCGCCCAGCCGCGTCGAGTGCACCGCCCAGGCGGCCGCCGAGACGTTGTCATGGGAGAGCACCACGCCGCGGGCCCGCCCCGTCGTCCCCCCGGTGTAGAGCAGCGCGGCCATGTCGGACGGGTCGACGTCCACCAGGGCGGACTCGGCCGCGGCTTCCAGCTCGGCGAACAGCAGCACCGGTGGCCCGTCGCGGCCCGCGGGCTCGTCGTGGCCGGCGGGCTCGGGCGCACGGTCGGGCCGCTCGGCCAGCACGACGGCGCGCAGCGTGGGCAGGCCCCGGGCCGCCGCGTGGACCCTGCCCAGGAGGTCCGGGGTGGTCACGACGAACGAGGCGCCGCTGTCGGCCAGCACGTGGCGCAGATCCGTGTCCCCCAGCAGGAAGAGCACCGGTGTGACGGCCGCGCCGGCCCGCCAGGTCGCCTGGTAGGTGATGCCGACCTCGGGGCAGTTCGCCATGCAGACCGCGACCCGCTCCCCCGGCGCGAGCCCGGCTGAGCGCAGCCCGCCGGCCAGGCGCCGGGCCCGGGCCGCGAGCTGCCCGGCCGTCCAGCGCTGCCCCTCGAAGATCAGCGGGCCGGTGCCGCCGGTCCGCTCGATCGACAGCTCGGCCAGCCGGCCGAGGCTCGTGCCCGAGGGCACCGCCGCCGGCGTCGACGCGGTCATCCGATGGCCTGCCCCCTCCGCGGAACGGAGAGCACATCGTCCCCCGCGGACAGCGACGGGGCCAGCCAGGAGCGCGCGCCGGAGAAGCGGTCAGGAGGTGATCAGGTCCGAGATCCGCCCGAGATCCGTGATCTCGCCGTCCTGCACCTTGTAGAGGTAGACGGTCGAGCGCCTGAGCTCGCCGTTCTCCTCGAACTCGATCTTCCTGGTGAGGCCGTCCCAGCTGACGGTGCGGAAGGCCCGCGCGACGGACTCCCGGCTGATGCCGTTCCCGAGCCGCCGCAGGACGTCGACGAGGGCCCGGGCGGCGTCGTAGGCCTCCCCCGAGTAGGTCCCGGGCAGCGCACCGCCGTTGACGTCCCTGTACGACGCCACGAACTCCTTCGCGGCCGGGTCGGTGCCGACGTCGGAGCAGGCGCACGAGAAATAGGCGCCCTCGGCGGCGGCCGCGCCCGACCGCGTGACGAACCGCGGGTCGCGGGCCGCGTCCCCGCCCATGACGGCGCCGGTGAAGCCGCCGTCCTCGAGTGCCTTGTTGAGCAGCGCGAACTCGGCGTACCGGCCGGAGTAGAAAAGCACGTCCGGGTTCTCGGCGAGGATCTTCGCGGCTTCGCGCGTGTAGTCCCGGGTCGGGTCGATCCCGTCGTGGACGACGTCCACGCCGTCGGAGAAGAGCTCCGCCTCCAGCGCGGTCGACAGGCCGACGCCGTACTCGCTGCGGTCGTCGACCGAGTACACCTTGCCCGCGTCGAGGACGGTGGAGAGGTAGTCGGCCGCGGCCCGGCCCTGCACGGAGTCGGGGGCGACGACCCGGTAGAACGTGGTGAAGCCGAGGTCGGTGAGCGCCGGCGCGGTGGCGGACGGGCTCACCGAGAGCAGACCGGCCTCGCTGTAGAACGGCTCGCTGGCCTCCGTCGCGTCCGAGAGCATCGGGCCGATGACGGCGACCACGTCGGAGTCGTCGATGAGTTCGCGCGCGGCGGCCGGCGCCCGCTCGGGCGACCCGCCGTCGTCGGCGGAGACGAGCTCGACCCGGAACGGCAGGCTGGCGTCCGCGTTGATCTCCTCGATCGCCGTGCGCACCCCGTAGAGGGCGTTGACCCCCAGCTGCTTGTCGCCGCCCGACAGGACGCCCTGGAACCCGATGGTGACCGTCCGGCGGCCGTCACCGGACGAGGAGACCCCGTCACCGCTACAGGCCGCGACGATCACCGCCGTCAGGGCGGCGGCGACGATCGCGCCCACGGCCGGTCGCCTGATCATGCTGTCTCTCCTCCGGGTGCCACCGTCGAGATGTCGCAGACCCAGTCCTACGCGACGTCGACCCGCCGCATGGCCCGAACGGCCCGATCGGGCCGCACGCCCGGGCCGAACGGCCAGGCCGGACGCCCGGGCCGGACGGCCACGCCGAACGGGCCGGGCGTCCGGGCCGGTGGCTCAGAGCGGGCGGGGCTCCCACTCGGGTGGGCTGGTGCCGAGCGAGGCCGGCGCCATCGTCCACGCCGGTGCCCGGCCGTCGACCGTTCCCGTCGGGGCCACGTAGGAGAGCTCACCGAACTCGCTGCGCAGCCGCCGGCAGAACTCCTCCACGTCGGCCCGGGTCGGGTCCGGGGCGGCGAGGGTGTCGTGGTGGCCGAGGCTCTGCAGCCATCGGCCGGTCTGGGCCAGCGAGACCCGTACCTGCCAGCTGCCGCCCTCCACCGCGCGCCGGGCCAGCGCCGACAGCACGCCGTACGCCGCCAGGTACCCGGTCGCGTGGTCGAGGGCCTGGGCGGGCAGCGGGCGCGGCGTCTCCTCACCGCTGGCCTCGGCCGCCGCCCACGAGATACCGGACGCCGTCTGGACCAGGCTGTCGAAGCCCCGCAGGCCGCTCCACGGCCCACTGCGACCGTAGGCGCTGATCGTCGCGACGACGATCCCCGGGCGCAGCCGCGCCAGCGCGTCCGGGCCGAAGCCCAGCCGGTCGAGGGCCCGCGGGCGGTACGCCTGGAGCACGACGTCCGCCGTCGAGACGAGCTCCTGCAGCCGGCGGGCGTCCGCGGCGACGCGCAGGTTCAGGAAGGTGTTGCGTTTGCCGAACCCGGTGTCCATCAGCAACGACCGGACCTCCGGCAGGTGCGCGGCACCGACCCGCAGCACCTCGGCGCCGTGGGCGGCCAGCGTCCGCCCGCAGACCGGGCCGGCGATGACCCGCGTCATGTCGACCACCCGGATGCCCTCGGCCGGCAGGTCCGCCGGTTCGAGCCGCTGCGCGGGGGCGTCCCCGATCCGCTCGGTCTCCAGCACGGGCAGCTCGGCGACGGCCTTGGCCTGCCGGTGCGCCCGCCACTCGTCCTCGTCGCGGGCCATCGTGGCGCACATGCCCATCGCCTGGAGCTCAAGCTCCAGGGACTCGGCCTCGAATCGGGCCACCGACCGCTCGACCGCCGCCCGGTCGTTCGGCGCGTCGAGCAGTTCCAGGATGCCGTTGCGGTGATGCGGGAAATTGCAGTGCAGCTGGATCCACCGGTCGTCGGCCGTCCGGTAGTAGCCCGAGATCGGGTCCCAGGGATTCGGCAGCGGACGGCCGTCGAGGCGCAGGTAGCGCTCGCTGCGGAAGGCCGCGCTGACATGCCGGGTGTCGACGGTGACCGCCGGCTGGGACGGGCTGGCGTTGCGCGCGGCCAGTAACCGGCCCGCGCCGACGGAGGCGGCGGCGACGCTGGCCGCCGCCATGGTTGTCACCCGGTAGAGGCTCGGCAGGACGTCCGGGGGGCCGGTCACGGTCAGGCGGTCGGTTACTCCCGGTTCGTCGACGAGCGTCGCGACCTGGGCGGCGATCATCGATTGGTCGGACATATCCCCATCCTGTGAAGCGGATCACGCGTGTCGCCTGATGTGTCACCGGACGAACTGTCCGGGCTACTCCCGCCCCCAGACCATGTCCCAGAGTGAGGCTTATGTGACGGACAGCATTGCACACCGGCGCCATCACGCGCACGCGACACCGCTCCAAGGCACGTCAAACCATCTGAGCAAGCGCCAGCCAACCCCCGAACGCCGGGCGAGCACCACGGCCGGAGGCCCGGAATCCGCTCTCCGGCCACCGCGCACCGGCCACCGGTCCTCACTGAACCACCGCGGTCGAGCCCCGCCGAGGCCGGGCCCGGCGAGCCGGCAACCGGACACCTCAACCGGGCGACGAGCACCTCAGCCGGCCGACCGGAACCCCACCGCCGAGCACCACGGGAGCGGACAGGGCGTCGAGCCTGCCGACGTCCGGGCTCGCGGCCGGAGCCGGGCCGGTGCCGGCGCCCGGGACGGCGCCGGGGTCGAGCGCGCCGATCCGGCGCAGCGCGGTGACCAGGACGGGCATCGCCGCGCGCTGGGAACCGTCCTCGATCTTGACCGCCACCGCGTACCCGGTCGCCGTCGCCGCGACGGTCACCCCCTCGGCGCCGTCCTTCGCGATGATCCACGGGACGGCGAGCATCAGCTCCGTGTCCGGTCGCCCGGGACCACCGACGAGCTCCGGGAAGGCCCGCATCGCCACCGCGACGCGCTGCCGGGGTGAACTCGGGCCGGCCGCGGCGAGAGCGATCCCGCGCAGCCCACGGGCGAGGCCGAGCAGGGGGACGCCGAACAGCGGGGCGCCGCAGCCGTCCACCGCGGTGGACTCGATCGTGGCACCGGTGAGCTCCTCGATCGTGGCCCGGATCCGGCGCTGCAGCGGATGCGCCGGGGCGGTGTAGCCCGCCACCGGCCAGCCGGCGGCGACACAGGTGGCGATCATCCCGGCGTGCTTGCCGGAGCAGTTCATCAGCAGCCGTTCGGGCCCGCCGCCGGCGGCCAGGTGCCGCTCGTGGGCGAGCCGCCCGATGGGGAGGTCGGCGGGGCAGGCCAGCGCGTCCTCGCCGCACCCGGCCGCCGCCAGCACGGCCCGCACGGCCGCCAGCTGCTCGGGCTCACCGCTGTGTGAGGAGGACACGATCGCGAGCAGTTCGGGCGGAATGCCACCGCCCGGGCCGAACGCCGCGTCGAGCCCGGCGAGCAGCATCCCGACGGCCTGCAGCGGTTTCACCGTGGACCGCGGGGAGATCACCGCGGTCGGGTCGCCGACGGCCAGCACCACCGCGCCGGTCGGGTCCAGCCCGACGACCGTCCCCCGGATCCGGCTCTCGACCAGAACCGTGTCATCGCCGGTGTCCCGCTCGATCCACGCGACCACGGGCGGGGCGGCGTCTCCTCCGGACTCGCTCACGATCCGGAATCGTTCATGATCGCGAATCCGTCATGCACATCAGGGTAAGCGCGCCCCCCGCCACCGCCCGGGACCCGCACCTGGGCGATCCGCATCAGTTGCTTTTTCCAACTGACTACGCGCACACTGGGACCACCAGTGAGTTTGGTTTTCGAACTCACTCCTGGAAAAGGAGCCTCCGATGCGTGACGCCGTCGTCGTCGAAGCGGTACGGACCCCGATCGGGCGGGGACGCGCCAACGGCAGCCTCGCCCCCGTCCACCCGATCGACCTGCTGGCGCACAGCATCTCCGCGGCCGTCGAGCGGTCGGGCGTCGATCCGGCACTGATCGACGACGTCATCGCCGGCTGTGTCACCCAGAGCGGTGAGCAGGCCGCGAACATCGCCCGGTGGGCGACCCTGGCCGCCGGGCTGCCCGAGTCCGTGCCCGGAACCACCGTCGACCGCCAGTGCGGCTCGTCCCAGCAGGCCGTCCACTTCGCCGCGCAGGGCGTGATCTCCGGTGCCTACGACATGGCCCTGGCCTGCGGGGTCGAGTCGATGGGGCGGGTCCCGATGGGCTCGGCGACGCTCCCCGGAGACAGCCACGGCACCCGGATCAACGCCCGCTACCCGGACGGGCTGATCTCGCAGGGCATCAGCGCCGAACTGATCGGCGCGCGGCGCGGCCTCGGCCGCGCCGAGCTGGACGAGTTCGCCCTCGCCAGCCACCAGCGCGCCGCCGCCGCGGCCCGGGACGGCCTTTTCACCCCGGAGATCGCGCCGGTGAAGGTCACCGGGCCGGACGGGTCGGTCGTCGAGTTCTCCGCCGACGAGGGCATCCGCCCGGCGTCGGACACCCGGGCCCTCGCGGGTCTGCGCCCGGCGTTCTACGACGAGGCCACCGCCGCGCGCTTCCCGGAGATCGGCTGGAACGTGACGGCCGGCAACGCCTCGCAGATCAGCGACGGTTCCGCCGCGCTGCTGATCACCACCTCGGAGCGGGCCCGTGAGCTGGGACTGCGGCCCCTCGCCCGACTGCACAGCTTCGCCGTCGTCGGCGACGACCCGTTCCTCATGCTGCGCGGTGTCATCCCGGCCACCCGCCGGGTGCTGGAGCGCTCCGGGCTGAGCCTGGACGACATCGACCTGTTCGAGGTGAACGAGGCCTTCGCCGCCGTCGTGCTGGACTGGCGCGCCGAGATCGGCGCCCCGGCGGAGAAGGTCAACGCCCGGGGCGGCGCGATCGCGCTCGGCCATCCGCTCGGCGCCAGCGGCGCCCGGATCATGACGACCCTCGTGCACGCGCTGCACCAGACCGGCGGTCGGTTCGGACTGCAGACGATGTGCGAGGCGGGCGGCCTCGCGAACGCCACCATCATCGAGCGCCTCTGACCAGGCGCCTCTGACCAGGCACTTCTGACCAGGCACCGCCGATCGGGCGCGCGGGCGGACCGAGCGCTCCGAACAGGTTGGCGCTGCGGGTGGGCGATCGGCCGGCGCCACGGCCGATCGCCGGCCTATCCTGGGCCGGTGCCCGCTTACGAGTACCGATGCCGTGTCTGCGACGCGTCCTTCGAGGTCCGCCGCGGAATCAACAGTGACACGACCGCACCGGCACCCTGCCCGGCCGGCCACGCCGAGACCTCACGGATCTTCTCCGCGGTCGCGGTGAGCCGCGGCGCGTCCGCCCCCGCGATGGCCGCGGCCCCCGCCCCTGCCGCCGGTGGCGGCGGTTCCTGCTGCGGCGGCGGCTGCTGCGCCTGACACCCCGGCCAAGCCGATGCGTGGCGGGTGAGTGAGTCCCTGGGACTCACTCACCCGCCACGGTTTCGCAGGGGGCGGCGTGCGGGCCACGGGGGCTGCGCGCGGCCCGGCTGCGGGTACCGACGTCGACCTGCCGGTCGCGCTGGCCCCCGGCAGCAGCCGCGCGCTCCGCGTTGAGCCGCCTGGTGATGATCCGCAGCGTCTCGTCGCGTTCCCGCTCGTCGAGGCCGTCCGCCAATGTCGCCAGCAGGTCGGAGGATCCCGGCCCGCACACACCGCCCAAGGTCCCAGCCATGGCAGTCCCCTACCCAGGTCTGCCCGCCGGCACGCCTGGGCACGACGACCTGCGTGCCGCCTCGACTACCTGGGGTGACCGACCGCCCCGCGAACGACCCGACCTGTGGCCGGCGAGCAGTCGCCGGCGGCCGGCTGTCAGCCGCCGGCTGTCAGTCGCCGGCCGGCCGGTCGCGCCGGGCCCGGTTCTCGACGCGACGGGCCGTCCTGCCCCCCGTCCGCGCCAGGCCGCGGGCCGCTCGACCGGCCTCCCGCCGGCCGACGACGGCGGCGCGGCGGGCACCGGCCCGGAGCTCCTCCGTCGGGACCTGCCAGTCGACCCCCGGCCGGCCGAGCACCAGCCCCGTCGCGGCGATGAGCGTCCAGAATCCGAGGACGGCGCCCACCGCGAACAGGTCCAGCGCGCCGACCAGCGCCGAGGCGACGAGTAGCACACCCGCCCCGATCAGCCCGAACGCGACCGGATGCGCACCCACCCACCCGGTGACTCCGTTCCCGCCCCGCACCGCCACGGACCCGGCCGAGGCGGGGCGCCGCGGAACCTTGCCGGCGCCCACCTTGCCGGCGCCCACCGCGGCCGGCCGCGGCCGGCGTGCAGCGGGCGCACGCGCGCCGTCCTCGGCGACGGGGTCGGGGCGCACGCCGATCGGGCTGGGTACCTGCGGGCCGCCGAAGGGCCGGCGCCGCTGACGGGAGCGTCGTTCCAGGACAGGACCATCCATGCCAGCGTCTGTGCCCGTGCTCCGGAGCGTCATGCCTGCCTCGCCCACCGATATGCCCCCTCACCCGCGGCGTTCCTCACCCCGGTTCCCGGTTTACGGCCTCGGCGCGGCACCCCCCGCACCGCGCACCGCCAGCTCACCCACGCGACTCACCCGACGCGGGCTCGACTCGGGCTCAGTACCGGTGCGACTCGACGTGCGCGTCGTCGCGCAGCGCGCGCCAGAGCTGGCCCAGCGAGGTGAACTGGACCCCCTCGGGTGCCGCGCGGACCTCGTCGACCACCCGGTCCGGCGCGTGGTAGTGACGCAGGTGGTCCATCACCTCGTCCCGCTCGGCGGGGAAGACCGCGCGCCCGAGCCACCGGGCCAGCTCCGAACGCTCCTCGACATCGACCGTCGTCATCCCGGGCGGGGCGCTGCCGAGGACGCCGGCGCCGTCCGGGCGGGCCGCGAGCGCGGGAACGTCCTCGCCCGGTGGCTCCGGCGACCTCCACTCGTCGGCTCGGGTGTCCCGGCGGGCGCGGACGAGGCCCTCGACCTCGTGGGCCATCAGCTCGTCGCGCACGGCCCCGTGCTTGGCGCTGCCCCGATCCATCGACATGTGGCGTCCTCTTTCCTCGTGATGCCTCGTCGCGCCGGGCACCGCGCCGGTGGCGGGCGCCCCTTGTGGCATCCGGTGGCATCCGGTGGTGCCGAGCGGCCACCCGCCGCCCGGTACCACCGGTGTGTCAGGGACCTACCCGGCCTCGGCCGGTCCGCGCACTCCGGGCACGGACTTTTCGCCGCCGGACCCCACCTCCGGGTCAGGCCTAGCGCTGTCGACGCCCGGAGAGCAGGTCACGGGCCCGGTCGGCCATGCCCGTCCCGACCCCGAGGAGGACGTTGAACGGCGGCCGGTCGGGAGCCGCCGGGTGCGGGCGGGTCGGCACGACGACCTTCGCGCCCTCGACGAGCTCGGCGAGCCGGCGGCGCTCCGCGGCGGGCATGAGCCGGCGCAGCCGCGGGAACCAGTCCTTCTCCTCCTCACGCACGTGGCCCCGGATCACCCGCATCAGGTCGCGCACCAACGGGTCGAACTCGGCGTCCATCGGCTTGCACCGCTCCAGCCGGTGCATGATCCGCTCGGCCTCGGAGTGCTCGGCGATCTCCCGGTCGATGACCGCCGGGCCGTCCGGGAGGACGAGCCGGGCCCGCGGGTAGACGTACATCTCCTCGGCCTCGGCGTGCCGGACGAGCTCGATGACGATGTTGGTGATCAGGCGCCTGCGCTCGGCCGGCGACGGCGTCCCCTCGTAGTCGCGGAACCACCGCTCGACCCGCGCGTGGTCAGCGGTCAGCACATCGACGACGTCTCGCTCAGGCATGTCATGCCTCTCGGTAGGTGTGTCCCTCAACGGATGCGCGTTGCACCGATGGAGTTCCCCTCCGCGACGGAACTAGCACTCACGGCGACTAAACGGAGGCCGGCACCGCCGGCGCCGGGTCGAGCCGGGCACCCACCTCGTACAGCGCGAACGCCTTCCCGATCACCGGACGGGCCACGTTGCGCACCGGGACCCCGCCGGCCGTCCGCCCCCTCTCCGTCCCCCCGTGGGCGTGCCCGTGCAGCGCCAGCTGGGCGCCGCCGGCGTCCACCGCCTCCGCCAGGTGGTAGCTGCCGAGGAAGGGGAAGATCTCTGGTCGCTCGCCCGCGAGGGTGTCCGGGACGGGCGCGTAATGAGTGAGAGCCACCCGCACGTCGCACTCCAGGCTCTCCAGGGCGGTTCGCAGACCGGCGCTCACCTCCTTGGTGTGCCGGACGAACGCCTTCATCAGCGGCTCGCCGAAGTCGCTGCCGCTGGCACCCGCGAAGCCTCCGCCGAAGCCCTTGACCCCGGCGACGCCGAGGCGGCACCCGCCCGCCCGCGGCCCACCGACCCGCACCAGCGCCGCGGAGCCCTCAAGCACCTCGACACCGGCCTGCCCCAGCACGGCGGCCACCTCGTCGGCACGGTCGCTGTGATGGTCGTGGTTACCGAGGACGGCGATCACCGGGATCTCCGACGCGGCGAGCTCGGCCGCGGCCACCTCGGCCTCGGACACCCGTCCGTGCTGGGTCAGGTCACCGGCGACGAGCAGGACGTCAGCCAGGTCGCCGATCCCGGCCAGGCACGGCGCGAAGGACCCGCGCGAGTCGGTACCCAGGTGGATGTCCCCGACCGCGGCGATCCGGATCACGACACACTCTCCATCGTCGACGGTGAGTCGCGCTTCGACACGACGACGTCGTTGCGGACGGGCCGGCCGGGCACCGCGTCGGCCAGCACCGCGTCGACCGCGCGGCGGCGGCCCTCGGTGGCCACCTCCCCGCGCACGGTGATCCCCTCCGGGCCGACGGCGACGTCCAGGCCGAGCTCGGCGACCCGCGGATCCTCCGCCAGGCGCTCGTGCAGGTCACCGGCCAGGTACTCCGCCGGCTCGTTGACGTCCAGGACGGTGACCGGCTCGCCGCCGCCCACGGCGGGCGGTGGGATCAGCTTCAGCCGGGTGGCGACCAGCAGCGCGGCCTCGGCGAACGGCGACTCGGCGGTGGCCCGGCGGACCTGCTCCCAGTCGACCTGCTCGCGCATCGCGCGGATCATGGGGATCACCCGGCCGAGGTCGCAGTACCGCTCGTCGAGGGCGAGCAGGGTCATCTCGAACCAGTCGGTGGCGTCGAGGACGGGCATCCGGACCGAGTCGACGGACATCTCGCTCGAGCGGGCCAGCATCTGGTCGGTGACCGCCCGACCGACCGGATGGTGGATCAGGTCGACCAGGACGTCGCCGTCGAAGACCTTGGTCAGCCAGTCCTCGGGCGGGTCCACCGGGCGCAGCCCACCCGCGCAGAGGACCTCCACGGCGCGCGGGACGTCCGCCTCGCGGAGCATGAAGTCCACGTCGTGCACGGGCTCCGGCCCGCCGCGGGCCCAGCACGCGTAGCTGCCGCCGAGCGCGAAGGGGATCTCCGCCTCTTTCAACGTCACGGCGACACGTTTGAGACTTTCCCGCAGACCGCGGGGCGCATCATCCATGACCATCGGGGTACCCGCGCCGATCGTCCTGACTCCCCGAAGGCCGCATCCGGTGCCGGGCCCCCCCGCATCGGGCGGCGCTCGGGCGCATCACCGCCAATTCGGACACAACCGCGCGGCAGCACCTCGGTGACAGAGCCGACCCCATGTCGTGTTCACGACACGTACGCACACGGTCTTCCGCCGGCGCCAACTGCACACGGCCGACGCCGTTCCACCGCCTACCGCTTCCACGGAACGCCGGGCGGAACGTCGGGCGGAACATGCGCCCGCGCCCGCGCCCGGACCGTTCTTCACGACCGAGACGAAGAAGTGCGCCTTGTTGTTCCCGCGCGGGACGGGCGTGACCTACGCATCCCTCGGAGCGAGGAGTGTACGCACCATCCGGTAGCCGCCGACGATATTTGCCGACATAGGTCCCGCGGACATATGCACTCCAACAGTCGCCACATGCCGCCGCGCTGCGCCGGAGCGTGCTTTGAAGCCGCTGGTCGAGCACTTCGGCAACGGCCCTGACGGGCTACGCCGAGCTGTCGGCGATGACACTGTCGGGCCAGTGGAAACTGTCCGTCCTGCATAGCTCGGCCCGTGCGGCGGCACAGTCGGCGCCGCCGCCGGGACCTCACGGACACCACGAGAGACACGCGGCGAGGCGCCCGAAGACCAGCCGGCGGATATCTTTCGTCGAGTAGCGATGTTTTGGTGCATGCCGGATGAGTTACCCGTTCCGGGGGGTCGTCCTGACTCGATTCCTCCGGCTTGCCGGCAACGGGCGTACAGATGCGAGATGATGACCAACGCGAAGCCCTGCCGTCGCGCGCTCGAACGTCCCCGCCCACCATCCAGGAATGGAACGAAGCCCTGACCCCGCCCGCACGATCCGAGCATGTGACCATCGAGACCGGTGAGGACGCCGTGAACCAGCGATACCCGGGACCGAGACGGCCGGCCGAGGAGACCGACCCCGGCCGCGCGCGGCCCGTCGCAGACCTGTCGACACACCCCGGACAGCTTGCCCGCCGTCTGCAGCAGGTCACATATCAACTGTGGACCGCCACCGTGTCCACCGAGACAACCCCGCCACAGTTCGTGGTTCTCAACAGCCTGCTCGCCGACCCCGACATCGACCAGCGCACGCTGGGCGAACGGGCGTCGCTGGACCGCTCCACCGTCGCCGACGTGGTCGCGCGACTGGTGCAGCGGGGGCTGATCCGCCGCGTGCGCGACCCCCGTGACGGCCGCCGCAACGTACTGCGGCTCACGCAGCGCGGCGAGTCGACCCACAGCCACGTCGCTGGGCGGGTGGAGCGGATGAACGACCTCCTGCTCTCCCCGCTCTCGGCGGACGAACGCACCGCCCTGCTCTCCATGCTGACGCGGATCGTCGAGTCCGTGCCGGCGATCTCGGCGGCCGAGGGGAACGCCGCCGTCTGACGGCGGGATCGGCCGTAACACCGACAAGATCCGATCAACATCGGATCCAACTACTCAAAGTAGTGAGCCAGACACCCGTCGCCTAGGTTGGAAGGGTCCACCCCTCCGATCAGACCCAGGCGATGGGAACGATGTTCCGCAGACGCTCCGCACGCGGCCCGCGCCGCGGCCCACCGCTCCAGGCGGGCCGTTCCGGGCTGGCGGGAGCCGCGGAACACCACGAGTCACCGCCGGCGGCGGGTCACGACGACCCGCCGTCGGCGCGGCCCGAGGAACCCCGGCCCACGCGGCACAGCCCCCGGCCCACGCGGCACGAATTGCCGCCGACGCGGCCCCTGGTGGTGGCGGTCTGCGTCCTGGCGGTGGCGGCCGTGGGCCTCGGGCTGTTCTCCGACGTCCTGACCCGGCACGTCCTGACCCTCGGTCCCGGCCGGGCCGGCGGCCCACCATCCGTGGGCGCCGCCAAGGGACCACCCGGCCTGGGCGCCACCGCGGACGAGGCGGGACAGCCCCCCTGGGGCACCCCGGCCGGCGAGCAACCGGGACCGGTCTGGCCACCGCGGGCGGGCAGCGCGTCCGGTGCCGGGGACACGACCGAACTCACCCTCACCTTCAGCGGTGATCTGGACCTCGACCCGTCCGGCGCCCGCGCGGCGCTGGCGCCGCTCGGCAGTCTGCTGTCCTCCGCCGACCTCGCGATCTGCCGCGGGCCGACGCCCACCACCCGACCGGAGGCCGTCGCCGAGGCCCTGCGGCGGGTGGGTTTCGACGCTTGCGCCACCGCCTCCAACCGGGCCGCCCGGCTCGGTGGCGCCGGGGTGCGCGGCCTGCTCGACGCCCTCGACGGCGCGGCGATCGACCACAGCGGCACGGCCCGCGACCCGCTGGAGGCCGGCACCCTGTCACTGCTGCCCGTACGCGGCGCGCAGATCTCGCTGCTCTCCTACACCGAGAACTCCGGAACCACCGGAACCACCGGGACCACCCCCGCGGACCCGGGTGCCGCCGGCTGGACGGTGAGCGGACTGGACTCGGCCCGGATCCTGCGGGACGCCGCCCGCGCCCGCGCGGCCGGCGCCGATCTGGTCGTGGTCGCGCTGTCCTGGGCCCCCGACCAGACCGGACCGGACCGGACCGAACCACCGGCGACCGGACCGCCGGGAACACCGCCGGGCGCGTCGGCACCGCCGGGGACGGCGCCGACGCAGCGGCAGCGGGCGACCGCGCGTGAGTTGCTCCACTCACCGCTCGTCGACCTGGTCGTGGGCACCGGCACCGGCACCGTGCGGCCGGTCGAACGCGTCGACGGCAAGTACGTCGCCTACGGGACGGGGTCGATCACCACCCCGGCGGCGGACGCCACCACCGGAGCCGCCGGCGGTGGCGCCGCCGGGCGCGGCCGGGACGGCGCCCTCCTGCACGCCCGGGTACGGCGCACCGCGCTCGGCTGGATGATCGTCGGCCTCACCTACAGCCCGACCTGGACGGGCTCCGACGGAGCCGTCCGCCCGGTCGCGGACGCCCTCGACGACCCGGGCACCACCGGGTCGGCCCGGGCCGAGCTGACGGCGTCCTGGCTGCGCACCGTGGCCGCGCTGACCTCGCTGGGACAGGTGGACGGGGTCCGCCCGGAACGGGTGCCGCGCCAGCTCGGGGCCGGTGCCTGACAGCCGGTGCCGATCGATGTCCGCCGTAGCGTCACCACCGAGGGAGTGAGCGGTTACTTTGTCACCCAAGCTGTCGAATCTGGGCCGGAGTACCGCTACCGTCTGATCTCATCGTCCACCTGACCCACGACGGCGCCGGTTCCACAGGCATCCGAAACCGGGCACCCACAACCGATCACCTACACCCGATGGTCCGAACCGGTCCGGACCGGCCGGTCCCCTCCTGGGAGGCAGTACCCGTGACCTCGCCCGACACCGCGGCGCTCATATTCAGAATCATCGTCGGCCTCACGCTGGTCGCCCACGGCTACAACCACGTCTTCGGGCCCGGCGGGATCCAGGGCACCGCGGGCTGGTTCGCGAGCATGGGCCTGCGGCCCGGCATCGTGCACGCCTGGACGTCCGGTCTGGTGGAGATCGCGGCCGGCTTCGGGCTCGCCTTCGGCTTCCTGAACCCGTTCAGCGCCGGCGCGATCATGGGGACGATGGTGGTCGCCGGGATCACCGCGCACCGCAAGAACGGCTTCTTCATCTTCAAGCCCGGCCAGGGCTACGAGTACGTGCTCATGATCGCCGTCCTGTGCGCGGGAATCGCCATCCTCGGCCCGGGCAAGGCCTCGCTCGACCACGCGATCGGGATCGACGACGACCTCGACGGCTGGGTGGGCGCGATCATCGCCCTCGTGCTCGGGATCGGCGGCTCGGCCGGCCTCCTCGCGACCGCGTGGCGCCCGAACAAGCCGGCGCCCACGACGCCGTCCGCCTGACCCACGACCGCCGGGCGGCCCGCGCGACGGGCCGCGCCGCCGGACGGGCCGCGGATCGCGGCGCTCGGGTCATGGCGGGCACGGCGGGGTAGGCCCACCCGCATGTACCTGTTCGCCGACCGGCGGGAGGCCGGCGCGCTGCTGGCGGACCGGCTCGCCGGCGCCGCCCCGGGCGGGCTCGTCCTGGGCCTGCCCCGGGGCGGTGTCCCGGTCGCCGCCGAGGTCGCCCGCCGGCTCGGCGCCGAACTGGACGCCCTGACCGTGCGCAAGCTCGGCGCGCCCGGCCAGCCCGAGTTCGCCATCGGGGCGATCGCGACCGGCGGGATCCGCATCGTGAACGAGCCCGTGGTGCGCCGGCTCGGGCTGGCCCCCGACGTCATCGACACCATCGCGGACGGCGAGGGGCACGAGCTGGCCCGCCGCGAACGCGCCTACCGCGGTGACCGGCCGCCACCCGCGGCCGCCGGTCGCGAGGTGATAGTCGTCGACGACGGCCTCGCGACCGGCGCGACCATGATCGCGGCCGTGCGCGCGATGCGCTCGGCCGGCGCGGCGCGGGTGACCGCCGCCGTACCGGTCGCCTCGGACCAGGGCGCGCGGGCCCTGCGGCCCGAGGTCGACGCCCTGGTCTGCCTGGCCGTCCCCGACGGCTTCGTGGCCGTCGGGCCGTACTACCGCGACTTCGGCGCCACCACGGACGACGAGGTCCGCGGGTTCCTCTCCCCCGCGTCCCCCGCGTGACGCCCGCCGACGGTGGATGATCCCCGTGCCGACGGCCACCGACGACAGGCGCCCGGTGTCGACCGGCGGGTGCCCGGTGCTAGCCCCCGACGCCGGCGGCGCGGCGACGGCCGGCCCGGGTCCGCCGCGGGTCCGGGCTGCCGGCGTCGGGGAACCGGCGCAGGTACTCCCGCTCCAGTTCCAGCATCCGCTGGGTGTGGGTCTCGAAGGCGTCCTCGCTCCCGGCCAGGAACGTGTCGTGCCTGGTCAGGTGCAGATGCCGGACTTCACGGACGAGGTCGGAGTCGGAGAGCTCGGGCGCGGGAATTCCCTCGGGGCGGTGGCTCATGAAGGACCACTACCCCGTGCGGACGTGTCTCCCACTCCCCGATGCACTTCGCGCTCACGCCGGGGCACCACCGGGCAGCAGATCAGGCCCCGGCACCGGCGGGACGGGGTCGGGCACCGGACCGGGCGGGACGGGATCCGGGTCGGGAGCGGGCGGCACCGGATCCGGACCCGGACCCGGCGGCACCGGATCCGGGCCCGGGCCGGGGGGCACCGGATCGGGAATCGGGCTGGGCGGGACGGGATCGGGCCCCGGGCCGGGCGGCGTCACCGCGACGTCCCCGCTGGCGATCGACTCCACGTTCCTGATCAACATGGCCGGAACCTCCTCGTCGCCGGGTGCCCCGGACCCGCTCGCCGCGCGCCCGACGCCTGGTGATCTCTCTCGTCGCCTACCCGCGTCACCGCGGAGCACACCCCCCACCCGGCTTTCCCCGAACCCGCCCGGTCGCGCCCTGACGTCGGACGGCCACGCCGAGCGGTCACCGACCTCCCGGGCGGGACGCGCCCGGCGGCGCGTGGGCGGCCGTCGCTACGATTCCCGGAATACTTCGGCCATCTCCGGACAACTCATCTTGATCAACAGGTCGGACACCCGACCGGCGGTGAGGGATCACCTCTGTCCGGTGACGTGGTCCGGTGACGTAGGCCTGCGACGTCGACGGGGAGGGTGCCGGTGGTGGAGCCGATCCTCGCGATCGACTACGGCACCTACAGCGCGTCCGCGGCGCTGGTCGTCGACGGCAAGGTGGCCACGGTCCGGGAGCCCGCGAGCGGCGCCGCCGGCTGGCCGGCCTCCGTCTTCGCCGACGGCGAGATTCTGGTGGTCGGCACCCTCGCCGAGCGCCGCAAGCGGATCTGGCCCGCGGCCTACCGCGGTGGGGTCAAACGCGACCTGACCAGGAACACCGCCATCGCCCTGGACGGCCGGGCCCACCAGCCGGCCGCGCTGGTCACCGCGGTTCTGGCGGCGCTGCGCGCCGAGGCCGAGGTCCAGCTCGCCGGGGAGGCGCTGCACCGGGCGGTCGTGACCGTACCGGCCAGCTACGACCCGGCCGGGCCGCTGCGGCGGACGATGATCCGGGCCGCCGAGGAGGCCGGCTTCGTCGACGTCGACCTGCTCGCCGAACCGGTCGCCGCCGCCTGGGCGCCGATGGGCCCCGCCGGCCCGCAGCCCGGCAACCTCGTCCTCGTCTACGACCTCGGCGGCGGGACGTTCGAGGCGTCCCTGATCGTGGTCGGCGAGGACGGCCGGCACGAGCTGCTCGGGCACGCCGGCCTGCACGACTGCGGCGGGCGCGACTTCGACCAGCTGCTGTTCGACGAGATCCTCGGCCACTACGGGCCGGGCCTCGAACCACTGCTCAACCCGACCGGCGTCGGCGAGGTGTTCCAGACCGCCGCCAGCCGGACCCGCCACGAGCTGCTGGACTTCGCCCGCGCGGTGAAGCACCAGCTCACCGACGTCGCCTTCGTCGAGGACGTCTTCAGCCCCGCCGGCCTGCTGGTCAGCCTGGAGCGGGACCGGTTCGACAAGCTCGCCTCACCGACCCTGGCCCGGACGATGGCCTGCTGCCAGCACCTGCTGGAGAGCACCGGCATCAGCCCGGAGCAGCTCGACGGGGTGCTGCCGGTCGGCGGCTCGTCGCGGATGCCGGTGGTCACCGAGATCCTCGCCGGCCGGCTCGGGGTGGGCACCGACTGGCCGCACCAGCACGTGTTCACCGCCCCGGAGCCGGACCAGGCCGTCGTGCTCGGCGCGGCCTCCTGGGCGGCGACGGTCTCGACCCGGCGCACCGTCGCCGCGCGGCCCGACCCGGTGGTACGCCCGGCCCGCTGGGACATTCCCGGCGGGCGGGCCACGATGGTCCGCTGGCTCGTCGAGCCCGGTGCCCGCTTCGACGCCGGGGCGGTGCTCGCCCGGGTCCGGCTGACCGACGGCGCGCTGTTCGACCTGGCCGCCGAGGGTCCGGGCAGCCTCGTCGAGACCCACGCCGAGCCGGGTTCGGTGGTGCGCGACGTCGACTGGCTGGCCACCACGCTGCCGTCCGGCCCGGCGCCGGCCGGTTCGGCCCGCCCCGCCGACCTGCGCGGGTTCGAGCGCAGCAACCGGCCGTCCCGCAACGTCGAGGTCACCACACGGGTGACGCTGACCGGCCACGAACGCGACGTCACCTCGGCCGCGTTCTCCCCCGACGGCCGGCTGCTCGCCACCACCAGCCGGGACGGCGCCCGGCTGTGGGACACCACGACCGGGCGCACCGTCGGCCGGCTGAGCGGACGCAGAATCTCCGCCGTGCACGGCTGCGCGTTCTCCCCGGACGGCGACCTGCTCGCGACCACCGGCAGCGACAAGACCGCCCGGATCTGGGAGATCGCCACCGAGCGGCTGACCCTGACCCTCACCGGCCACAAGGGCCCCGTCTACGGCTGCGCGTTCTCCCCCGACGGCCGGCTGCTCGCCACGGTCAGCACGGACCGGACGGTCAAGCTGTGGGGGGTCTCGACCGGGACCAACATCGCCACACTGACCGGGCACCGCGGCTCGGTGTACGGGTGCGCGTTCTCCCCGGACGGCCGGCTGCTCGTCACCGCGGGCGCCGAGTCGACCCTGCTCTGGGACGTCACCGTCGGCGAGACGATCACCAGTCTGGCCGGGCACACCAACTTCGCGAACGGCTGCTCGTTCTCCCCCGACGGCCTGCTGCTGGCCACGACCAGCAACGACGGCACCCGCCTCACCGACACCCCGACCGGGACGACCACGCTCACCCTGCCCGGCTCGGCGCAGAGCTGCGCGTTCTCCCCGGACGGCGTCCTGCTGGCGACGGCGAGCACCGACGACACCGCCCGGCTGTGGGACGTCGCCACCGGGACGGCGGTGGCGACGCTGACCGGCCACAGCAGCACCGTCATGGCCTGCGCGTTCGCGCCCTACGGCCTGCTACTGGCCACCACCAGCACGGACAAGACCGCCCGCCTGTGGGACATCACCTACACGCCGGACGCGGCGCGCTGACCGGGCCGCGGGCCCGGATCTCACGCATCCGATGACCTGGGGTTTTACTCACGATCATCCGGATATAGCCTCCCCTCGGCGGTTTTGGCCCGAGGTTGTGGAGGAACAGGCGTGTTCGGGTGGCGGAAGGTCGTCAGTAGTGGTCGCGGTGTCGTCGAGCCCCCGACGCGGCTGATCACTCCGGGGCTGCGGGGCTTCAAGCAGTTCCTGATGCGGGGCAACATCGTCGACCTGGCCATCGCGGTGGTCGTCGGCACGGCGTTCACGGCCGTCGTCCAGTCGCTGGTGAAGAACATCTTCACGCCGTTGATCGCCGCGATCGGCGGCGAGCCGGACTTCTCCAGCCTGACGTTCACCATCAACGACAGCAAGTTCAACTACGGAACGTTCCTCAACGATGTGATCACGTTCATCGTGGTCGCCGCGGTGATCTACTTCGTGATCGTCCTGCCGCTCGCCAAGGCGAACGAGATGCGCCGGCGCGGCGAGGAGCCGGAACCCAAGGAGGAGCCGGTGATCAGCGACGAGGCCCGACTGCTCACCGAGATCCGCGACCTGCTCGCGGCGAACGGCCACCCCGCCGCCGTGCCGCTGGTCGCTCAGCCGCCGCAGAACAGCTGACGGAGAGCGGGCAGAAGGCCGACGCCGGGCTGGGCTCCCCGTGGGCCCAGCCCGGCGGCCTCGAACCCGGGGCTCAGCCGCCGGTCACTCGAACTTCGGGCGCACGCGCCGGACGGGCGCCTCAGCCGAGACGCCGGTCAGGCGTCGAAGTCGGGCTGGTCGCTCGGGCACTCCAGGTCGAGATCCGCCGCGACGGTGGTCGGGACGATGCCGCAGCCGACCTCGTAGCTGCCGATCTGGATCAGCTCCCACCCCGAGTCGCCGCGGTGCAGGACGCCCTCGGCCCGGTCGACCTCGTCGGTGACGGGCACGAGCTCGACCCAGGCCCAGCTCTGGTCGCTGCGGGCGAGGACCGTGCCCGTGACCCGGTAGCTCTCCGGCGGGACTGCGGACGTGAGGGCGCTGCTCCGGACCGCGTTCACGATCACCGACGACTCCTGCGCCGAGGGGGCCACGGTGCCGGGCCCGCTGGCGGTCGCGGTGACGACGCCGACCCGCTGCGCGGGCACCGGCGGCGCGGCCGAGGTGGACCCCGACACCGCGAACGCCGTACCGACCGTGACGGCACCCGCGGCCACGACCGTGGCGGCGGTGACAACGGGACGCGCGGCGCGCCGGGACCCGCCGGGGCGGGTCGACCGGCGCGGCGAGGCAGGACTGCGGTGTCGGGCCATGGGGTGCACCTACCCAGTCTGCGCAGATGAACCCACCAAATCGAGCGAGTTACCGGTCAGGCTGCCGACAGACCACATCCCACCCACTGCACGCATAAGATCACGTTGCGGTGCAAGGGATGCCAGTACCACCAGATGCGACATGCCACCCGGTGGACCGGGGCGAGGACACCATCCGGCCCACCCGCTCCCCGACTCGACGGCCCGACTCAGGTGAGGCCACCACCACCCGCGCCGACTGGGTGCCGGCCTACCGCCGAGCGCTCCGGTCGGGTGAAATGGTCAGTTCCCAGCGGAAGTCGCCGGGTGGTGGGTGTGAGGAGCGATTGCCGTGTCGGACTCGACCGGGTCATCCGGTTCGTCCTCGCCCGGGGCGCCCGGGACGCCGAAGTCATCCGGGTCATCCGGGGTGTCGGGCACGGGGGCGGACGAGCCCGCCGTCCGGTTACGGTCGGTGTACCGCACCTTCGACGCCGAGACCGCCCCGGTGCACGCACTGCGGGGCGCCGGCCTGACCGTGGCCCGCGGCGAGTTCGTCGCGGTGATGGGGCCGTCCGGCAGCGGCAAGTCGACCCTGCTGAACGTCGTCGCCGGGCTCGAACGGGTCGACGACGGGTCGGTCACCGTCGCCGGCATCGCGCTGACCGCGCTGTCCGAGGCCGATCTCGCCCGGCTGCGCCGCCGCCACGTCGGGATGGTGTTCCAGTTCTTCCACCTGCTCGAGGCGATGTCCGTGGCGGACAACGTCGTGCTCGCCGCCCGGCTGTCGGGCGCGGGCCGGCGCGCCGCCGTCCGGCGTGGGCATGACCTGCTCGACCTGCTCGGGCTGCTGGAGCGGGCCGACTCGATGCCGGGCACGCTCTCCGGCGGCCAGCGCCAGCGCCTCGCGATCGCCCGCGCGCTCGCGAACGAGCCGACCGTGCTGCTCGCCGACGAGCCGACCGGGGCGCTCGACTCGGCCGGGGCGGCCGAGGTCCTGGATCTGTTCACCCGGCTGCACGAGCGCGGGCAGACCATCCTGATGGTCACCCACGACCCGCAGGTGGCGGCCGGCGCGCAGCGGATCGTCACCATGCGCGACGGCCGTGTCTCCGTCAGCGGCACCCGCGCCGGCGGCGGCGGCGGTTCGGGTGCCGCCGGCGGCGGCGCGGGTGCCGGTCGTGGCCGGGCCGAGGTGCCGGCGTGACGCACCCGCGGCGCCAGCTGCTCACCGCGGCCGTGCTGGCCGGGGCCGCGGTGAGCGCCGCGTGCGCGGCCCCGCGCCTGCTCGGCGCCGGGACGCCGCCGTGGTCCGCCCCGCTGGCCCTGGACGCCGTCCTGCTCACCGCCGGGGTGGCCGCCGGCTGGGCGCCCCGGGCGCGGCGCCGTTCCGAACGTGTCCTGACGATCGCCGCCGACCTCGCCTGTCTCGCCGCGATCGCGGCGGTGGGGCTCGCGGGCGCGCTGGCCACCCTCGGGCACCGCCCGCCGGACGGCGGCGAGAGCTTCACCGGCCCGGTCCTGATGGCGGCGGCCCTCGCCGCCGTCCTGGCGGCCGGGGCGCGGGCCCGGACGGCGGCGCTCGTCCGGCACGCCGTGCGGGGCGCCCGGTACGCGCCCGACGACGTCCTGCGGACCTTCGGCGAGGACGCGAGCCGTGGCACCAGCCTGGACGAGGCGCTGGCCGGGCTGGGTGACGCCCTCCGGCGCAGCCTCTCCCTGCAACGGGTGGAGATCTGGACCGGCGCGGCCGGTCGCCTCACCGCCGCCGTCGTGACCCCGGAGAGCCCACCCGCCGGCACACCGGACGTCGGTGGGCCCGCCGAGGTCGGCTCGGCGATCGCCCTCACCGCCGGTGATCTCATCGTGCTCGCCCGGACCAGGGTGGCGGGGCCCGGCTGGCTGTCGCTGTGGGTCCCCCAGCTCGCCCGCCGGTACCTGGACACCCAGGTGCGGGTCGTTCCCGCCCGCGCCGGTGGTGCCCTGCTCGGGATGCTCGTCGCCCAGCGGCCGCCGGAGGCTCCCCGGTTCTCCGAGGCGGAGGACCGGATGCTCGCCGAGCTCGGCACGCGGGTCGGCACCGTGCTGCACAACCGCCAGCTCGACGCCAACCTGCGCGACGCGCTCGCCGACCTGCGGCACGCCAACGAGGAGCTGCGCGGCTCCCGGGCCCGGCTGGTCGCCACCGCGGACGCCGAGCGGCGGCGGATCGAGCGCGACCTGCACGACGGCGCCCAGCAGCAGCTGGTCTCGCTCGCCGTCGGCCTCCGGCTGGTCCGCGACCTCATCTCGGACGGCGGCGACTCGGACGGCGGCGGCCCGACCGGCGGCGGCGCCGGCGTGCCCGGCGCGCCGGAACGCGACGAGGACCTGGCCGCCGCCGACGAGCTGCTCACCGCCATGGCCGAACAGGTGACCGAGACGATCACCGAGGTCCGCAACCTCGCGCACGGCATCTACCCGCCGCTGCTGCGCTCCTCGGGCCTGACCGAGGCGCTGCGGGCCGCCGGGCAGCGTTCCACGGTCGGCGTGACGGTGCGGGCCGACGACATCGGCCGCTACCCCCCGGACGTCGAGGCCGCCGTCTACTTCTGCTGCCTGGAGGCGCTGCAGAACGCGGCCAAGCACGCCCCCGGCAGCTCGGTGGACGTCACGCTCGGCGAGCGGGAGGGGTCGCTCACCTTCGCCGTGTGGGACGACGGCGCCGGCTTCGAACCGGAGGGCTCGGCGCGTGGCCACGGCATGACGAACATGGCGGACCGCATCGGCGCGATCGGCGGCACGCTGCGCTGGGAGTCGTCCCCCGGCTCGGGGACGGGCGTCATCGGCGTCGTGCCCGTGGGCGGCGGCTGATGGCCGTCCTCGGCGCGATCGGGATGATCGCGCGCGGTGAGCTGCGCCGGCGGTGGGCGGCGTTGGTCGCCCTCGGCGTGCTCATCGGCCTGGTCGTCGCCGTGGTCGCCGGGACGGCGGCGCTGATCCGGCGCACCGCCACGGCGCACGACCGCCTCGAACGCGCCTCCGCCGTGGCGGACCTCCAGGTGAGCTACTTCAGCCACGACCCGGAGCTGGCCCGGCGGGTGGCCGCCGTCCCGGGGGTCGCCCAGGCGTGGACGGGCGTCGGCATGGTCGGCCGGCTGGAGGACCAGCCCTCCCTCGCCTACCTCGGCATCATCGGCGGCCCGGCCGATCACCACGGCCTGTACGAGCCCGTGGTCGTCAGCGGTCACGGGTACGACCCGGCCGACCCGGACGAGGCCGTCCTCGACGAGCGGGCGGCCGCCCGGTGGGGGGTGGCCGTCGGCGACACGCTGCACCTGCGGCTGCTGACCCCGTCGGACTTCCTCAGCTTCGACACCGGTTTCGGCACCCCGGGCGGGCCCGTCCTGAAGCTGACGATCACCGGCCTGACCCGGACGGCCGGCGAGAACGCCCGGCAGATGCCGCTGACCGTCAGCCCGGCCCTGGCCGGCCGGCTCGATCCCGTCTCCACCTCGGTCATGCTGCGGCTCGAGCCCGGCCCGCGGACCGCCGCGGCCGTCAGCACGGCGCTGCGGCGGCTGGGGGACGGCCTGGCACGGGACCCGCTGGCCGGGGAGTTCCCCGCGCTTCAGGTGTCCAGCCCGGCGACCGACGGCGACGCCCGCATCGGCGCGACCCAGCGCGTCCTCGTCACCGGGCTGGTCGTCTTCGCCGTCGTGGTCGGCGTCGCCGGCCTCGCCGCCGCGGGGCAGGCGTTCTACCGGCACCACGCGGCGGGGGCGCACGCCCAGCGCATCGAGGCGGTCCTCGGCCTCACCGGGCCGGGCCGGGCCGGCGCGCGGACCCTGGCGGCGCTGCCCGCCGCCGGGCTGGCCGGGGTGACCGCCGCCGCCGGTCCCCTCCTCGCGGGCCTGCTCGAACCACTCG
The DNA here is from genome assembly GCF_000373365.1 of Parafrankia discariae. Lineage (NCBI taxonomy): Bacteria > Bacillati > Actinomycetota > Actinomycetes > Frankiales > Frankiaceae > Parafrankia > Parafrankia discariae. Next base: position 173,734 of record NZ_KB891103.1, read on the forward strand.
GGCCGCTCGCCGGGATGGAGCCCCACCCCGGCTACGCGCCGCACCTCGCGCTGGTGTGCGGCGCCGGCGCGGCGGCCGTGGTCATCACCCTGCTGCTCGCCGGCGGCACCGCGGCCCGCGTCGGACGGCGCCCGGCCGACCCCGCGTCGGCGTCGGCGACTGCGGTCGCGACGGGCCGGGGCGGGGCCGGCTCTTCGCCGGCCCACGGCGCGGCCGGCATGCGCGGCCCGGTCTGGCTGTGGATCGGCACCGCGTTCGCGCTCGGGCGCCGCCGGGACCGCTCGCCGGCCACCCGCCGGCCCGCCGTCGCGGGCGCGGCCATCGGCGTGACCGGGCTGGTCGCCGCCGCGACGATCGCCGCCGGCCTGAACCGCCTGGTCGACGAGCCGCACCGGTACGGATGGAACGCGGACCTGGAGGTCACCGACGCCCGCCCGGAGATCGTCAACCGGCTCGCGGCCGACCCCCGGATCGCCGCCGTCAGCATGCTCGACGCGTCGACCGCGACCGTCGAGGTCGACGCCGCGGGCCGGGCGTTGCGGGCACCGGACCCGGTCCAGGGCGACGGCCCGGGCGACGCCGGCCCCGGCGCGATCGGGCGGGGCGACACCGGCCCCGGTGAGGACGTCGCCGTCTACGCCCTCTCGCCGAAGGCGACCACACCGAAGGCCACACCGGGCACGTCCACTGAGCCGGTGGGGTGGACGATCTTCGAGGGCGCGGCGCCACGGAGCCCGGACGAGGCCGTCCTCGGCCCGCGGGCCGCCCGGCGCTTCGCCCTCGGGGTGGGCGACACGGTGAGCGTGACGGCGAACGACGGCGGGCACGCCCTGCTCACCCTCGTCGGCATCGGGGTCGGTCCGGTCCCCGGCGGGGAGCGCCTCGGCGAGAGCATGCTCGTCGAGCCGGACACCCTCGCCCGGATCCAGCGGACGCAGCCGCTGCGCAGCGCCCTCGTCCGCGCCGTCGACCGGGTGGACCCGGTGAACCTCGCCGCCGCGCTGGGCACCGAGTACGAGCTGGACGTCGGCCGTCCGCCGACCGAGATCGCCAACCTGGGCGGCATCGGCCGGCTCCCGGCCCTGCTGCAGACCGTGCTCGCCGCGCTGGCCGTGGCCGCCGCGGGCCACGCCGCCGGCACCACCTGGCGGCGCCGCCACGGCGAGCTCGCGATCCTGCGCACCCTCGGCTTCACGCCGTCCCAGACGGCCCGCATCCCGCTGACCACCTCGTGTGTGAGCGCGGCGCTGGCCGTCGCCGTCGGCCTGCCGGCCGGAATGCTGATCGGACGCCTGATCTGGTGGGAGATCGCGACCGCGACCGGGGTGTCCGCCGACCTGGCGATCCCGGTGTGGATGCTGGTCACGCTCCCACCGGCCGCGATCGTCGTCGGCCTGCTCGTCGCCGCCCTGCCCGCCTGGCGCGCGTGGCGGCTGCTCCCGGGGGCCGTCCTGCGCGGGGAGTGACCACCCCCCGCAGGGGCCAGCCCCGGCTATCGGGGCGGCTCGGACGGCGGCGTGCGCCGGCTCCAGATCTCGCGCAGGACGCTCGGCGCCAGGTCCTCCTTGCAGAGGTAGTCCAGCCCGCTGGCCGCGACGGCCGCCGGCAGGTCCGTCCGCCCGTACGTCGAGCACAGGACGACGACCGTGTCGGGCGCGTCCGCGCGGATGCGCGCGCCGGCGACCACGCCGTCGATACCCGGCAGGTTGACGTCCATGAGCACCAGGTCAGGGCGCAGTTCGGCGGCGGCGGTAAGCGCGTCCTCGCCCGTCTCGGCCTCACCGGCGAGGACGAAACCGGCGGCGCGGCGCAGGACCGCGCGCACGGCGAGCCGGAAGGGCCGCTGGTCGTCGACGACCAGCACGGAGACCGCCGGAGGGGAGCTCATGGACACAGTCTCGCGGTGCGGCTCACGGTGACCAAGGGTGCGACCATGTCATCAGGTCGGTGTGGCTACCTTCCCCGTCGACCCGCTTGCGGGGCGATGCCCCGAGTGCAGGTAGAGCAGGACGGCCTTCACCCGCCGGTTCAGGTCCGGCTCGTCGGTCAGGCCGAGCTTCGCGAAGATCGAGTTACTGTGCTTCTCCACCGCCCGTTCGGACAGGACGAGCGTCCCGGCGATCGCCGCGTTGCTCCAGCCCTGGGCCATGTGGCTCAGCACCTCCCGCTCGCGCGGGGTGAGCCGGTCCAGCTCGGTGTGCTGGCGGCGCGCGTTCGCCGCGACCAGCCCCTCCACCACGGCCGGGTCGATCACCGACTCCCCGGCCGCGACCGCGCGGATGGCCCGCAGCAGGTCGTCCACGCCGGCCACCCGCTCCTTGAGCAGGTACGCCCGCCCGGATGAGCCGCCTTCGAGCAGCGCGAGGGCGTAGGTGGCCTCGGCGTGCTGGCTGAGGACGACCACGCCGACCGCCGGGCGTTCCCGGCGCAGCCACCCGGCGACCTTGATGCCCTCGTCCGAACGGGACGGCGGCATCCTGATGTCGGTCACCACCACGTCCGGATCGTGGTCGCGCACCGCCTGTTCCAAGGACGGCCGGTCGGTCGCCGTGCCGACGAGCTCCAGGCCGTCCGCCCGCTCGATCAGCGTCGCCAGACCATGCCGGAGCAGGGCGTTGTCCTCAGCGAGGACTACACGAACGGCCATTGGTCCACTGTAGGCGCGGCCTGACACCCATAGCGGGCCACCTGGACACGATGCCGTCGTCCCGACGACACCCGCCGGTCCGGGCCCGGACCGGCGGGTGTCGAGGAAATGTCGCCCGCGTTGTCGACCAGGACCAGACGGCGGTGGCCAGGGCTAGGCGGCGGTGGCCACGGCCGTGCCGGTCTCGGTGCCGCCCCGGCCGCCCTCCAGCCGGATGGCTGACGGGACGAGGGCGGTCTGCCGCGCGACCGGGCCGGCCATGCCGGGCGGGGGCGGCACTGGTGCTCCGCCCCGGGAGGTCGGGGCCACCCCACTCGTCGACCCGGTGCCCTGCCCCGACGGCGCGCCCTGCCCTGGCTGCGAGCCGGGGAACGTGCCCCCGTTCAGCCCGCCGCCTCCCATCGGGCCACCCGCTCCGTTCGGCAGCTGGCCCTGACCTCCCTGGCCCTGACCCTGGTTCTGGTTCTGGTTCTGGCCCTGACTCTGGCCGGTCGTCTCCTCGATGATCGCGGTCGCGGTCGCGGCGGCCGTCGACGTGGTGCCGTCGGCCGGGTTGTCGTCGGGCACGGTCGCGGTGACCCCGACGGTGTCGCCGACGTCGACGTTGTCGATCCCGCCCGTGCGGCCGTCCACGAGGGTCTCGTCGGTGACCGTGTACGTCGCGGTGAAACCGTCCGTGCTGCGCACCGTGACGGCGGTGGGCTGCACCGTCGTGACCGCGCCGGACTGGGTCCGGACGGTCGTGTAGCCCCCGGAGCGGTCCGCGGTGACGAACTCCCCGTGCAGCGAGCCGGTGCCGACACCGCCCGTCACCGCCGAGCCGGCCGGGTTCATCAGCTGGAACGGCCCGCCGCGCGCCCCACCTGCACCACCACCGGCTCCGTCCGAGCCGAGGCTGCTGGCGTTCACCGCGGCCGCCGCGCCGACGGCGAGGCCGAGCGCGATGACACCGGCCACGGCCGTCCGCCCCAGGCTCCACCGGGGCAGCGCACCCGAAGCCACCCGCGGCTGCGCGCTCGCCCCCGGGCCCGGTCCAGGCACAGGCACACCCGGCCCAGGCCCGCTCGGGGCTGATCCCGGCGACGGCGGCGGCCCACTCCAGGCCGGTGACCCGGTCCAGCCGGGCGGCTGGGGATTCCCACCGGCCGGCGACGGGGCCGGCCCGCTCGACGGCGAGGACTCGGGCGGGTCGTCGGGCCCGACGTGACTCATGTCCGAACTCCTCGTCCCGGCGGGTCGGTCCCGGCCGTCGGAAGGAGATTTGGCCGACAACCTGTGCGCAGCCTGTGACGACGCTGAGCGCTGGATATGTGCCCGGCCGCGCCCGGCCGGCCGGGCACACCGCCCACACGGGGCACAGCCAACCCACAGGCGACGTTCAGGAAGCCCACAGGAATGCGCCTCATGCTGACGGAATGCAGCCGTCGAGCCCTCGGATTCTGGTCGTGGACGACGAGAACACACTGTCGGAGCTGCTGTCCATGGCCCTGCGTTACGAGGGCTGGGAGGTCCGCACCGCGCCGGACGGGCGCGGCGCGCTGCGCGTCGCCCGCGACTTCCGGCCGGACGCGGTCGTGCTCGACATCATGCTGCCCGACATGGACGGCCTCGAGGTGCTGCGCAAGCTGCGCGCGGACAGCCCGGAGGTACCGGTGCTGTTCCTCACCGCCCGCGACGCCGTCGAGGACCGGGTCGCCGGCCTCACCGCCGGCGGCGACGACTACGTCACCAAGCCGTTCAGCCTGGAGGAGCTCGTCGCGCGCCTGCGCGGGCTGCTGCGCCGGCTGCACCGCTCGACGATCTGGGACGGCGCGGTGCTGGTCGTCGGCGATCTCATCATGAACGAGGAGAGCCGCGAGGTGACCCGGGCCGGCCGCGAGATCCGCCTGACGGCGACCGAGTTCGAGCTGTTGCGCTTCTTCATGCGCAACCCGCGCCGGGTGCTGAGCAAGGCGCAGATCCTGGACCGGGTGTGGAACTACGACTTCGGCGGTCAGGCGAACGTCGTCGAGCTGTACGTCTCCTACCTGCGCAAGAAGATCGACGCCGGCCGTCCCGCCATGATCCACACGATGCGCGGCGCGGGCTACGTGCTCCGGCCGGCGACCTGACCGGGCCCGTGACGATGACGGGCGCCACAGGCGCCACAGGCACCACAGGCACCACGGGCACCGCAGACGCCACGGGCCCCGTAAGCACCGCCGGCTCCACGGGCGCCCACCGGCGGCACGGCCCGGCCGGCTGGTCGCTGCGCACCAGGCTCCTCGCGCTGCTCCTCGCGCTGCTCGCCGTGATGTCCGCGGTGATCGTCTTCGTGACGGCGGTCGCGTTGCGCGGGGTGCTCATCCAGCAGCTCGACGACCGGCTGGAGGAGGCGAGCCGCCGCTGGGGGCCGACCAGCCAGTCCGGACCGGTCCTGCTGCCCGGCTACGGCATCGCCGGACCGGGAGGCGCAGGTACACCCGGCCTGACCCAGCCCAGGCCCGCCCGGACCGCCGACGAGCGGGTGAACGATTTCCTGGACTTTCGCGGTCAGCCGCCGGGGGCCCTCGGCGCGGTCTTCGAACTACGGGATCCCGACACCGCCGCCCAGGGCTCGGCGCGCGAGGCGCTGCGAGGCGCGCCACCGCCGGGCGCGGCGGCCCCGGACCTGACCTCCCTGATCGAGAACGCCGCCGTCGCCGTCATCGACAGCGACGGCGGAGTGCAGCCGCTCACCGGAGTGGACGCCGCCGTGGTGGCCCAGATCCCGCTCGACGGCCAGGAGCACACCCGCGCGATCGCCGACCGGGGCGACTACCGCCTCGTCGCGCACTTCGACCCCAACGGGCAGACGGTGCTCGTCACCGGCGTGCCGATGAACGAGGTCAGCGCGACCCTGACCGAGGTCGGGATCGCCGGCGCGATCGTCGCGGCGCTGGGGGTGCTGGCCGCCGGGATCGCGGGCGCGGCGATCATCCGGGTCACGCTGCGGCCACTGAGCCGGGTCGCGGCGACCGCGAGCCGGGTGGCCGAGCTCCCGCTCGACCGCGGGGCCGTCGACCTCATGGCGGTGGCGCCGGACGTCGACACCGACCCCCGGACGGAGGTCGGGCAGGTCGGCGCGGCGCTGAACCGGATGCTCGGCCACATCGGGGCGGCCTTCTCGGCCCGGCACGCCAGCGAGACGCGGATGCGCCAGTTCCTCGCCGACGCCAGCCACGAGCTGCGCACCCCGCTGGCGGCGATCAGCGGCTACGCCGAGCTCACCAGGCGCACCCGCGGCACCGTCCCGCCGGACGTCGCCTACGCGATGGGCCGGGTCGAGTCCGAGAGCGCGCGGATGACCGCGCTCGTCTCCGACCTGCTGCTGCTGGCCCGCCTCGACTCGGGACGCCCGCTCGTGCGGGAGGCCGTCGACCTCTCCCGGCTCGTGGTGGACGCGGTCAGCGACGCCCATGTGGCCGCGCCCGAACACCGTTTCGAGCTGGACCTGCCCAGCATGCCCGTGACCGTGGCGGGCGATCCGGCCCGGCTGCACCAGGTCCTCGCCAACCTGCTCGCCAACGCCCGCACGCACACCCCGCCGGGCAGCCGGGTGACAGCCCGGCTGACCGTCGAGCCGGGGCCTTCCGCTCCGGGACCTTCCGCTCCGGCGTCTTCCGCTTCGGGACCTTCCGCCTCGACGCCTTCCGCTCCGGCGGCGAACGAGCCGGGCGCGGACCGGCCGTCCGCGGTGCTCTCGGTGATCGACGACGGGCCGGGCATCCCGGACGCGCTGCTCCCGAAGGTGTTCGAGCGCTTCGCGCGGGGGGACAGTTCGCGTTCCCGCGCGGCCGGCAGCACCGGGCTCGGCCTGTCCATCGTGGCGGCGGTGGTCGAGGCGCACCATGGACGGGTCTCGGCGGCGAGCCGTCCCGGCCGCACCGCCTTCACCGTGGTCCTGCCCCTGGACACCCCCGACCCAAGCGCCCTGGACCCGGGCGCTCCCGACCCGCCGGACACCGTCGACAGCTGCCCGCCCGACGCCCCCGACCCCGCCGTGACGGCCGCGGAGACCAGTCCGCGCGGCGGGACGGCGTCGGGCAGCCACTCTCGTTCGGTGAGCGGTTCCCCGGCCTGACGGCGCTGGGCTGACGTGGCGAGATCAGGTCTGTCGGGCCGCCGGGGTGTGCCCGTCGAAGCAAGTCGCGCCACCAGCAGATGGACTGGCCCGGGCAACTCGGAACGGCGCTGCCCCGGCGGCCGGGCCGCCCGGTGCCCCGGCGGCCCGTTCTTGCGATGTGCTGCGCGACTTGGGCGCCAGTACCCACAGGTGATGCACAGGCAGGGCACAAGGTCGGGAAAGGTCGACGTCCGACCCTGATCCTTATGCCGACCTCACCGACGCCGTCACCGCCGACCGACCAGTTCGACCACGCGGCCTACGCGGGGGCTGACCGTGCGGCCTACCCGAGGGCCGACCACGCGGCCTACCCGGGGACCGACCACGCGACCGTTCCGGGCACGCGCTGGCCCGCCGGTGTTCCCGGCCGGGCGGGCGGGGCGTCCGGGCGGCATCTGGCCGGTGACGGTCGGATCGGCCGGTTCGCGCGGGGGCGTCCCGACGACCCGCGGTGGGTGCGGCCCGCGCTGCTCGGGCTGCTCGCGGCGACGGCCGTCCTCTACCTGTGGGGGCTGGGCGCCTCCGGCTGGGCGAACGCCTTCTACTCGGCGTCGGTGCAGGCCGGCTCGGTGAGCTGGAAGGCGATGTTCTACGCCTCCTCGGACGCCGGGAACTCCATCACCGTCGACAAGCCCCCGGCCTCGATCTGGGTGATGGCGCTGTCCGCGCGCGTCTTCGGGGTGAACGCCTGGAGCATCCTCGTCCCGCAGGCGCTGATGGGCGTCGCCACGGTCGGCCTGCTCTACGCCGCGGTGCGCCGGGCCTTCCCCGCCGGCGCGGCGCTGCTCGCCGGGGCCGTCCTGGCGATCACCCCGGTCGCGACGCTGATGTTCCGGTTCAACAACCCGGACGCCCTGCTCGTCCTGCTGCTGGTCGCCGCGGCGTACGCGACGCTGCGCGCCGTCGAGACCGCGAGCACCCGCTGGCTGGTCTGGGCCGGGGTGTTCATCAGCTTCGGCTTCCTGACGAAGATGCTGCAGGCGCTGCTGATCGTCCCGGTGCTGGGCCTCGTCTACCTCGTCACCGCGCCGACGCGGTTCACCCGGCGGCTGTGGCAGGTCGGAGCGAGTGTGCTCGGGCTGGTCGTCCCGGCCGGGATCTTCATCGCGATCGTCGAGCTCGTCCCCGACTCGGCCCGGCCGTACATCGGCGGGTCGCAGCACAACAGCATCCTGGAGCTGACCCTCGGCTACAACGGCCTGGGCCGGCTGACCGGCAACGAGTCCGGCAGCGTCGGCGGTGGCGGCGCGCCGGGCGGTGCCGGTGGTGGCGGCGGCAACATGTGGGGCGCTACCGGCTGGGGCCGGATGTTCGGCTCCGAGGTCGGCGGGCAGATCTCCTGGCTGCTGCCGACCGCGCTCGCTCTGCTGGTGGCGGGTCTGTGGATCACCCGGCGGGCACCCCGCACCGACCCCGGACGGGCCGCGCTCGCGGTCTGGGGCGGCTGGCTGCTGGTCACCGGCATCGTGTTCAGCCAGATGCAGGGCATCTTCCACGCCTACTACACGGTCGCGCTCGCGCCGGCGGTCGGCGCCGTGGTCGGGATGGGGGCCGCGACCCTGTGGCGCCGCCGGGAGCACCCGGTCGCCGCGGCCACCATGGCCGGCATCCTGGTGCTGACCGCCCTGTGGTCGTACGTCCTGCTGGATCGCACGCCCGACTGGAACCCGTGGATGCGCTGGGTGGTGCTGATCGTCGGCTTCGCGGCGGCCCTGCTGCTCATCGTGCTCTCCCGGCTGCCGCGGGCGGCCCGGCTGGTGGTCGTCGCGGCCGCGCTGGTCGCGGCGCTGCTCGGGCCACTCGGCTACTCGGTCGCGACCGCGGCCACCCCGCACACCGGTTCCATCCCGTCCGCGGGCCCGGCCGGCTCGGGTTTCGGCGGCCCGGGTGGCCGCGGCGGCCCGGGCGGTGGTGGTGGCGGACGGCAGCTGTTCGGCGGCAACGGCGGGGCGCAGCAGGGAACGACGCAGGTCCCCGGCGGCGGCACAGCCCCGGGCGGGACGGGCGGCACGGCCCCCGGCGGCGCCGGCGCGGCTCAGGGCGGCACGGCTCAGGGCGGGCCCGGCGGCGGTATGGGTGGCGGCATGGGCGGCCTGCTCGACGCCGGTAAGCCCAGCGATGAGGTCCTCGCGCTGCTGAAGGCGGACGCCTCGTCCTACACCTGGGTGGCGGCGTCCGTCGGGTCGAACACCGCGGCTGGCTACCAGCTCGCCAGCGGTGATCCGGTGATGGCGATCGGCGGCTTCAACGGCAGCGACCCCTCCCCCACCCTCGAACAGTTCAAGCAGTACGTGGCGGACGGCCGCATCCACTACTTCATCGGCGGCGGCGGCTTCGGCGGGCAGAACGGCGGCAGCCAGGCGTCCAGTGACATCGCCGCCTGGGTGGCGGCGAACTTCACCGCCACCACCGTCGACGGCACGACCCTCTACAACCTGACCACCCCGACCACCACGACCACCACCGACACCACCACCGGCGGCACCACCACAGCCTGACCCCGAATCGGCACAATTGTGGCGGGCGGGCGAGTCCCTGGACTCACCCGCCCGCCACGCGGCGTTACGCGCACCCCACACCTGCATCTAACGGATAAAAACCCCCGACATCGGGGCAGCCTGCTCGCCGTTTGGCATCCTGCTCGCCCCTTCAGAGCTGACTGCGCCGGGAATGCCCCCTGAAACGGCGAGAAAGAAACCAAATCGCGAGTAGCCGAGCACCGGCATCGGCCCCGGGGCCTCCACCGCCAGACCGAGGATCGCCGACGGCCGAGGCACCGGCGACACCCCGGCCCGGCCAGAGCGCGGCGACACCGCCGCCTCCCGGCCCGCCCGGGAGGCGGTCTCACAGCGGGGGCACAGGGATGGCACACTCCGGGCACAGGCCCCGGGCGGACCGTGAACAACATGACGACGGATGCCAGGACCAGCGACAGCAGGGTGACCAGCTCCCACGTGACGGCCACCCGCTCCGCCCCGGCGGAACGGACCGACCTGGTGCCCAGGCCGCGGGTCGGGCTGCTCCCGGCCGGCCAGCCCGTGCTCGACGTGGTCGTCCCGGTCTACAACGAGGAGAACGACCTGGCGCCCTGCGTGCGCCGGCTGCACGCCCATCTGCGGGGGGCCTTTCCGTACCCGTTCCGGATCACGGTCGCGGACAACGCCAGCACCGACACCACGCTGGCCATCGCCCAGGCGCTGGCGCAGGAGCTGCCCGAGGTCTCGGTGATCCATCTCGAGGCGAAGGGGCGCGGCCGCGCGCTGCGCACCGCCTGGGGCGCCTCCGCCGCGCCCGTCCTGGCCTACATGGACGTCGACCTGTCGACGGACCTGGCCGCGCTGCTCCCCCTGGTCGCCCCGCTGATCTCCGGGCACTCCGACCTGGCGATCGGGACCAGGCTCGCGCCGTCGTCCCGAGTCGTGCGCGGGCCGAAGCGGGAGGTGATCTCCCGCTGCTACAACCTGCTGCTGCGCGGCACCCTCGCCGCTCGCTTCACCGACGCCCAGTGCGGTTTCAAGGCCATCCGCGCGGACGTCGCCGCGAGCCTGCTGCCGCTGGTGCAGGACACCGGATGGTTCTTCGACACCGAGATGCTGGTGATCGCCGAGCGGTGCGGCCTGCGCATCCACGAGGTCCCGGTGGACTGGGTGGACGACCCCGACAGCCGGGTGGACGTCCTCGCGACCGCGCTGGCGGACCTGAAGGGCGTCGTCCGGCTCACCCGGGCCCTCGGGACGGGCGCGCTGCCCGTCGCGCAGCTGCGCCACGAGTTCGGACGCGCCCCCCTGACCTGGGCGGCCAACACGGGCCCGGGCCAGCCGGCCGGGCCGGAGACGACCACGAGCGGAGCCGGAGTGGCGGAGATCGGCGGGACCGGAGCGGCGGGGAGAAGAGCCACGGTGATCGGCGTGCCCGCCGGGCTGACCGGGCAGCTGCTGCGGTTCGCCGGGGTGGGGATCGCCAGCACGCTGGCGTATCTGGTGCTGTTCGTGCTGCTGCGCACCGCGGCCGGGGCCCAGGCCGCGAACCTGATCGCGCTGCTGGTGACGGCGGTCGCGAACACGGCCGCGAACCGCCGGCTCACCTTCGGGGTGACCGGCCGCGGCGACGCCGGCCGCCATCACCTGCAGGGGCTGTTCGTCTTCGCCATCGGGCTGGCGCTGACCAGCGGCTCGCTGGCCGCGCTGCACGCGGCGAGCGACTCCCCGGGGCGGTTCCCGGAGGTCAGCGTGCTCGTGCTGGCGAACCTGGCGTCGACGGTCATCCGGTTCCTGCTGATGCGCGCCTGGGTGTTCCACCCGTCCCGGCTGCGCCGCCCGGCCGCCGCGGCGAACCCGTCAGCGGACGGCGGCCCGGACCGCCCGGGCGACGTCCCGGGCCGCTCCGGGCACGGCGCGCACCGGCTCTGAGGCCCCGGCGGCCCCGCCCCACCGGGAACGGGGAACGGGGGGCGGGGGCCGGTCAGGGGCGCAGGATCAGGAGCAGGTCGCCGACCTCGACCGATTCGCCGCTGGAGCGGACGAGTTCGGCGATCTTCCCGGCGGCCGGACTGGTGACCGCGGCCTCCATCTTCATCGCCTCGACCACGGCGAGCTTCTGGCCCTTCTCGATCTCGTCGCCGGCCGCGACGGCGAAGGTGACGATCCCGGGCAGGCCGGCGCCGACCTGGGTGGGGTCGGACGGGTCGGCGTGCCGGGCCGCGGTGGCCGTTGCCTTGATCGAGTTGTCGCGGACCCGGACCGGGCGGGGCTGGCCGTTGACCCGCAGGTAGAGGGTCCGCATGCCGGCGCTGTCCGGCTCGCCGACCGTCTCCAGCGTCACGATGATCTCGACGCCGGGTTTGAGCATGACGCTGGCCGGGCGGCCGGGCTCCAGGCCGAACAGGAACGCCTCGGTCGGGATCACCGAGGAGTCGCCGTAGGTGGCGACGGCCTGCTGGTAGTCCTTCCACGGGCCGGGGAACAGCAGCCGGGACAGCGCCGCGCGCCGCCCCGGGCCGGGCTCGGCGAGCGCGGCGGCGTCCTCGGGGGCGAGGGTGGCCGCGGGCGGCTCGGGGTGGCGCCCGGCCAGTGCCCGCTCCCGGAACGGCTCGGCGAAGCCGGCCGGCGGGGTGCCGAGCTCGCCGGCCAGGTAGCCCAGCACGCTGGCGGGCAGGTCGTACTCCTCGGGATGCTCACGCAGCCGGTCGACGTCCACCGAGCCGCCGGCGATGAACAGTGCCAGGTCACCGACGACCTTGCTGGTCGGGGTGACCTTGATCGGCTTGCCGAGCAGGTCGTTGGCGACGGCGTAGCACTCGGTCACCTGGGCCCAGCGGTCACCGAGGCCGAGGCTGATGGCCTGCTGGCGCAGGTTGGTGAGCTGCCCGCCGGGGATCTCGTGCCGGTACACCGCCCCGGTCGGGGCGCGCAGCCCGGCCTCGAACGGCGAGTACAGGTCGCGCACGGCCTCCCAGTACGACTCCATCGCGGACAGCGCGCCGAGCCGGATGCCGGTCGCCCGCGGGGTGTGGTCGGTGGCCGCGACCAGCGCGGAGAGGTTCGGCTGGCTGGTGCCACCGGACATCGGCGCGGCCGCCGCGTCGACGGCGTCCACCCCCGCGTCGTTGGCCGCGATCAGGGTGGCGAGCTGGCCGCCGGCGGTGTCGTGGGTGTGCAGGTGGACGGGTACGTCGAAGCGCTCCCGCAGCGCGGCGACCAGCGCGTGCGCGGCGGCCGGGCGCAGCAGCCCGGCCATGTCCTTGATCGCCAGGACGTGCACGCCGGCCTCGACGAGCTGGTCGGCCAGGCGCAGGTAGTAGTCGAGGGTGTAGATCCGCTCGCCGGGGTCGGTCAGGTCGCCGGTGTAGCACAGGGTGCCCTCGGCGACGGCGTTCGTCTCCAGCACCGCGGCGATCGCCGGGCGCATCTGCTCGATGTCGTTGAGCGCGTCGAAGATCCGGAAGATGTCGAGGCCGTTGGCGGCGGCCTCGGCGACGAACGCGCGCACGACGTCGTCCGGGTAGGGGGTGTAGCCCACCGCGTTGCGCCCGCGCAGCAGCATCTGCAGGCAGATGTTCGGTACCGCCGCCCGCACCGCGCTCAGCCGCTCCCACGGGTCCTCGGCGAGGAAACGCAGCGCGACGTCGTAGGTGGCCCCGCCCCAGCACTCCAGGCTCAGCAGGTTCGGGGTGAGCTCGGCGAGCGCGGGCGCGGCGGCCAGGATGTCGAAGCTGCGCAGCCGGGTCGCCAGCAGCGACTGGTGCGCGTCGCGCAGGGTGGTGTCGGTGACCGCCAGCGCGGTCCGGGACCGCAGCTCGGCGGCCCAGCCGGCCGGCCCCAGCTCGGTGAGCAGCTGACGCGACCCGGCCGCCGGAGTGTCGGCCGGGTGCAGCTGCGGAAGCAGCGTGCGCGGCTCCGTCAGGGCCACCCCCGCCGGGCGGGCGTGCCCGTTGACGGTGCTCTCCGCCAGCCGGGCGAGCATCCGGCTCGTCGCGTCCCCGTTGTCGAGGGCGTTCACCAGCCCGGGGCGCTCGTCGATGAACGAGGTCGTCACCCCGCCGGCGAGGAAGTCGGGGTCCTCGAGCAGCCGGCTGAGGAACTCGATGTTGGTGCGCACGCCGCGGACCCGGAACTCGCCCAGCGCCCGCCGGGCCCGCCGGGCCGCCTTCTCCAGCGTGGAGCCGCGCGCGGTCAGCTTGACCAGCAGCGAGTCGAAGTACGGGCTGACCTCCGCGCCCGGGTAGGTGGCGCCGTCGAGGCGGACCCCGGGCCCACCCGGCGACTGGTAGAAGGTGATCGTCCCGGTGTCGGGGCGGAAGCCGTCCGAGGGGTCCTCGGTCGTCACCCGGCACTGGATGGCGGTGCCGCGCAGGGCGATCGCGTCCTGGGTGAGGTTGAGGTCGGTCAGGCTCTCCCCGGCGGCGACCCGCAGCTGCGCGGCGACGATGTCGACGCCGGTGACCTCCTCGGTCACCGTGTGCTCCACCTGGATGCGCGGGTTCATCTCCATGAACGTGAACGCGCCGTCCGCGCCCACCAGGAACTCCACCGTCCCGGCGTTGACGTAGCCGACGTGGCGGGCGAAGCGCACCGCGGCGTCGCACAGGGCGTCGCGCAGCGTGCCGTCCAGCGCCGGGGCCGGGGCGATCTCGACGACCTTCTGGTGCCGACGCTGGACCGAACAGTCCCGTTCGAACAGGTGGATGACGTTCCCGTAGCCGTCGGCGAAGACCTGCACCTCGACGTGACGGGGCCGCTCCACCGCCTGCTCCAGGAACACCGTCCCGTCGCCGAACGCCGCCGCGGCCTCCCGCGACGCGCTCGCCACCGCGTCGGCGAGGTCCTCCGGGCGCAGGACCCGGCGCAGACCACGCCCACCGCCACCCGCCGAGGCCTTCACGAACAGCGGGAATCCGACCTCGGCCGCGGCCTCCCGCGCGCCGACGCCGTCCGGCAGCGGCTCGGAGGCCCGTAGCACCGGCAGCCCCGCGGCGATCGCCGCGTTCCGCGCCGCCACCTTGTCACCGGTCAGCCGCAGAACCGCCGGCGGCGGGCCGACGAACGTCACGCCGGCCGCCGCGCATGCCTCCGCCAGCACCGCCGACTCCGACAGGAACCCGTAGCCCGGGTGCAGCGTGTCGGCGTCCGCCTGCTTGGCGACCCGCAACAGCGCGTCGATGTCGAGGTAGCCGCGGACCGGGTGACCCGGCTCGCACAGCTCATAGGCCTCGGACGCCTTCGTGCGGTGCAGCGCGGAGACGTCCTCGGGGGTGTAGACGGCCACTGTCCGCAACCCGAGCTCGTGCGCGGCCCGGAACACCCGCACCGCGATCTCACTGCGGTTTGCCACCAGTACCTTGCGCACGCGCGGCTCCTCACGAACGTCGGCGGTACGTCTCGCACAGACCGAAGGTCCGCCAATTCTGTGCGGATTCCCCGCCGGGCGCCAAAGGTCGTGACATGTGACGCCACGCGCGGGCACAGGTTTGCCTACCCCCGACTCGGTGGTACCCAACCACGCCACCGGTCCGGGAGCCGGCCACGACCGGCCACATGCCCGTGCCTGGGCCCGCCCGGGCCCGCGTCCGGCCCGCGTCCGGGCCCGCGCCCGGCTCAGTAGCGCCAGCGGAGCCGGGCGACGATCTCGGCCTGATCCTCGCCGGCGAACAGCTCGATCTCGCCGCGGCGGACCGCGATGATCGTGGCGTGCAGCTCGATGCCCAGGGCGTCGCGCAGCACCTCGTCCGCCTCGAAGGCGGCGACCGCCTCACCCAGCCCGGTCGGCAGCCGGCGGATCCCGCGCCGGGCGAGCTCCGGGCCGGCCAGACCCGCCGGATCGCACCCGACCGGCTCGGGCAGTACGGCGGTGCCGGCCCGGCGCGGATCGTCCGGAGACCCCGGGGACTCCAGGGCCTCCAGGGACTCCAGGCCGGCGAGCCCGGCGGCCAGCGCGCCACCGACGGCCAGGTACGGGTTCGCGGCCAGGTCGAAGCACTTGACCTCGACGTTCGCCGCCCCCGGCGCCCCCTCGGCCCCGACGATCAGCCGGATCGCGGCCTCCCGGTTCTCCAGGCCCCAGCACGCGTACGCCCCGGCCCAGTGGGACGGCACGAGGCGCAGGTAGGAGGCCACGCTGGGGGCACCGAGAGCCATCAGGGCGGGCAGCCGTCCGAGGATGCCCGCGACGAACGCCTCGCCCGCCGCGGTGAGGCCGCACGGCCCCGTCCCGCCGGACATCAGACTCGTCCCACCAAGGCCGTCGCCGGCATCGGTGCCGCCGCCGGGACCGTCGCCGTCGCCATCGCCGTTGCCGGTGCCCGTGCCCGTGCCGGTGCCGGTGCCGGTGCCGGTGCCGGTGCCGGTGCCGGTGCGGTGCAGGCTGAGGTGGAGGTGACCGCCGTTGCCGACGCTGCCGGCGAGGACCTTGGGCGAGAACGAGGCCCGCAGCCCGTGCCGCAGCGACACCGCCCGCACCGTCTCCCGGGTCAGCACGGCGGTGTCGGCGGCCCCGAGCGGGTCCTCCGCCGCGACCGACACCTCGAACTGCCCGGCGGCGTACTCCGGATGGATCTGCAGGACGGCGATCCGCTGGCTGGTCAGGGCGACGGTCAGATCCCGCAGGTAGTCGGAGAGCTCGACCACCCGGGTCATCCCGTACGCGGGCCCGGAGCAGGCGGGGACGAAGTCGTCCCGGCCGGCCGGGGAGACCGTCCACTCGATCTCGAACCCGGCGAGGCAGCGCAGCCCGCGGCCGGCCAGCCGCGCGGTCTGGGCCCGGACGAGGGCCCGGCAGTCCTGCGGGTGCGGCCGGCCGGCGAGGTCGAAGCGGTCGGCCGGCGCCCAGGCCCAGCCGGGCTGGGCGTGCAGCGGGGTGAGCCGGCCGAGGTCGGGGCGCAGGCGCAGGTCACCGACCGGCCCGCCGGCGTACCGGGTGACGAGTGTGGAGTCGTCGACGAGGAACGCGTCGAAGGTCGGTGACGCGCCCACGCCGTGCTTCACCGCGTGGGCCAGCCGGGCCACCGGCACGCCTTTCATCCGGGTTACGCCCGCGTTGTCCACCCAGGTGAGCGCGACCGCCACGACGTCCCGGGCGGTCAGCTCGGCCGCCACCGGCCCGGCCATGTCCTGGTTCATGACCGGCATGATCCTCGGAATCGGGGCCGGTCGCACACCGGTGTCGTCCACAGGCGGGTACCCCCGAAATCCCCGGTGGGCAGCGGACATCCTGGCTTCGCGGTTCGGTTGTCCCCAGAGCGAGGGCATTCATCCACAAGTTATCCACAGGCTGTGGCTGACGGTGGACGGCGGCGGCCGACTAACCTCCGTCAGCACGCATGCGCGGGCGGTGAAACGGGCACGATCATGTGGTGCTGCCGTGTGTGGAGAGCCTCTCCCTGGTCGACCATCACTGTCACGGGCTGCTCCTGCGCGATCTCGACCGTCCCGGCTTCGAGCGGATGCTCACCGAGGCCGACGAGCCGGGCCCGGCCGGGACGACCCTCTTCGACAGCCACCTCGGGTTCGCCGTGCGCCGCTGGTGCGCCCCCGTCCTGGACCTGCCCCGGCACGCCGCGCCGGACGTCTACCTCGCGCGGCGCCAGGAGCTCGGCGTCGAGGAGGTCAACCGGCGTTTCCTGCGCGCCGCCGGCATCGGCGCGTTCTGCGTGGACGCCGGCTACCTGCCCGAGCCGCTGACGTCGGCGACCGAGATAGCCACCGCCAGCGGCGGCACGGGCCACGACATCCTGCGGCTGGAGCGCCTCGCCGAGGCGCTGGCGGTCGACATCCTCACCGGCCAGCTCGGGGTGACCCACTTCGCCGACACCGTCCGCGAGCGGGTGGCCGGCGCGAGCCCGACGACCGTGGGCTTCAAGTCGGTCGCCGCCTACCGGGTCGGCCTCGACCTGCCGGCGAGCCGCCCGACCGACCGGGAGGTGGCGGCCGCCGTCCGCGACTGGCTCGGCCTGATCCGCCGCGGGGTCCCCATCCGGCTCGCCGACCCGGTGCTGCACGCGTTCCTGATCTGGACGGGCGTGGACGCCGGCCTGCCGGTGCAGATCCACGTCGGGTACGGCGACGCCGAGCTCGACCTGCTCCGGTGCAACCCGCTGCTGCTCACCGGCCTGCTGCGGGCCCTCGCGCCGACCGGGGTGCCGGTGATGCTGCTGCACTGCTACCCCTATCACCGGGAGGCCGGCTACCTGGCCCAGGTGTTCCCGACCGTCCACCTCGATGTCGGGCTCGCCCTGCACAACGTCGGGCGCCGCGCCCCGGCGCTGCTGGCCGAGGCGCTCGAGCTCGCCCCGTTCAGCAGGTTCCTGTTCTCCACCGACGCGTTCGGGCTCGCCGAGCTCTACCTGCTCGGCGCCCGGCTGTTCCGGCAGGCCCTGTCCACCGTGCTCGGCGACGGCGTCGCGGACGGCGACTGGACCGACGAGGACGCCGGGCGCGTCGCCGAGCTCATCGGGGCGGGCAACGCCCGGCGCATCTACCGCCTCGCCGAGGCGGGGCGCGAGACGACCGCCGTCACGTCGTCGCGTTCCCCCGGCCGGTCGAGTGGGCCCCGGGTCACCACGCCGGCGCCCGCTACGCTCGACGACTGATGAGCAGCACCCGGACTGACCAGCCTGACCAGCGCCTCGGCCGCTGTGGTGTGACCGGCGTACCCGCGGTGACCAGAACCGGGCGGCCGGGCCGATGATCGTGGCGATCGAGGGGGTCGACGGCGCGGGCAAGAACACGCTGACGACCCGCCTGGTCGAGGCGGTGACCGCGACGGGGCGCACCGCCGGCACCTTCGCCTTCCCCCGTTACACCGCGGGCCCGCTGGGCACGGCGGTGCGGGCGATGCTCGACGGCGACGAACGGCTCGCCGGCCTGGCCGGTTCGGCCCGCGCGACCGCGGTGCTGTTCGCGCTCGACCGGGCGAACGCCCTGCCCGAGTTGGCAAGGTGCGTGGCCGCGCACGACGTGCTGTTCGTGGACCGCTACCTCGGCTCGAACGCGGCCTACGGAGCCGCCCGGCTGCCCGCTCCCGAGCGCGCCGAGTTCCTCGACTGGATAGCCGAGCTGGAGCTGACCCGGCTGGGCCTGCCCCGGCCCGACCTGCAGGTGCTGCTGGACGTCCCGGTGGAGACGGCGCGGGCCGCCGCGCGGGCCCGCGCGGCGCGGGACACCGCCCGGGCGCTGGACACCTTCGAGAGCGACGCGGGCCTGCAGGCGCGCTGCGCCGAGATCTACCTGTCGCTGGCCGCGGACGGCTGGGTCGCGCCCTGGATGGTCGTCGACCGCGAGACGGGCGCCCCGAAGATCCTCAGCACCCTGTTCGCCTGACCCCGAGCGCGCCACCGCGCGGCCGCGGGACCCACATTTCGTCCCCGAGTTGTCCCCAGATGGCGAGATGGTCCCTGACCGGCCGGACAGTAGCCAACCAGATCTGTTCCGAGGGAACAGATCCGTCCCCGGATTCCACACCCTGCGGCCATGGCGGCGAATCATGGCGCGATGCAAGAGTTCACCTATGGGATCACCTACGGACATCGATTTGTTGCGCGAGCTGGAACCGGTCGCCGAGACCAACGTCAACCGGCATCTCGGGCTCGCCGCCGAGTGGATGCCCCACGAGTACGTGCCGTGGAGCCTGGGCCGCGACTTCGACACGACCCCGTGGGAGCCCGGCCAGTCAGCGCTGTCCGAGGCCGCCCAGATAGCCTTCGAGGTCAATCTGCTCACCGAGGACAACCTGCCCAGCTACCACCGTGAGATCGCCGTCGCGTTCGGCCGGGACGGCGCCTGGGGGACCTGGGTCGGGCGGTGGACCGCCGAGGAGGGCCGGCACGCGATGGCCATGCGTGACTACCTCCTGGTGACCCGGGCGGTCGATCCCGTGACGCTCGAACGCGACCGGATGCTGCAGATGCAGCGCGGCTACGACTCGGGCGGCAAGACCCCGCTGGAGGCCATGGCCTACGTGTCGTTCCAGGAGCTGGCCACCCGGGTCAGCCACCGCAACACCGGACGGGTCACCGGCGAGCCGCTCGCCGAGAAGCTGCTCACCCGGGTGGCGGCGGACGAGAACCTGCACATGATCTTCTACCGGAACCTGGTGGCCGCGGCCCTCGGGCTGGCGCCCGACCGCATGGTGCCGGTCATCCGCGACGAGATCGTGAACTTCCAGATGCCCGGCACGGGCATCCGCGACTTCGGCCGCAAGGCCCGCTACATCGCCCAGGCCGGCATCTACGACCTGCGGATCCACCACGACGACGTCGTCTCGCCCATCCTTCGGCACTGGAAGCTCCTCGACCTGGAGGGGCTGTCCGGCGAGGCGGCGAAGGCCCGGGACGAGATCGGCGAGTTCATGGCCGGCCTCGACGCGCTGGCCACCCGGCAGGAAGAGAAGAAGGCCGCCGCCCAGGCCCGCCGCGAGGCGCGCGAGGGCCGCGACCGGCAGGACCGGCAGGACGCGGCGGTTCCGGTCGGCTGAGCCGGGGGAACAGCCCGGCCGGGGGAACGCGGGGGTGGTGTTCGTAACGGCTGCCCGACATCCGTAGTGTCCGTGGCGTGCCGGCCGGATGATCCGGTCGCACCGGCCCGACAACGGACGGAACGGACGGAGCGCTGTGACGGACGGAGCGCAGTGAGCGAGCATCGCGGGTCCGCGCGCCGGATCTCCCCGATCCAGGCGGCGTTCGGAGTGCTGGCGGGAGTCGTCCTGCTGGTGGCGGTCCTGATCAGTCAGAAGGGCGCCAGCCCGGAAAGCACCGCCGCCGCCCGGTCCCCCTCCCCGGCCCCGACGACGACCAGCGCACCCGCCGGTGGCACCGTCACCGGCACTCCCGACTCCGGGGCCAAGCGGCAGGGGTCTCCGCCGCCCGGCTCGGGTGCCGGCGGCGAGACCGTCGCGGCGGGCGGCTCGGGCACCCGGCCGGCCGGTTCGACGTCCACGGCGGGCACCCGCCCGGCCGGGGCGGCGGGGTCCGCGCGCTCCCCGCGGCCGCGCCCGGGCGGCGGTCACGGCCAGGAGCCGGTGCTCGACCTCCGGCTCCCCCCGGTCGCCGTGCCCACCTGCGTCATCAACTGCCGCTGACGCCACGCGACTGCCGCCACCCGCCCACCGCCGGGCGGGGTCGGCGCCGGCGGCTCTCGGCGCCACCGCCTCACACGTTCCTCTCACGTCGGGCGGGTTTCCTCGGTGCACGCCGTGCCCCGCCGACCCGCCACGCCGGGACGCGGTCCCGGACGCCGGCTGTTCGAGGATGGGTGAGATGAGGGACGCACCACCACCGCCGCCGCGGCCCGGTGAGGACGCCACCGCCCCGGCCCGGGCCCCCCGGATCCTGGTCGTCGACGACGAGCCCAACATCGTCGACCTCGTCCGGATGGCGCTGCGCTTCCACGGCTTCGACGTCGTCACGGCGGCCACCGGCCGGGAGGCGCTCACCCGCGCCGCCGCGGACCGGCCCGACCTGCTGATCCTGGACGTCATGCTGCCCGACGCCGACGGGTTCGAGGTGTGCCGGCGACTGCGCGCGGACGGGGCGGAGGTCGGCGTCGTCTACCTCACGGCCCGCGACGCGCACCGGGACAAGATCACCGGGTTCACCTACGGCGGCGACGACTACATCACCAAGCCGTTCGCCGTGGAGGAGCTGATCGCCCGGGTGCGGGCGGTGCTGCGCCGGACCCGCCGCCCGGAACCGGAGCCGTCGTCCGCGCCCGGCCTGCTCTCCTACGCCGACGTGGAGCTCGACCCGGACGCCCACCTGGTGCGCCGCGCGGGCCGGCCGGTCGAGCTCTCCCCCACCGAGTTCTCGCTGCTGCGCTACTTCCTGCACAACCCCAACCGGGTGCTCTCCCGGGCCCAGATCCTGGACGCGGTGTGGGACAGCGACTTCGACGGCGAACCGACCGTCGTCGACCAGTACGTGAGCTACCTGCGGCGCAAGCTCGGCCAGCACGGGCCGCCGCTCATCCACACCCAGCGCGGCTTCGGCTACGCCCTGCGCGCCCCCGGGCCCGAGACCGGCGGGCCCGAGCGCTCTCGATGACGCTGCGGCTGAAGCTCATGCTCGGCCTGGTGGCGCTGACCGCCATCGGCCTCAGCCTGACGATCGTCGCGACCGTCGTCGCGCTGCGCGGCTACCTCGTCGACCGCGTCGACGTCCGGCTGCGGGCCGTCGAGCAGGTCACCCGGCTGCCGCTGACGGCGCTGCTGGCCGGGGCGCCCGCGGACAGCCGGCCCGTCCTGGAGCGGGCGGTCGCGCCCACCGACTACGTGGTGGAGGCCCGCCGCTCCGACGGCCGGATCCTGCGGGTGGCCGGCCCGGCGGACCTCACCCAGCCGCTGCTCACACGGATCGACACCGGGCCGGCCGCGGAGCGGGGCGTGGCGGCGGCCACGGAGAGATCCCCCGCGGGGCGGACCGTGCCGCCGGCCGTCGACGGCACCCCGTTCACCGTCACCTACGGTGGCGAGCGGTACCGGGCGGTGCTCGACCACCTCCCGGGCGGCGAGACGCTGATCGCCCAGCCGCTGACGACCGTCCGGGACACCCTGCGCCGGCTGGTCGCCGCGGCGGCGGTCGCGGCACTGGTGGTGCTGGCCGCCATCGCCGCGCTGGCCTGGCTGCTGCTCACCCGCGGCCTGCGCCCGCTGCGCGCCACCGCGCGCACCGCGTCCGCGATCGCCGCCGGCGACCTGTCCCGCCGGGTGCCGGAGGGGTCGCCACGCTCGGAGACCGGCCAGCTCGGCCGGGCGCTGAACATCATGCTCGGCCAGATCCAGGCCGCGTTCGCCGCCCGGGTCGCCTCCCAGAACAACCTGCGCCGTTTCGCCGCGGACGCCTCGCACGAGCTGCGCACGCCGCTGACGTCGATCCGCGGCTACGTCGACCTGCTGCGGGCCGGCATGGTCCCGCCGGCCGAGACCGACGACACGCTGCGGCGGGTGGCCGAGGAGACCGCCCGCATGCAGACCCTCGTCGACGACCTCCTCTACCTCGCGCACCTCGACGAGCTGCGCCCCCGCGACCGGGTGGACGTCGACCTGGTGACGATCGCCGAGGACGCGGCCGCGAACCTGCGGGCGGTCGATCCCGGCCGCCCGGTCACCGTCGAGGTCGAGACCGGTCCCGAGGCCGGCCGGCACGTCCCCGGTGATCCGGACGCGTTGCGCCAGCTGCTGGGCAACCTGCTGACCAACGCGCGCGTGCACACCCCCGCGGGCACCCCGGTGACCGTGCGAGTCACCGGCTGGGACACGGCCACCCCGGCCCGGGACCGCACGGCCGTCCTGGCGGTCGAGGACGGCGGGCCCGGCATGCCGCCGGAGGTCACGCGGCACGTCTTCGACCGCTTCTACCGGGCGGCCGGCAGCAGGGCCCGGGGCCGCTCCGGCAGCGGCCTCGGGCTGTCGATCGTCGCGGCCACGGCGGCCGCGCACGGCGGTCGCGCCGAAGTGAGCAGCACCCCCGAGGGGGGCACCTCCTTTCGGGTGTACCTGCCTGGGGGTGTTTCCGACCAGACCCCCGCTGACCAGGCCTGACCTGCGGTGGACGGCCCGTTCCGGCCCACAGGGAAGGGGCGCGGGGGCGGTCCGGACGATGTCGGCGGCTGGCTCCCGACGGCGTACCCGGGTCGGCGTGAGGTCTGACACGGCCTCCTGACGTACCAGAGGGTGCACAGGTAATTCTGTTTCTTCTCGCATCCGGCTCACAGACGGACGGTGTGCGCTCGGCTCAGGACCCAGCCGAGCCCGGCCGACGTGAGCGTGATCGGACGAACACGAGCACCTGGCCTCCAGCACGGATCTTCGAGGAGCCGCCATGCCGCCCGCCACGCCGCCCACCACCGGTCCGCGCCCACCCACCACCACCCGTGCTCGGGCCGAGGCGGCCGTGCTGGCGGTGATCTGCGGCGCGGTGGTCGGCACCCTCGCCGACAGGCTGGCCGCCCGGATCGCCGTGTCGCGGGCGAACCGCCGTCTCGGCGGACGTCTCGGCGAGCTCGGCGCGACGATCCGCGTCCGCCCGCCGAGCTTCCCCTACCTGCTCAACGCCGCCACCGGACGGCCGTCCACCCTGGAGCTCTCCGCGACCGCCACCTACGGTGAGCTGCGCCGCCTGCGCAGCGGTTGCGACGCTCAGGGCAACACCTGGGACGACCCGTCGTTCGCGCTGATGTCACTGTTCGGCGGCTACGCCGGGGTGTTCGGCGACTCCTGCGGGCCGGTCGTCCGCCCCGGCCGGACCCGGGGCACGGTCAGGGGCGGCGACGGGGGCGCCTTCCCGGCCGGCCGCGCCGACGATCCCGACATCCTCGCCGCCCTCGACCGCCTCGGTGACATCGAGGGCTTCGACGCGCTGGACGGCTTCGACGCGCTGGACGGCCTCGGTGGTTCGGACGGCTTCGACGATCTGGGAGGCCTGGGTGGTCTGAGGGGTCGCGGCGGCGTCGGCGACGGGTGCCGCGCGCGGCGGCCATCCCCCACCCGGTGGACCGAGATCACCTACGGCGGGGACGAACGGCTCTCCATCGGCACCGAGATCGAACTGCCGGACCGCTCACTGCCGGTCCGGATCATCGGCACGCCCCTCGTCCGGGACGGCCGGCTCGCCCTGGTACCCGAGGAGATCGTCCTGGGCGACCAGCGACTGCCCGGCGAGCTGATGACTCCGGCGCACACCGCGGTCTTCGCCGAACCGGTCGTGCTGCTGCCCTCCTTCCCCCGAGGCACCCGCCTCGCCGACGTCGTCGCGACCCCCGAAGGCCTCCGCCTGCGCCTGGAGCAGCGCGACCCCGCCCGCCGCTGACCACAGCGGCCTGGCCGGCGCGCCGCCCGGCGATGCGTGGCGGTCGAGTGAGTCCCGGCTGTCGCTCAACCGCCACGGTTGCTCGGCAGCGCGCGTACCGGCGCCGTACGTCGGCTCGGGTACGAGCGGATACGTCCGCGGACGGATGACCGCCCGGCCCGGGGTCGCTACCGTCGGAGCGGTGGAGGGAGCCCGGCGAGCTGAGCACCCGCCGCCGGCCGAGCGCCCACCGCGGGCCGGGGTGCGCGCTCTGGCGGCACGGCTGACCGCGGCGCGCGGGCTGTGGAACCGGCTGGAGGCCGTCGCGGGGCTCGAGGGCTTCCCCCGCTACCCGGGCAGCGCCCTGATCGCGCGGATCCCCGCCGGGCGGGCCCGCCGAGCGGGGACCGCGGTCGCCGGTGACGTCCTGCCCACCGCCGTCGTCGGCCTGATCCTGCTGGTCGGGTCGACGAACGCGGCGCACGACCAGATCCCGCCCGGGCACGCTCTGGACGGGATCGCCTATCTGCTGCTGGCGCTGGCGGTGGTTGTCTTCCCGCTGCGCAGGTACGCCCCGCGGGTCCTGCTCGCCGTCGAGACCCTGATCATCGGCGGTTACACCGCCGTCGGCTATCCGCACGGGCCACCGATGCTGGCGGTCGCCGCGGCCGCCTTCACCGTGGGCGTGCGGGTGCCCGCGCGGACGGCCGGCCGCGCGGCGAAGGCGTGCGCGGTCGTGCTGCTGCTCGCCAGCGCGGTGTCGTTCGCCCGCGGCTATCTCGACAGCGGGTGGGACCTCGCCTACACCTGCATCGGTGTTCTCTGCGTGGCCTTCATCCCGGCAGTGCTGGGCGCGCTGCTGCGGCTGAGCCGCCTCGCCTCGGCGCGGGCGGAGGAGGAGGCCACCCGGCGGCGGATCGAGCAGGAGCGGCTGCGGATGGCCCGCGAGGTCCACGACGTCGTCGGCCACGGGCTCTCGATCATCTCGCTGCAGGCCGCGGTGGCCCTGCATGTGCTCGACCGGCGGCCGGAGCAGGCACAGCTCGCGCTGGAGGCGATCCGCCGCACCAGCGTCGACGCGCTGGACGAGCTGCGGGCGACCCTCGCCCTCACCCGCGCCCGCGACGCCCGAACCGGCGTCGACCGCGCGGACCGTTTCTCCCCGCCCGCCGCGCCGACGGGAGCCGCCGGAGCTGGGAGCACCCGGGAGACGGGAAGCACCGTGCTCGTTGGGGACACCGCGCGCCCCGGAGGCACCGGGTCCGGCGGGCCCGCCGGACGAGGCGAGGGCGACGGCGCGGGCGGTACCGGTCCCGGCCCCGGCCCCGGTGAGGCGCTCCGGACGCCGTTGACCGGGCTCGACCGGCTGCCGGGGCTGGTCTCCGAGGTCCGGCTGTGCGGCATCGCCGTGGAGCTGGTCACCGAAGGAGATCTCACCGACCTGCCCGCCGAGGTCGATCTCGCCGCCTACCGGATCGTCCAGGAGTCGCTGACGAACGTGCTGCGGCACGCCGGCCCGGCCCGGGCCCGGGTCACCCTCCGCTCCACCGTGGACCGCCTGGAGGTCGAGATCGTCGACGAGCCCACCGAGCTCGGCGCCGACCTGCCCGCCGACGGCGAGCCGCTCGTCCGCTCGACCGGGCATGGGCTGCGCGGCCTGCGCGAACGTGTGGACGAGCTCGGCGGGTCCCTGACGGCGGGCCCGTGCCCGCGGGGAGGATGGAGCGTGCGCACCGACCTGCCCACGCCGGTCGCGCCCACCGACCCGGCCTCGCCCGCGGCCCCGGCACCGGCTCCAGCCCCGAATCCGGCCGCGTCCCGTCGTTTCGGAGCGGCCCGGTGATCCGGGTCGTGGTCGCCGACGACCAGCCGCTCATCCGGCTCGGGCTGAAGGTGCTGATCGAGACCGAGGACGACCTCGAGCTCGCCGGCGAGGCCGAGGACGGCCAGGCCGCGCTGGCCCTGGTCCGCCGCACCCGCCCGGACGTCGTCCTGCTCGACATCAGGATGCCCGTCCTGGACGGCCTCGCCGCCCTGCGCGCGATCACCGCCGATCCCGGGCTGACCGCCACCCGGGTCGTCATGGTCACCACGTTCGAGCTGGACGAGTACGTCTTCGAGGCGCTGCGCCACGGCGCGTCCGGGTTCGTCCTGAAGGACACCGAGCCCGCGGACCTGCTCCGCGCCGTCCGGGTCGTCGCCGCCGGTGAGTCGCTGCTCTCGCCCACGATCACCCGCCGCGTCATCGAGACCTTCGCCCGCCGGCCGGCGGCCCCGGCCGCGGTGGACCTGACCAGCCTCACCGTCCGGGAACGCGAGGTGATGGGCCTGGTGGGGCTGGGCCTGTCCAACGACGAGATCGCCGCCCGGCTGGTCATCAGCCCGGCGACCGCCCGCACCCACGTGAGCCGGGTGATGGTCAAGCTCTCCGCCCGGGACCGCACCCAGCTCGCCGTCCTCGCCAACCAGGCGGGCCTGGCCGGCTGACCCGCCGCCGCGCCGTCGGCGCCAGCCGCGCCGGACGGGTCAGCCCGGCGGCGCGCCGTCCTCGAGGTAGGCCGTCGTGCCGTCGGCCCGCGCCGCCAGGCAGGCGGCCACCCGCCGGGCCAGCGGCGGTCTCATCCGGTGGGGCAGCTCGTCCGCCGCCACGAACGACCAGTCGGCGAGCTCGTCGGCCGGCAGTCGGATGCCGGCCGTCTCCTCCGGTGTCAGCACGCCGCCGTCGAACACCACGATCAGCCCCTCGGTGCGCTCCGGCCCGGGGGGCACCCAGTCGACGGCCAGCAGCCGGCCGGGCGGGCGGTCCAGGCCCAGTTCCTCGGCGAGCTCGCGGCGGGCCGCCGCCAGGGGTGCCTCGTCGGCCTCGACCACACCGCCGGGCAGGTCCCAGCCGGGCCGGTAGGTCGGGCGGACCAGCAGGACCCGGCCGGCACCGTCGACGAACAGCACCCCGGCCGCCATCCGCTTACGGGGCAGGCCGCTCCGCCAGGCCCGGGCGGCTGACGCGGCGGGAGTCTCCATGCCCGCGACGGTAGCGCCGGCTTCGAGGAGATGCGCACAGCCGCGTACACGGAATGCGCCCGGTTGCGCAGCCGGATGACGATCGTCGCCGGACGACGCGGGATCGCGTCACGGCCAGTCTGATCGGCATGACGACAACGACGAGCGACACCGGCCCGGACGCCCGGACGCGGGCCCCGGTGATCGACCTCCCGCCCGCCGGGACCCCGGGTGGTGCCCGCGGGAGCGGCCGGCCGGGCCGCTCCCGGGCCGCGATCGACGTCCACGGGCTGACCAAGCGGTACGGGCGGCGGACGGTAGTCCGCGACCTCGACATCAGCGTGCCCACCGGGGTGGTCGCCGGCTTCGTCGGCCCGAACGGGGCGGGCAAGACCACGACGCTGCGGATGCTGCTCGGCCTGGTCCGGCCGAGCGCGGGCGGCGGGACGATCCTCGGCGAGCCGCTGGGCGCGCCAGCTCGGTACCTGCCCCGGGTCGGCGCGCTGATCGAGAGCCCGGCGCTGTACCCGACGCTGTCCGGGCGTCGCAACCTCGCGTCGCTGGCGGTGCTCGCCGGGCAGGACCCGGCCGGCGTCGACGCGATCCTGGCCGAGGTCGGGCTGGCCGGCCGCGGCGACGACGCCTTCCGGACCTATTCGCTCGGGATGAAGCAGCGCCTCGCCATCGGCGCGGCGCTGCTCTCCGACCCGGACCTGCTCATTTTGGACGAGCCGACGAACGGCCTCGACCCCAGCGGCATCCGGCAGATGCGGGCGCTGGTCCGCTCACTGGCCGACGGCAAGCGGGACACCGGCGCGCACGGCCGGCCGCGCACCGTCCTGGTCTCCTCCCACCTCCTCTCGGAGGTCGAGCAGATCTGCGACTGGATCATCGTGGTCGAGCGGGGCCGGCTCGCCTACCAGGGCCCGACGGACGGCCTGATGGCCGCCACGACCACCCGGGTCGAGCTGCGCCCCGAGCACGCCGACTCCCTCGGGATGCTGGCGGACCTGGTGGCCGGCCTCGGGCTGCCCGTGGACCGCGCGGGCGACCGCCTGCTCGTCGAGCTCGACCACACCGGGCCGGCCGGCGGCCCCGGGCCGGACGGACCGGACGGACCGGAAACGCCGGGCGGGCCGGACGCCGTCCTCGCCGGGCTCAACCGGGCCGCGCTCGCCCGCGGCATCACGCTCGTCGAGATGACCCCCCAGCGGACCAGCCTGGAGGACCGCTACCAGGGCCTGGTCGAAAGCAACGGAGCCGAAGGCGACGGAGCCGAGGACAACGGAGGGGAAGTCCGATGACCGGCGTCTACACCGTGGCGCGCAGCTACCACGCCGAGCTGATCAAACTGCGCCGGCCGAGCACGGCGCTGGCGATGGCCGTCCTCGGGTTCCTCACCGTCCTGTCGACGGTGCTGGCGATGGCCCTCGCCGACGAGAAGCCGACCCCGCCCGACCCCGGCACCGGGCCGGGCTTCGATCTCTCCCTCGCCCAGCTCGCGTCGTCCCAGGGCCTGATCCTGGGCTTCCGCGGCGGCACGACCTTCATCGGCCTGCTCGTCTTCGTGGTCTTCGCGATCAGCATGACCACCGAGTACGGTCAGGGAACGCTGCGCACCCTGTTTCTGAAGGAGCCCCGCCGGCTGGGCTGGCTGGCCGGGCGGCTCGGCGTCACGCTGTCCGCGGTCGCGGTGTCGCTGGTCGCCGCGCTCGGCCTGAGCGTCGCCGCCGCGACGGTCATGGCCGCCGTCCGGGACGTCGACACGAGCGCGTGGTGGACGTCGGCCGCGTTCGGCGAGGTGGCGGGCGCCTACGCGAACGCGCTGCTCGCGGCGGTCTTCTTCGCCCTGGTCGGCACGACGCTGGGAATCCTGCTGCGCTCGACGAGCGCCGCGCTGCTCATCGGCATCGCGTGGATGTTCCCGATCGAGCACATCGTCCAGGAGTCGTGGAGCGGGGCCACCCGGGTCCTGCCGGGGCTCGTCTTCGACGCGGTCGGCCGGGGCGGCCTGCCGGACGCCTCCTACCGGCCGGCGCTGCTCACCGCCGTCGCGTACGCGCTGGTGGCCGCCGCGATCGGCGCGGTGAGCCTGCGCCGCCGGGACGTCACGGCCTGACCGGGCCCGCCGAGGCCACCGGCTCCGGTCCGGTCCGCTCCGGAGCGGACCGGTTCACCCCGGTCCACCCCGGTCCGGTCCGGTGGGGAGATTCGCCCAGCTCACCCGGGTCGGTAGCCGAATCTCCCCGGCACGGCGTTGACTGGGGGCATGACCGAAGGCACACCGGTGGGACGGCGGGTCGTCTTCGCCATGCTCGGCCTCGGGGCGCTGGGCGTCGCCGTCGGCGCGGACGTGCAGCGCGGCACCGACCGGCTGATCGTCCCGCTGCGCGAGAACGACCCGACGGGGCTCATCGACCTGCTCCCCGCCGGCGGGTTCCGCTACTACTCGATCGTCGCCTCCGTGCCGGAACGAACGGCCGCGGACTACGAACTGCGGGTCCACGGCCTGGTCGACCGGCCGCTCACCCTCACTCTGGACGACCTCTCCCGAATGCCGCAGACCGAGCTCGTGCGCGACTTCCAGTGTGTGACGGGCTGGCGGGTCACCGCCGTCCGCTGGACGGGTGTGCGCCTCGCGGACCTGCTGGACGCGGCCGGCATCCGCCCGGGGGCGACCGCGCTGACCTTCCGCTCGTTCGACGGCGCCTACGACGAGAGCCTGACGATCGACCAGGCCCGCCGGCCCGACGTCCTGGTCGCCCTCACCATGTTGGACGGTCCGGTCACGCACGATCACG
Organism: Parafrankia discariae; assembly: GCF_000373365.1. Lineage (NCBI taxonomy): Bacteria > Bacillati > Actinomycetota > Actinomycetes > Frankiales > Frankiaceae > Parafrankia > Parafrankia discariae. The sequence goes on from NZ_KB891103.1 coordinate 203,598, forward strand.
GTGGTCCCGTCCGGCTGTACGTGGCACCGATGTACGGCTACAAGTCGATCAAGTGGCTCGCCGAGATCGAGCTGGTCGACACCGTCACTCCCGGGTTCTGGGAGCGGCAGGGCTACGACGTCGACGGCTGGATCGGAAAGTCGAACGGCCGCGACGATGCGCCCGTCTGAGGACCCGGCCGGGGACGGGCCGGCCGTGGGGTTCGTGCGCCGGTTCGGCCTGGCGACCCGCTGGGCGCACTGGAGCACCGCGGCGCTGACGGCGGTGTGCCTGGCGACGGCGGCCGTCCTGTACCTCGGACCGCTGGCGACGCTGGTGGGCCGGCGCCAGCTGGTCGCGACGGTGCACCTCTACGCCGGGCTCGCCCTGCCGGTACCGATGCTGGCCGCGGCGCTCTCCGCCGCATACCGGCGTGACGTCGCCGCGCTGGACCGCTTCACCCCCGCCGACTGGAGGTGGCTCCGAACGAGACCACGCCGCCGGCAGCCGGCCGCGGTCGGCAAGTTCAACGCGGGCCAGAAGCTGTACGCCGCGTTCGTCGCGGGAGCCGTGCTCGTCATGCTCGGCACCGGTGTGATCATGCAGTTCGGCGGTGCCTTCGCCGTCACCTACCGCACCGGTGCCACGTTCGTGCACGACCTGCTGGCCCTCGGGCTGTTCGCCGGAGTCTGCGGCCACCTGTGGATGGCCTCCCGCGACCCGGCCGCCCGGCTGGGGATGCGCACCGGCGTGGTCCCCCGGGCCTGGGCCCTGCGCGAGCATCCCGCGTGGCGCACCGAACCCGACCCACCGCCGACCGAGTGACCTGGCCGTCGCCTTCCCTGACGGCGATGTCTCGTCAGCTGTGTGCGCCCAGCGTCTGGTCAAGGGTCCAGATGCGAACATCGGCAAGGCCGGTCCGCTCCCGATAGATCTCGCGCTCGACGAGAATCGAAAGGTCACCGCAGCCGAGACCCTGCACGGCGTGATCGACCAGACCCAGGCCGGTGGCGCCGCCATCGACCAGCTTACGCAGAAAATCACCATCCCAGGCGGAGCTGTTAAGACTCCACGGCGCCTTCCCCTCAGCCACCAGTTCGAGCATCTTGGCGAACCGGATGGCGGTATCACGACGATGGAAACCACTCTTGACCTGCGCGATGTGGTTACCAGTCTCGACGACTACCGCGCTGGGCAGGATCAGGCTCTCGTCGAGGCTCCGTCTCCTGCCGAGTTCGTCGAGTACCCGAGCACGCTCCTGGTCGCGCTCAGGAATCTCAAGAATGTTACATAATATGGATGTGTCAACAAACCAGATGGGAGGTCTCATTCGATCCCCAGCAGCCTGTCGAAATCCGCGAAATCCCGGCGGCGGACCTCGGGGCGAACCATCCGATCCAGTGCGATCAGGTCGCCGAGCCGGCCCGACGCCATCGCCTCCGCGTAGCCGTCGAGATCAGTAAGCCTGCTCAGCTCGCTCAACCCGTGCTCCCCGCCGCGGAAGCAGACGATCACGTCCTGGTTGAGAGATCCCGGCAGGGCGTTGAGCAGGGCAGGGCTGTGGGTCGTGACGACGACCTGCGTGTCACGCTCCTCGATCGTCTTCTGGATCAGAGCGAGCATGCGGGACGCCTGTGAAGGATGAAGGCCGTTCTCGATCTCCTCGATCACAAGCAGCACCTTCGCCGCGCTCCCGTCGGTGACCCCGGGATCGAGATCCAGCCCGTCGGCGGCCGTCAGCAGCGCTGTCGCCACCGCCATGAACCGCAGTAGACCGTCACTCAGTTCGCGGGCGGGCGTCAGATCGGCGGGAGCCGATCCCTCTCTGATCGCGAGCATCACGTCACCCAGGCTGGAGCGGGTGACGATGATGTCCTCGGCCGGAGCGTCCGCCACCTCCCGGACGAGGTCCTGTAGGCGAGCGAATGCGCCGGGGTCCTCCGTGATCAGCTGGCCGATCGCGGCCGAGAGGTTCTCTCCCGTCCGGCGAAGACCATGGTCCCGACCCGGGACGTAGTCCCGCATCAGATGCGGAACCGGATCCAGGTGAAAAGTCCCCCGTAGAGCCGTGACCACCGCGTCCGCAGCGTCCAGGACGGCTTTCTCCGCCCGGTTCCGGGCTGGTAGACGGCCAGCCAGCTGGGAAATAACCAGCCGTGAGTCACGAAACGTGTGAACGGGATTTCGCCCACGCCTTCCGTTGAAGGTCTCCGCCTCGATCGCCGTCGCCGCGGGAGGCGCCGGACGGGTCCGCAGGAGCACGTGGTCGTCGACGGTGGCCGCGGAAACGGTCGGCGCGGGCCCGCTGAGCGTCTCCGAGATGATCCGAAGATCTGGGTCGACCTGTACCTCGACATCGAAGTGCACCGCTTGGCCGTCAAGGCTCACAGTGCACCCAAGCTGGAACCCGCTCGATCCGTGCGGCGCGCACCCGCGTGAGCCGCCCCGGACCGGGCCCCCTTCGCGTCGCCGGCCGTCCAGCGCGTCCGACAGGTCCTCGCCGCCGGCCAGCCGCGCGAGCACCTCGATGCCGTCCAAAGCGTTGGACTTGCCGCTGCTGTTGCGCCCGGTGAGGACAGTGAACGAGGACAGCGGCAGCACGGCTCCGCTGAAGGACTTGAAGGCGGTGAGCCTGATCTCCCGCAGTTCGGCTCGTGCCACGCTCCGACTCTAGCCGCGCCGGCTCCCGGACCGATCACACTTGGGTGGCCGACCTGTCTCCGCCGAGTGCGGAGGCGCCCAAGGCGTCGGCGCCGCGGCGCGTGGCGCGCCGCCGACCGACGCCGGGGCCCCTAGGGCGCGTAGGCGCCGGATGCCTCGGAGTCGAGGGCGCCCGTCACCCCCAGGGCGAAGCCGAGGACGACGAAGACCAGGCCGACCCCGAACGAGACGAGGCACCAGGTCTTGGCCTTGCCGGACGCCTCCAGGGCGCCGGCGTAGTCGCCGATCTGCTGCCGGCTCTGTACCTTCGTCGCGAAGACGATCGCGGCGATCCCGGCGGGCAGGCAACACAGCAGGGTGCAGACGATCGACTGCCACAGGTAGGTCGGGATCTGCTGACCGTAGGGGGGCGGCGGGCCGAAGCCGCCGGGCCCGTTCACCGGCGGCGGGTAGCCACCCTGCTGGGGGTAGCCACCCTGCTGGGAGTAGCCACCGAAGTCCTGCGGGGCCCCGTAGCCGCCCGGGGGCGGCCCATAGCCGCCGGGCGGGGGTGGCGGCGCCCCCCAGCCGCCCTGCTGGGGGTGCTGGCCGCCCGCATTGGGGTCATGGCCGCCGTAGCCGCCGGGCGGCGGGTACTCGGGTGGCTGGGACACGTCGTCTCCAATTGTCGATGCGCCACACAGGCACCGTTACGCACGCGGACGCGGACGCTCCACGCGGCGGACATTGTGCCACACGCGACACACACGCTTCCGAAGGCGACACCATCAACAACACGAACTACATAAGAGCAACTACTTCACTTTTGCTTGTCTCCTAGACGACAGGAGCGGCCCGAAACAACCATCCGCTACGCAGGGCGACAGTCCATGCGGGATCCCTCCCCCCGTCTACCTGCTCATGTGAACCCGTGTACTCTGCCGTCACAACTGTCTAGTCACGTCACAGTGACCGGAGGAATTCGCCAGCCAAGGCATGTGGGAGTCGTCCGCTTCGTCACGAAGCAGCGGGTGGGGATCGGGGGGTCCACAACGACACCGCCCGGCACGCCAGATGCCAGGCACGGAGGGATATCCGCGGTGAGACATCGTGCGGAGGGTGAGCCCAACCCCCCGAACACACGGACCGGCGCGCACAAGCGGCGCCGTCCCACCCGCAACCCCGCGTGGATCGCGTCGCTCGGCGTCATGGCCATCGTCGCCATGGCCGTCGGCTGGACGCTCGCCCCGGAACACGACGGCGCCGGTTCGGCGGTGGTCGAGGCCTCGGCCATCGACGCCGAGGGCCTGCGCGCCACCCGGACGCACACCCCGCCCGGCAACGGGCCCACCGGCACGGCCAGGCCGTCCGCGGCGGCGAGCCTCAGCCCGTCACCGGCTCCGGCCGCCACCACCCAGGCACCGGCGGCGTCACCGCCCACGCGCGCCCCGCAGGCCGCCACCGTCCCGCGGGCGGCGGCACCGGCCGCGCCGGCGGCCCCGGCCGGCGGTGGCGGCGGCCGGGTCCCCGGCGGGATGAGCGGCGTCTACGCGAACTCGATGGCCACGGTCCGCAACTGGGAGGGCCTGCGCGGCTCACCGGTGAACGTCGTCCTGACCTTCGCCGACCGCAACAGCTGGGAGACGATCACCCACCCGTGGCTCGGCGGCAGCCCGGAGAAGTTCTCCACCTTCCCCGGCACCTGGGTCATCTCGCAGCCGTTCTTCCCGAAGGGCCAGGGCAGCATGGGGGCCTGTGGCTCCGGCGCCTACAACAGCCAGTGGGCGGAGTTCGGCCGGTGGCTGGTCGCCAAGGGGCGGCCGGCGACGATCATCAGGCTCGCCTGGGAGTTCAACGGCAACTGGTTCGAGTGGGCGGTGCGCGGCAATCCCACCGCGTACGTGAACTGCTTCCGCCAGGTCGTCAGCGCGATCCGGTCGACCGACCCGCAGGTCCGCATCGACTGGGCGATGAACGCCCACAGCAGCAGCCCGTGGGCCGCCTACCCGGGTGACGGATACGTCGACATCATCGGGATCGACTCCTACGACCAGTGGCCCGCCAGCACCACGCCGGCCAAGTTCGACGAGCAGTGCAACCAGGCGGTGGGCCTGTGCTCGGCGATCCGCTTCGCCCGCCAGCACGGCAAGCAGTTCTCCGTGCCCGAGTGGGGCCTCGTCGCGCGGTCCGACACGGAGGCCGGCCGGGCCGGGCAGGCCGGCGGCGACAACCCGGTGTACATCCAGAAGATGTACGACACCTTCCGGGCCAACGCCGACGTCCTGGCCTACGAGACGTACTTCAACGACTCACGGGCCAACAACGTCCACTCCTCGCTGGTGGCCCCCAACGAGAACCCGAACGGCGCCGGCACCTACGCGTCCCTCTGGTAGCCGTCCTGTCACGAAACGTGGCGGTTCGGGGAGCTCGTCGGCTCCCCGGACCGCCGCGGTCGTCTCGGGCGGCGGTCAGGTGAGGGAGTGGGGGGTGGCCGGGGGGCCGGTGGTCAGCCAGGTGGTGAGGAACGGGGCCAGGGCGGGCGGGTAGACGGTGTCGGGGGTGGTTCGCAGCTCCGGCAGGGTCCACCAGTGCCAGCCGAGGGTGGCCCGGCGCTCCACGGCGCTCCACGCCGCGTCGTCGACGTCGACCCGGTGCGGCAGGCGCGCCACGAAGAAGGACTCCTCCTGCCGGTAGTCCACGCCGAGGAAGGTGAAGTAGGCCGTCCGGGTGGCGACGCAGGGCCCGAGGTCGGCGACGGTCACCCCGACCTCCTCCCGAATCTCCCGCGCGGCGGCCTGCGCCGGTTCCTCCCCCGGGTCGAGGCCACCGCCCGGCACATGCCACCAGGTGGGCCCGTCGGGAAGATCCGGGTCGTGCGACCGGATGAGCAGGAAGGCGTCGGCGGGATCGAACAGGACGACCCGGGCGGCACGGCGGAGGACGGGCATCCGTCCAGCCTGCCAGGCCGGCCGCGGCGGCGGGCCTGATGTCAGAGGCCGGCGGGGGCCCCGGCCAGCGCCTTGACCGCCTCCGGGTCGCCGCGCAGCTCGACCTGAGCCGCCCCGCGCCGGCCGAAGGCGAACAGCAGAAGCTCCTCGGGGGGTCCCACGATCTCGACCACCGGTTCGCGGCGCCGCAGGGTCAGCCGCCCCGGGGTGTCGGTGCGCTCGGCCACCACCCCGACCGCGCTGTGTCGGAAGCCGGCGAGGCCGACCAGCCGGAGCGCGCCCCACAGCGCCTCCCGGTCGGCGATCACGTCGTCACCCGGCTTCAGCCCGAGCCCGGCACCGCCCGCCGGAGCACCCGGACCACCGGAGCCGCCGGCACCGCCCGAACCCGCCCGAGCGCCCGCGAGACCGCCGACCGCCGCGCTCCCGGCGGCCGACCCGGGCGCGGCCCGGAGCAGGTCCTCGGTGTGGACGTAGAACTCGATCGCGTTGGCGGCGTCGTCGACGACGGCGAACCGGGTCGGGTGCCACCACGGTGGCCCCGCCCGGAACATCTCCACCAGCTCGGGGAAGGTGTGCGAGCGCATCGTCGCGCGCTCGGCGCGTTCGGTGACACGGTGCAGCGCGCCGACGACCAGACCGGGCGCCGCCCACGGCACGCGCTCCCGGGTGACCAGGTGCGCGGCGAGGTCGTGCGCCGTCCAGCCCTCGCACAGTGTGGGGCTCGCCGGCCCGAACTCGCGAAGGAGATCGGCCAGCTTCTCCCGTCGTGCCCTTGCCCGCCCAGCAGCCATGCCGTGACTCTAGGCCATGGATGCGGGGGTAACGGCACTTCGGACCCGCCGCCCCGGGGACGAGCCGCCCACCCGGCTAACCCGCTACTGCGCGGGCAGCCGGGCGACGGTGATGAAGAAGTCGTCGATCTGGCGCACGACCGCCACGAACCGCTCGAAGTCGACGGGCTTGGTGATGTAGGCGTTGGCGTGCAGGTCGTAGCTGCGCAGCACGTCCTCCTCGGCCTCCGAGGTGGTCAGCACGACGATGGGGATGCGCCGCAGCCGCTCGTCCGCCTTCACCTCGGCCAGCACCTGCCGCCCGTCGCGGCGGGGCAGGTTCAGGTCGAGCAGGATCAGGTCGGGCCGCGGCGCGTTGGTGTACGGCTCCTCCCCACGCAGGTAGGCCAGCGCCTCGACGCCGTCGCTGACCACGTTGAGGTTGTTCTTGAGCTTGTGGTCCTCGAACGCCTCGCGGGTCATCAGCACGTCGCCGGGGTCGTCCTCGACCAGCAGGACCTCGACCGGGACAACGGGTTCGGTCACGACGGACCTCCTGACTTCGGCGGGACGGGGACCACGACGGGACCGGCACCCGCGGCGGCAGCGGCGGCGCTGACCGGGCTGGCAGGACCGGCGGGGCTGACGGCGTCGGCGGCCGTGAGCGGCGGTGCGCCGTTCGCCCCGAGGTCGGCGGGCAGGACCATGGCCGGGCGCTTCGGGAGCGTCCAGCGGAAGGTGGTCCCGTACTCCACCGTACCGTCGAGCCAGATCCGGCCACCGTGGAACTCGACGATCTTGCGGCACAGCGCCAGGCCGATGCCGGTGCCCTCGTAGACGTCCCGGGCGTGCAGGCGTTGGAAGATCACGAAGATCTTCTCCGCGTACTCCGGCTCGATGCCGATGCCGTTGTCCGCGCAGGACAGCTCCCACTCGCCGTCCCGGTCGATCGCCCCGATCCGCACCCGTGGGGCCTCGTCGCCGCGGAACTTCAGCGCGTTGCCGATCAGGTTCTGCAGGAGCTGGGCGAGCAGGACGGGGTCACCCGGCACCGTCGGGAGATCACCCGCGGTCACCTCGCCCCCGGAGCTCTCCAGGGCCAGCGACAGCGTCCCGCGCACCCGTTCGAAGACCTCGTTCAGGGGGACGTCGGCGAAGCTGTCGGTGGTGCGGCCGACCCTGGAGAAGGCGAGCAGGTCGTTGATGAGCTGCTGCATGCGCTTCGCGCCGTCCACGGCGAAGTGGATGTACTGGGTTCCGCGCTCGTCGAGCTGGTCGCCGTAGCGCCGGGAGAGCAGCTGGCAGAAGCTCGCCACCTTGCGCAGCGGCTCCTGCAGGTCGTGCGAGGCGACGTAGGCGAACTGTTCCAGGTCACGGTTGGAGCGGCGCAGGATCTCCGCCTGCGCCTCGGTGGACAGCCGGGCCCGGCGCGCCGCCTCGAGCTCACCGATGAGCTGCAGACGCATCGATTCGACGTCCAAGGCCAGGGTGACGATGTCGGGGGGCCCCACCGACTCGACCTCGTGCTCCAGGCGCCCGGCGGCGACCTCGCGGACGTCCGAACCGACGGCCTCTAGCGGCCGGGTCACCCACACCCGCAGCGCCCGGAAGATGAGCCCCAGCAGCACGATGAGCGCGACCGCGGCCACGACGAGCGAGATGATGAGCGTTCGCAGCGCGTCGGTGACGTCGTCGCGGGCCGCCAGCGCGGCCACCCGGACGGCGTCGTCGAAGTTCGCGGCCGCGGCGCGCACGGCGTCGAACCGCGACTTGCCGAGGACGGGGTCGAGGATCCCGGCCGACTCGGTGCCCCCCCGGCGGACCGCGGCGATCGACGGATCGGCGTAGTCGCGGTGCCAGTCCGCGATCCGCGCCTGGAGCACCCCGAGCAGCCGCTCGAACTCCGGGCGGCCGGCCACCCGGTCGGCGAGGGTGGAGCTCAGCCTCGCCTCGGACTGCCGTCCGGTGTCGTACGGGGACAGGAAGGCGGGGTCGCCCTGCAGGAGGTACCCGCGCATGCCGGTCTCCTGGTCGATCAGGCTGGAGGTCAGCTGGGCCGTGGCCGTCTGCGTGGGTGCCAGCACGTCGCTGCGCACGTGGATGGCGTCGTCCAGCCGGACCAGCGACCAGGCGACGATCCCGGCGGCCAGCAGCAGCACCATCGACAGCGCGATGTACACCGCGGCGAGCCGCCGGCGCAGCCGCCAGCCGCGCATCCTGCGCAGGATCGCCCCACGGCCGGGCTCGGGCTCGGGCCGGGGCTCGGACTCGGCCGGCGGCGGGGTCTGGTCGCTCACGGGACCTGCCCCCGGATGAGCAGCAGCAGCGCCACGTCGTCGGTCAGCGGGCCGCCGTTGCGTTCCTCCACGCGGTCGATCAGGTCGTCGAGCAGGCCGTCCGGCCCGCGCTCGGGCCACAGCCGGGCCACCTCGGGCAGCACGCCCTCCCAGCCCAGCGGTTCCCCGCCCTCGCCGTCGCGACCCTCCAGCAGGCCGTCCGTCGCCAGCAGCAGCGCCCAGCGCTCGCCGAGCTCGATGGTCACCTCGTCACTCACCACCTCGTCGAGGATGCCCAGCGCCGGCACGACCACGTCACCGCGCAGCGCGGCGATCCGCGGGAACAGCAGTGCGGGCGGCGGATGCCCGGCGAGGGTCATCCGCAGGCTGCGCCGGTCCGGCGCGATCGCCAGCTCGCAGACCGTCGCGAAGATCTCGTCCCGTTCCCGCTCGCTGACCAGGACCTGTTGCAGGAAGCCCAGCCGGTCGGCGTCCGGCACGCCGGCCAGCACCAGGGTGCGCCAGGCGATGCGCAGGCTCACCCCGAGCGCGGCCTCGTCCGGCCCGTGGCCGCAGACGTCGCCGAGCAGGACGTGGACCGTGCCGTCCGACGTCGACACCATGTCGTAGAAGTCGCCGCCGAGCAGGGCCTGCCGGTGACCGGGCCGGTAGCGGGCCCGGTGGTCCAGCGTCGGGTCGTCCACCAGTGGCCTGGGGAGCAGCCCCCGCTCCAGGCGTGCCTTCTCCTCGGCCTGCAGCTCCGACTCGCGCAGTGCGAGCGCCGCGGTGTCCGCCCGCTCCCGCTCGATGGCGTACCGGACGGCGCGCACCAGGTCGCGCCCGTCCACCTGGCCCTTGACCAGGTAGTCCTGGGCGCCGGCCGCGACGGCCTCGGCCCCGCGGTACTCGTCCACCAGGCCGGTGAGGACGACGACCGGCGCGCCCCGCTCGACGGCGAGCAGCCGGCGCAGGGCCGACAGGCCCTCGCTGTCCGGCAGCCCGAGGTCCAGCAGGACGCACGCGGCCTTCCGGGTGTGGAGGATCGCCTCGGCGACCGTCCGCACCCGGGTGAGCCTGAGCGGGGCGGCCACCTCGTCGAGGAGCTCGGACACCAGGAACGCATCGGTGTCGTCATCCTCGACCAGCAGGACCGCCCAGCTCACACCTTCCACGCCCTCCGTACCGGCCACCGGCGGCCGCACGGCAAGGCTCTCGCTTCCGGACACATCTCCTCGGCAGGGACGACAGGTCAACGACAGGTCTCGTACAGATGTCGGATCAGGCATAACCGACCCATGTCGGGCTGCGCCCGGACTTCGCAGCATGGCATGACGAAAGGGCCACGCGAACGATGGAACGCCGAATCACACTCCGCGAACATGCTCGAACGCGCCAAGGTCAGGTAGTTCTCACCATCTGGTGACAGCGGGACGGCCCGATCCGGGCGGGACGGTACGAAACGGTCAGGGGACAGTCGTGCCGGCGTGGCGGATCGGCTCCCGCGGTGGCTGGTCCGCGGTCGGGCGACCCAGCAGGTACCAGCCCCACAGGCCGGCGGGCGCCGGCGCGCGGATCGGCCGGCCCGCCACCGCCCGGGCGTCCATCGTGTCGAGCAGATGATCCCAGTGCCCGGCCGCGCGGGCCGCGAGCCGGCTTGAGCGGCTCGACCCGTGCCCGAGGTGCGGGTGGGGCCGGGTGGGCGCCCGCCGCATGGCCCGCTCGAAGTCGGTGCGCAGTCGGCGGCGCCGGGCTTCGGAGAGGACGGACTCGAGCTCGTCGAGCAGCTGGTCCTCGGCGCGGGCGTGGGCGATGGCCAGATCGGTCAGGTCGGCGCGCAGCTCGGCCAGGCCGCGGCCCGGCCGGTTCAGGTCCCCCTGGACGTACTGCTCTATCCCGCGCATCACCGCCGCCGCCTCGCGCGCCAGCCCGCGCAGCGCCGCCGTCCGGGCCCGCCCACGCGGGACGAGTCGGGCCGCCTGCGGGTACACGACGCTCTCCATGACGCTCAGGTGGGCGCTGAAGGCCGCGACCGCCACGTCACTGGCGTGCAGGGTCTGCCGGGGGTCCGCGGGGAGCACCTGGGCCCGGCCCGCGAGGTCGAGGAGATCACTGGCATCCCGGTGCGCCGCGTGGACCAGACCGGCCAGGGAACGGCCCCGGCCCTCCGGATCGCCGCGCGTGCCGCGCTCGCCCTGATCGTCGTGGCCGTTCCGAGCGTCGTGACTGCCCTGATCGTTGTGGTCGCTGTGGTCCGTTCTGCTGCTGTCGGCCATTGCAGACCTCCCGTGGCACCAGGCTACGCCGACGCGTATCCGACCGCATCACGCCGCTTACACATCCAGCGGCTGTCGTCCACCCGAATCACACATTTTTCCCAGTCCTTACAAGACCATGCCTACGGTACGGAGGGTTTCGGCTACTGTTCAGTACATGCTCGGCAGCGTCGCCCCCACCCCACTGAGCGAGGCGATCATCGCCGCCCGTTCGCGGCTCGGCCACGCTCGCAGTCTTCTCATCCGCCAGGAGCTCCCACCTCTGGGCCACCTGATCGTGCGCCACCGGATGTCCGTCCCCGGTGGCGTGGAGGCGCTGTGGGCCATCGTGTCGTCCTGGCCGGACATCCACTCGATCCGCGGCCGGAGCCTCAACGACGGTGCCCATCCCGCGCTGCTCCACGTCCGGATGGGCAGCCCCGTCGTCATCCCGGCCGCGGCGGTGATCGACTGGGCCATCATCGGCGACAACGGCCAGATCAGGGAAGGCGGCTGGACCAGGGGGCTCGACGCCTCCACCGCCGCTCTCCCGCGCTGACCGCCCGGCTCCCCCGGCTCCCGGTCTCCCCTGGCGACCGCCCGCGGGGCAACGGCCCCCGGCACCGGCCGCGTCAGTCGCCCCAGCCGGTGATCTCCACACCGCGGGGGTGCTCGAGCCGGTAGGACAGCGTGATCTCGCGGTTCGAGCCCGGCTCGAGTTCCAGCTCCCAGGTCAGCAGCCCCAGATCGGTGTGCTCGGCGGCGGCGGGAGTGGCCTCGACCTCCTTGACCTGGATGTTCTCGTGCCGGGAGACCGGCACCTGGTCGCGCACGGTGACCCGGGCCCGCAGTGGCGCGTGGTTGGTGACGGTCGTGCGGTGGACGACGTCCGTCCGCCGGGTGTTGCCGACCACCCGCCGGCCGGTGACCCGGCTGACCAGCTCGCGCTCCACCCTGACGCGGTCGTCCACCCCCAGCCGGAGCTCCAGCTCCCCCCCGGGCGGGACGAGCCGCAGGCGCGTGGTGCCGACGAACTCCGGGCCGTGGAAGATCGACGCCTTACCCGCCGGCAACGTGTGCGGCGAGGTGTTCACGACCGCGGCGCGCAGCAGGGCCTCGGCGGCGAGCCTGGGCACGGTGACGTGGTCGAGGACCGCGTCAAGCTCGATCACGGCCACGGTGGTGCGGTGCGGGTCCCCGTCGGCGGGTACCGCCACCGGCCGCGGCGGGCGGTAGGTCGACGCGGGACCGGCCGACTCCAGCGTGGCCTCGGCGGCGACCATCGGCGGCGCGGCCGGTGCCGGCGCCGCCATCGCCGCCGGCATGAAGGTCGTTTCGCCGCCGCCGCCGGCCAGGCCTTCGGCGGACGCCCTCGCCTTGGAACGCCCCCGGGCAAGGACCCGCGGGCGGGCGATGTCGACGTACCGCGGGCTCAGCTCGGGCAGGTCCACGCCGCTGGACGGACGGGCCGTGGACAGCAGCAGGTCCGTCACGGGCCAGTCCTCGCCCGTCCGCTGGCTGATCATCGCGAACCAGGTGAGGGTGACCCGCTCGCCGTCCAGTCGGGCGTCGTAGCCGGATCTCCAGGAAGCGGAACGGACCAGGTAGGAGACCTCCAGGTCCACCGGTGAGACCGTCCCGGCGGCTGCCGGGCCGCCGGCCGGGCGCTCCGGACTCTCCGACGGGTCGTCGGCCGGGCTGTCCGACGGGTCACCGGTGGCCGTCGACGGCTCGAGGTCGACGATGATCGCGCGGGTGTCCGGCTCGGGCCGCGCCTGGCGGGCTTCGATGACCCGGCCGAGCACGGCCAGCTCCCGCTCCGTCTCCTGCCGCAGCTCGGCGAGCGCCCGCCGGCGGGCGTGGACGGCCGACATCTGCGCCGCGAGCGCGTCGCCGACGGTGATCAGCCGGGCGGCGGCGTCCCCCGGCCCGTCAGAACCGCCTCCGCTCCCCTGGCGGTCGGTGCCCTCGTGGGCCCAGCCGCGGGCGAGCGCGCCGGCGCCCACCCGGGCGGCCACGTCGAGGAAGGAGCGGCGGGCCCGCTCGGTCTCGTCCTCGTCGCCGATCTCGGCCAGCCGCGCGCGCAGCTCGGCCTGACGGGCACGCAGGTCCGCGAGGGCACCGGCATCGGGGGTCGCCCGGGCCTGGGAGACGACCCGCACCCCGATGACCCGCGCGGAGCCGGTACCGCTGACTCGGACCGAGTCCTCGTCGAGCTCGAGCGGCAGCCCGCCGAGCGTCACCTCCACCCGCCCCGACTGCGAACCGAGCGTCGCGACGTCGAACCGGCCACGACGGGTCACGCGTGCGGCGGTGGGATAGACGACCACCGCACTGATCGGCGCGTCGAGGATCAGCGCGGGCGGCGCGCCCGCCGGGCGGCCCGTGGGCTCGCCCGCCGGCGCGGCGGGAATGTCGGGTGTTCCGTCCGCCCTGGACATCATCCGGACACCATACGGTCGGCGACCGCGCTGTCCCCGTGGGACACCGCTGATCTCGCCGCCGACCGGGGCCGCCGGGGGCTACCTCGGGCCGGAGCCGCGCTCGGGGGCCGGAGCCGCGCCGGAGCCGGGGCCCGTTGGGGTCCGCCCGTCCAGGCGGGCCCGGAAGGTGCGCCACGGTCCCGGCGACCAGGACCGCTCCCGCCGCCACAAGCCGGGGATCGGCGGCCGGCGGCGGCCGTCCCGGCGGCCGGTCCCGTCCCGCCCGGCGGGGCGAGCCACCGACATCAAGATCACTTTTACGTGTACGCCAGACGGCGGACCGCTGCCGGATCCTCCGCGGTCATGACCTTGCGTCACCGTGTGGCCGGCGGCAGGCCCCGCGCCGGCCCGACCGCCGACGGGCCCGGGCCGGCGGGACCGCTCGCCCGGGGGGGTCATTCGCGCCATACCCGGCCGCCGGAGCGGCGGGACCGCTGCCGGCCATATTCCGCAGCCGCGGAAATACCCGGCGGACGTCGATCAGACCCTCGAGGGGACCGGCCCGTTCGGCGCTCCACCGAGCCCGGAACAACAGCTGGCGCACCACCGGGATTGCCTAACGGAACTCACCCTCCGGGTAACCCCTCGGCTGATCCCCGGGCTTCGCCACAGCCTCGCTCCCGATCACGGACCGCGCCGGCGACCGGTCATTGCGACGCCACCCGGCGCTGGCCCCGGGCCGCCCGGCCCAGGTCGTCGAATCGATGTCCCGACACCGTAGTTCGGCTCACCCGGAACAGAGGAGGAGATCACCCCAAATCGGCCCAGCCGGGAGCATCCGACCGCGGGTCATCAGCCGCTCGGATAGGCATCGATCCGATCAGCGCTGCGTGTAGCTGTTCTGGGCAGAGATCGAGAACGTACCGGATTCCCGCCGCCCGATTCGATTGTCCGACGATCTCACCGATGGCGCCGAGGTACCCAACAGGCCCGTTCCAGCAGACCAACGGAATCGCGCTCCGTACACCGCGCATGCCGCGTCTCCCGGGTGCCGCAGAGCACGGCACGCCGGACACCGGAACCAGAGATACTACTCACAGTAATCATCATCGTCGGTGCGACCCATGGCCGAGACCGACCGGATCCACCTCCGACGCCCCTCGACCGCATCCCGTGGCGATACGGCATGTTGTTGGTATCGAGTCCGAACGTCGTCCGCCCGCTCGGCAAGTCGGGTTGATCCCGGGCGGACGGGGGTATCCGTTGGTCGACACCCGTTACGTGACACCTGTCTCCGTCGCCTTCTGTTGGCCACCGGCCGGATCCGGCGGACCGCATGCCGGAAACCCGATGCGTCGACTAACGTAACCAACCGTGTCGGAACTTCGGCGACGGTCGCGAGCGGCGCGGTGGCGCACATCCCACGCCTTGCCGGACCGCGCCACGACGCCCCCGGGCCGGCCCGGCGCCACTGCCAGCCGTCGGAGCCGGGCATGACACACCCACGCCCGCGGCACCACGAGATCTCCGTCCTGCCCGACCGCGAGGACCTGATGGCCGAGCTGGCGAGCCGGCTCGAGGCCCTGGACGCCCTGCTGAGCCGGCTCGAGGACGCCGAGCGCCAGGCCGCGGACGCCGGTGAGCACCTCATCCGGACCCGGCAGTGGCAGGAGGACACGGTCCGGACCATCCAGGAGGAGCGGGCCCGGATGCGCCAGCGCCAGCAGGCCCTGGACGACCTGGCCGAACATGCCCGCGCGGCCGTCGAGGCCCTGCAGGGCAGCTACCGCTCGCTGCCGCCCGAGGTGAAGCAGCTCGAGATCGAGCTCCAGGTCCTCAACAGCTCCGGCTTCCTGAGCCGCCGCAACGGCCGGACCCGCTGAACCGAGCCCGCTGAACCCGGCCCGGTGAGCGGCTGGCCCGGTGAGCGGCTGGCCCGGTGAGCGGCTGGCCTGGTGAGCGGCTGGCCTGGTGAGCGGCTGGCCTGGTGAGCGGCTGGCCTGGTGAGCCCGGCCCGCGGAGCGGCCGGCTCGATGGAACCCGATCCGTGAAGCCCGGCCCGTGAGCGGCCGGCCGCCGTTCGTGGCGGGCCGCGGCGCGCTCGCCACCGGCGTCCAGCTCGCCGTTTGGTGGCGGCCTCGCCCTTCGGGGCGGAATCAGGCCGGATTGGCCTCTGAAAGGGCGAGCCCGGCGACAAAGGGCGAGGGCGGCTGGGCCCGTCCCACGCGAGGGCCCGCTGCGCGTCAAGGCCAGCCCACGCCAGCCCACGGCGGTCCACGCCAGCCCACGCCAGCCCGCGGCGGCCCGCGGCGGCGGCGCCTGCGGGCTGGCGCCCGACGCGGCTCCCGGGAGGCTCTCCCGGCCGGCGGCACCGCGCCGGTCCGTTTCAACGGTCCCAGGAGCTCCGTTCACGTCCCACGTGCGCGGTGACACGTGCACGGTGAAGGTGGCCGGGGGTCGGGCCTCCCGGTAGTCCGCGGCCGCCGGATCCCGCCGGGAAGAGACGGGCCGGGGACGGAGTGAACCGGGCGCGCGAGCGGCCCGGCGGGTGGTACCGGCTCGGTCCGCCGAGGCTGGGAACCCCCGCACAAGCCAGGAAGTTCTGGTCACCTAACGTGTTGGGACGTGATCCTCGTGTGGCCGCACAAAAACGTGACCGGAAGCTCAGCACCCCTCCTGACCTGGGCAGATGCGGCGCCGCAAGGGGCCCTTCTTTGCACACTCGACGTAGTTGAGGAGGACTAGTGTTTACCCGCACCATCCGTGTGGACTAGTCTCGCTTCCGACGTCACGACAACACCGGACCGAACGCCGAATCCTGCCCGCGGTCCTGGTGTCCCCTCCGAGTCGTCACCACGGGCAGGAGCGGGGGACCCACCTCCACCGGCTGGCGCCACGACACGGCGCTGGCCTAGGGGTGAAGTCCATCGCGTGAAGGTCGCGCTATGGACCGGGCAGCCCAGCCCGAACCCGACAGCTCACCTCGCAGGCGTACGGGAAGGAACGCAACGTTGTCTGCGCAAAGTGTGCAGCTTGATGCTGAGAGACGCCGGCAGGAAGGGCGCGGTCGCCACCGTGCGCCGTCCGCCCCCACGGCGTCCAGCCGAGCCAGAGCCAGGGCCCGCACCGTCGCGGCCATCACCACCGGAACCGTCGCGGTCTCCGGGGTGGCACTCGCCGGGTGCGCCCAGGATGTGAACTCGGACGTCGCGCTGGACGACGGCACGAACACCGCTCCGATGACGCTCGCGACCCAGATCGGGTCCCGGCTGGCGGTCGACGGAGCCATCCAGGCCGCCACCGCGACCGGCGGCGGGTCCGGAACCGTTCTCGACGCCACCACGGACATCTCCGCGCCGACTCTCTCGTCGAAGATCGACGTCGGCCTGCGCGTGACGAACCCCGAGGTCACGGTCAACGCGGACGAGCCCGTCAACATCGGCTTCTCGCTCTACAACGAGGAGACGCAGGCCCCGCTCGCGGACCAGCTCATCAAGGTCCAGGTCAAGCTGCCGACCGGGTGGGCCACCTTCCTGCACCTGACCACGGACGACCGCGGCTTCGCGTCGTACA
Organism: Parafrankia discariae; assembly: GCF_000373365.1. Taxonomy (NCBI): domain Bacteria; kingdom Bacillati; phylum Actinomycetota; class Actinomycetes; order Frankiales; family Frankiaceae; genus Parafrankia; species Parafrankia discariae. The sequence goes on from NZ_KB891103.1 coordinate 220,462, forward strand.
CCGCCAAGGTGCTGACCACCACGAACGTCACGGCGATCTTCGACGGGACTGACGCCCTCCAGTCGGCGCACTCGGAGAACGACGCCACGCTGCACGTCCGCCCGGCTCCGCCGCCGGTGCCCGCGCAGGCCTCACGCAGCGCGGACCGCACGGGCGTGAACGTCAGCACCCCGGTGGTCAGCGTCAACCTGCCGGCCAGCACCATCGGCGAGAAGGCCGTCTACCTGGCCTCGCTACAGGCCGGCAAGCCGTACGTCTACGGCGCCGAGGGCCCCAGCTCCTTCGACTGCTCCGGTCTGGTGCAGTACGTGTACCGGCAGCTCGGCAAGAGCGTGCCGCGCACCACCGACGCGCAGTACGCCGCCACCACGCGGATCTCCCAGTACAACAAGGCGCCCGGCGACCTGATCTTCTTCGGGGCTCCCGGCAACATCTACCACGTCGGCATCTACGCCGGCGACGGCAAGATGTGGGTCGCGCCGCACAGTGGTGACGTCGTCAAGCTTCAGACGATCTACACGACCTCGTACTCGGTCGGCCGCATCCCCTAAGCAGGGCGGCCCGGCAAGAAGACTGGCTGTTCTCGACGTCGGTCGTTCCACAAGCCCACGCACCGCTCGGACGGGGCTGCCAGGATACGGACGCCCCGTCCCCCGGAACGAGCCGCAGCGCGATCTCCCCCTCCGATCGCGCCCGGCTCCGCCGCCGGGTCGGGGTTGTCGGGATCAACCCCGACCCGGCGGGTCTTCCGGAGCTGACCAGGTCCCCTGTGCCGGACCATCGTCGTCGCGTCCACTCGGAACGAGCTGTCTCACGGAACGTCCGTGCCCCGCAACGACCGGGGTAGTACTTCCGTGGACAGACTCCAGCACCTTTCGTGACGGTTTCACTACGTGACGCCTTCATCGGGCCGGTTGACGGCCATGAGCAGTAGGCCGTTGCGGCATCATTCTACTTCGGCATAAGTAGCGTAGATGTAGCTTTAGCCGGTCAGACTGCCACTACCGGGCAGCAAAACCCCATTCAGACCAACCCGTCACCCAACGCAAACCCACACAAAAGTCAACCACACCCCACCGCTCCGCGATCCTTCCGGTGGGACGGACGTCAGATCCCCCCCCATCTGACGTCCGTCCGGCCGGAAGGCCCCGGACTCCGCTGGCCGTCTGTCCGATCCCCCCCCCCATCGGGCCGGCGGCCAGCGGACCCCCGTAAACCTTCCGGCCGCCCGCTGGTCCGTCGGGGCCGTTACCCCCCCTCCCGGCGACGTCGACGGACCGCTCGGGCCCCGGCCGCTCCACCCTCGCGGGTGCGGCGGCCGGGGCTCCGGGAAGACTCCAAGGGCGGCCCCTCGCCGCGGCGAACACACAGCACCGCGGCAGGCACAAGCCCCGAAATGGCCAGCGAGCCGTCCCCGACAGGACCAACGGCCGCCCGATCCATTAAATGACTAGTTCTTTGCTACTAGCGCGAACTGTCTAGTCAGTGCACCGAACCGAGCCGGTCAGACCTTCCGGCGAAGGTCGCGGGAGAAGTCCCACAGCGTGCTGGAGACCTTTTTGTTCCAGTTCGTCTCGGCGACCCGCCCGTGCGGGGCGACGGTGTCGCAGGTGGGGCCAGGCTCTGCTTCGAACTGTCCCACGACGCCCACCGCCGCGTAGACGGGGGGGCCGGGCGAGCAGGCCGCGAGCAGGGCGAGCCGGGCGCCCTCCCCGATACCCCAGACGTAAACCCGATTCAGGTCGATGTCGGTGCGCTCCTCGTCCATGTAACGGACGACGTCGCGCAGGTACTGCTGGTCCGCTCCGTTAGGGTCGTCGAGCCGCCAGGTACCGGCGACCGCCTCCGGGAAGGCGAGCGCGAAGTGACGGCGGTTCGCCAGCGACGACGCGCCACTGTCGTGTTCCAGTGAACTCGCATCCGTATTGTCATCGTGCAGGATGATTACCAGGGGCAACGGGTCGTTCGGTTTGGAGTCCGCCTGAACGAGCAGCTCCCGGTCGGCCGACGGATAGCCATCCGGGATTGTGACCCGTTCGACCTTGGGACGGCCATTGGCCGCGACGAGCCACCAGATGGCCACAAGTGCCACCCCGGCGATGATCACGTTTCTCTTGTTCTTGCCCCACCAGCCGGCAAGGGGATTCGACGCCACGATCCAACCGAACCACACCCGGCACCAGGAAATCGCCGAATTCAGCCCAGCGCGTCAACGCGGACCCGGGCGGGACGACGCCGGTGGCACTTCCCAGCCCCCGGCCGGCACCGGCGGGCGCCCGGTCAGCCCCCGGCGAGTGCCCGCGCCCGTGCCCGGCGCAGCGTGTCCGCCTCGACCGGGGCGTCCAGCGGGGCCAGCGAGCCATGCACCCAGGTGAGCAGCAGATCGGCCAGGGCCGGGTTCTGGGCCAGCACCGGCCCGTGCAGGTAGGTGCCGATGACCTTCCCGTCGACGATGCCGTCGGTGCGCGCGGGGGTGCCGTCGCCGACGCCGAGGCGCACCGTGCCGAGCGGGATGCCCCGGGACCCGGGAAGCGCGCGGGTGCGCCCGCCGTGGTTCTCGTACCCGTACAGCGTCGGCAGGCCGAGCCGCTGGTCGGGCTCCACCACGATGTCACCGACGGCCCGCGGGGGCGGCGGGGCGTCCGGCGGGTCGAACGAGCGGCGGGTCTCCATGTCCACCAGGTGGACGCCCTCGTGGACCCGGCCGTTGCCGGCCGGGAAGCTCGCCCCGATCACCTGGTAGCCGGCGCAGACGGCGAGCACCGCCGCGCCCCCGGACACCGCGCGCGAGAGCGAGCGGTTGCGGCGCATGCCGTCCGCGGCCAGGATCTGCGGCTCGTCCTCGCCGCCGCCGAGCAGGTAGATGTCGCAGTCGGCCGGGACCACCTCGCCGGCCGGCACCTCGACGATCTCGGCCCGCAGGCCACGCCAGCGCAGCCGCTGGGCGAGCACGATCGCGTTGCCGCCGTCACCGTAGGTGCCGAGCAGCTCCGGGTAGATCAGGGCGATCCGGGTCGCCGACTCGCGGCTCACCGGGTCGTCCGCACGAGCAGGTCGCGGAAGGCGGTGTAGTTCGCGACGACGTCCAGTGCCTTGTCGTCCGCCGCGGTCGCGGCGTCCTCGGCGTCGGCGTGCACGGTGTGGGGCACCTCGGCGTAGGCGAGCCGCACGCTCATGTCCTCCTTGCGGCCTCCGGTGACGAGCACCTGGCGGCCGGCGAGCCGCTCGAACGGGACGTCCCAGATCCAGGACGGGTCGCGCCCGTCCGCCGTCTGCGAGTTGAAGTCGATCAGTACCGGGCGGGGTGGGGCGGTGTTGAGCAGCTCCATCATCTCCACCCAGCCGGCCGGGTTCTTCGCGAGCAGCAGGCGGGCCCGCTTCCCGTCGGGGCCCAGCGGCACCTCCTGGTAGCGGCCCTGGACGTCACCGATGCCACGCATCGCCGCGAGCGCGTCCTCGACGTCGACGCCGAACTCGCGCGCGGCGGCGGCGGCCATCGCCGCGTTCGCGAGGTTCACCCGCCCGGGCAGGTCGATGTGCGCGGGAATGCGCCGCCCGAACCACATCAGCTCGCCCAGCCCGGCGACGGAGACGATCGGTTCCGGGCGGGCCAGGCCGCACTCGCACCACCAGCCGGTGGCGTTGCGGTGCAGCAGCCGGGCGCACTGCGGGCAGACCATCGCGTCGGCGGTCCAGTTCTGCCCCGCCGACACCCAGATCTGGCGGGACCAGGTCATCGCCGACCAGGCCACCAGCGGGTCGTCCACGTTCGCGACGACGACGGTGTCGCGCAGGTCGGCGCCCAGCTCGCGCCAGAGCGCCGCGATGCGCCGCGTCTCGTTGGACCGGTCGAGCTGGTCGCGGGAGATGTTGAGCAGCAGCACCACCCGCGGCCCGATCGCCCGCGCCACCTTGGGCAGCCAGATCTCGTCGACCTCGAGGGCCGCGGCCGCGTCGTAGGGCGGCTTGGACAGCGCCGCCATCACGCCGGGCGCCATGTTCGCGCCGCCGCTGTTCGACTTGACCGGGCCGAGGGTCCCCAGCGCGCGGGCCAGCAGGCGGGTGGTGGTCGTCTTGCCGTTCGTGGCCGAGACGCACGCCGTGAGCCGGTTCGAACCGACCTCGGCCAGCGCGTTCGGTGAGATCCGCAGGGCGAGCTTGCCGCCGATCATCTCGCCCGAACCCCGGCCGAGACGGCGGGACGCCGTGGCGGCCAACCGCTCGACGGCGAGCGCGGCCTGGGTACGGGCGGAGAGCCGGCGGCGTGGCTGAGAGGTCATCATCGCTCCTCCAGATTGCCATGCCCGCGCCCGCCACCGGTGCCCACCCCGCGCTGTGCGCCGTTCACGCGGTTCGCGGTATGCGCGGGGCCGTTCGCCGGTACCCGCGGGCTGTTCGCGGCAGGCGCGGCCGGCCCGCACCCGTGGCGGGGGCGGCGCCGAGTGGGTAGGACCCAGCCCGGGCCCGAACCCCCGGCCGGGGGTTCGGGAGCACTCATGAGCGGGCAACCACAGCCCCAGGTGGATGAGTAGGACGCCCAGAGGTGAGAATCACAGAAGTGATGGGGCATCACCCCGGGTCGGCGGACGCACAGATCACGTGAGGACACGTGAGGACCCGGCGGGAAGGGACGTGAGGACAGACAGTGACCACTAAGGGGATAGCGATCGCCCGTGACGGCGAGCGATGGACGGCTCACGACCTCGACATCGCCGACATGGAGGATCTCGACGCACTCGTCGACGCCATGCACGACCTCTCCTCGGGCACGGTCATCGCGTTCGTGGAGGAGGACGACGAGTACCTGGCCATCGTGCGCATCGGCGCACAGGACCCCGATCCGAAGGTCTTCCTCTCGGACCGCCGGGTCCTGCTGAGCTCCGACCACGCCGAGCGGCTCTTCGCCGACGCGCTCCCGTCCATGGTGGCGCTGGAGGACGACGCGGAGGACGACGCCCCGGTTGGCCAGGCGTCACCCGTCGGCGACCTCGACCTGCTGGCGGATCTCGGGACGAACACGGAGGCGCTGCTGGAGCTGATCGCCGAGGAGGGCATGCTGCCCGCCGACGTGATCAGCGCGGTCAGCGAGCGGGCCGGCGCCGGGGAGATCTTCGACGAGGTCCGTGGCTGACACCCGCTCGCCGGTGGCCGCCGCCGGCCTGCCGGTCGCGAGTACCGGCGCGCCGGCGGCGGTCACCCGCGTACCGGCGGCGGACGGCTACCGGGAGGCGATGGGGCTCGCCCTGGCCGAGGCCGATCTCGCCAGGGCCGCCGGGGACGTTCCGGTCGGCGCGGTCGTCGTGGCGGCGGACGGGGCGGTCCTCGGTCGTGGCCACAACGCGCGTGAGGCCGCCGGCGACCCGACCGCGCACGCCGAGGTGGTGGCGCTGCGCCGGGCGGCGGCCCGGCTGGGCTCCTGGCGCCTGAGCGGGGCGACCCTGGTGGTGACCCTGGAGCCGTGCACCATGTGCGCGGGGGCGCTCGTCCTGGCCCGGGTGGACCGGCTCGTCTACGGCGCCGTGGACGACAAGGCCGGCGCCGTGGGCTCCCTGTGGGACGTCGTCCGCGACCGGCGGTTGAACCACCGCCCCGAGGTCGTCGCGGGCGTGCGCGGGCAGGAGTGCTCGGAGCAGCTCGCCGCCTTCTTCGCCGACCGGCGGACGCAACGCCGCGACACGCGCCGTCCGCGCACCCCCGACTAACCGGACCAGGACGACGTCGCGTAAGCTAGCCCGCGGTGGAGTCGCCTAGTGGCCGAGGGCGCACGCCTCGAAAGCGTGTGAGGGGGCAACCCCTCCGTGGGTTCAAATCCCACCTCCACCGCCCAGGTAGCAAGCGAAACGCCGGGTAGACGCACCAGTCGTCTGCCCGGCGTTTGCCTGTTCCGGTCTTCAGTTCCGATCCCGGTCACCCCTTCCAGCGGATCGCTGTTCCCGATCGCAAACCCCGGTCGCCAACAAAGTCGAGTTGCGTTGACTCCGGAGCGTGTCATAGTCGATGCGCAAGGTAACGATCCGTGACCATGCCACCGTCGTTCCGCCAGCGGATCGATATCTCCACGGTCGCTGCGTCATCCGAATCCGGAGGTCAGGAATGGCAAGGATCGTTGTTCTCGGTGCCGGTGGTCAGGTAGGCCGGTCCATCGTCGCCGAAGCCGTCAAGCGCGGCCACGAGGTCACGGCGGTCGACCAGGACCAGAACGCGCTGAAGGGGGTTCCCCGCCAGGCCAACGCCGTCACCGGGGACTTCACCTCGCGCGACACGGTCCAGCAGCAGGCGCAGAACGCGGACGTGGTCGTGGTCGCCCTCGCCGGCTCCGCCCGGCCCGAGCACGCGAACACCGCGCGCGCGGTCGTCGAGGTGGCGAACAAGCTGGGCGCCAAGGCACCCGCGGTCATCCACGTCGGCAACGGCGGGCTGCTGGAGAACGCCGACGGCGAGCGCATCGTCGACACCCAGGAATTCCCCGCGGCCGAGCGCAAGGAGGCCCTCGACCAGGCCGACGCGCTCGACGTGCTGCGGGCCGCCAAGCACAACCTCAAGTGGACCTACGTCACCCCGCCGCCGCGCAACTTCGGTCCGGGCCGCCGGCGGGAGGCCTACCGCACGGCCGGCGACCGCCCGGTGACCGACGCCCAGGGCAACATCGGGATCTCGTACGAGGATTTCGCGTTCGCCGTCCTGGACGAGGCGGAGAAGCCGCGGTTCCGCAACAAGCGTTACACGGTGGGGTACTGACCGCCCGCCCGACAAGCTCGGTAGCTCGGTAGCTCGACAGGGAAAGCCGGGCCTCCGGCCGAACTCCGGTCGGAGGCCCGGCCACAACCGCCGGTGAGACCCGTTCCGGCGTTCAGACCATGGTGGCGAGAATCAGGTCGATGTCCTCCGGCGTGGTCGCCGGATTGACGATCGCGAACCGGGTGACCGTCTCCTGCCGGTGCACGGTCGGGGTCACGAACGCGAGCCCCTCGGCGAGCAGTCGTTCCGTCCACCGGTGGTAGTTCTCCGCCGGCCAGCCAAGGCGGCGGAACACGACGACCGAGAGCTCCGGTTCGCGCACGAGCTCCACGAACGGCAGGGCCCGGATGTGCTCGGCCGCCGTCCGCGCGGTCGCCAGGCAACGCTCGACCGCGGAGCCGTACGCGCGGGTCCCGTAGGTGGCGAGCGAGAACCAGAACGGCAGACCGCGGGCCCGCCGGGAGAGCCCGACCTCGTAGTCCGAGGGGTTCCAGGCCCCGGGCGTGTCGAGTACCTCCAGGTAGCCCGCCTGCTGCGCGTGGGCGGCCCGGGCCGCGGCCGGGTCCCGGTACACCAGCGCGCAGGCGTCGAACGGCGCGAACAGCCACTTGTGCGGGTCGACGATGAAGGAGTCGGCATCCTCGATGCCGTCGAACAGGTGCCGCACGGACGCGGCGGCGGCACCCGCCAGGCCGTAGGCCCCGTCGACGTGGACCCAGACCTGGTGCCGGCGGCAGGCGTCGACGACACCGCGGATGTCGTCGACGATCCCGAACTGGGTGCTGCCGGCGGTGGCCACCACGGCGAACACCCCGCCGTCACCGGCGAGCTCGTCGAGCGCCGCGGCCACCGCCCCGCCGGTCAGCCGCCCGCCCTCGTCGGTCGGGACGACCACCAGGTCGACGTCCATCACCTCGGCCGCCTGGCGCAGCGAGGAGTGCGCCTCGGAGCCGCACAGGAACCGCCAGCGCGGCGGTGGGGAGAGCCCACGGGCCGCCCGGCGTGCCCGGACGGCGTGCCGCGCGGCGACGAGCGCGGAGACGTTGCCGACCGTCCCGCCCTGAACGAACACCCCGCCGGCCCCCGCCGGGAAGCCGACGAGGTCGGACAGCCAGCGCAGCGCCTCGTTCTCGGCGTGGACGGCGCCGCCGCCCTCCAGCCAGCTCCCGCCGTAGATCGACGAGGCGCCGACCACCAGGTCGAACAGGATCGCCGCCCGGGTCGGCGCGGCCGGGATGAAGGCGAGGTTGCGCGGGTGGTCCGCCGAGATACAGGCACGCGACAGCACCTCGTCGAACACCCGCAGGGCGGCCAGGCCGCCGATGCCCTCCGGGGTGATCGTGCGCCCGGCCCGCGCGGCCAGCTCGGCCGGTGGGCTCGGCCCGTCCAGCGGAACGGGATCGAGACTCATCCGAGTGCGGGCGTAATCCACCACCGCCTGGACGAGCTCCGGGCGCTGCGCGCCGAAGATCGGCACATCGAATGGGTGCACCCGGCGCAGTCTAGGTCTCCGCCGGAGCGTTGCCGAAAGGATCACACCAGCGCGCGTACTGGACCAATCCAACGATCACCGGGCAGCGCCGGTGACACCGGACGGACAAATACCCGCCTGGTGGACGGCGATCGCCCTAGTTGCCGCGCTGACGCCGCACGAGGAAACCGCCGCCAACGAGAGCAACCAGCATGACGATCATTCCGATGCGCTTCATGAGACACCTCCACGATGAGGACCGGTGACCGCCGGGGTACCGGGGATCACCGCGTTCAGGGGCACAACATACCGGCTGATCGGGGCTCGGTCGCACCGCCATGCGGAAATGAAGAACCGTTGTCCGAATCCGGTCTTTGCCGGCCCCGAGCCCACCTGTGACACACCGCCGGAAGGCCCGCCACCCGGGCCCGGGTGGGTTGGCGCCGCGGCGGGGACCCGGGCGGCGCGACGGCCGGACACCGGGTCCCCGCGGTCCTCCAACGCTCGGCGCCGGTCACGTACCGGCGGCGCTCAGGAGAGGCCGAGCAGGAGGTTCAGAATGTTGAGCAGCTGCGTCACGCCCAGCACGTCGAGCAGGTTCGTCACGCCGCAGAGCAGGTTCCCCACCAGATTCCCGAGCCCGGCCTGCGCGGTGATGTTCAGAACCACCTGGTTGAGGTCGACCACCAGGCCGAGGACGTCCAGGTGAAGCGGTCCGAGTACCAGGTTCAGGACGTCGCAGCCGAGCGGGGTCGCCGCGGCGGTCACCGGTGTCGCGACGGCCTGGCTCACCGGTTCGGTGGCACCGGTCGCGGTGTCGGTGGCCGTTCCGGTGACGGTGCCCAGCGCGACGAGCTCACCGGCGCGCTGCTCGAATCCCGTGGTGGTGAAGGTGCCGTCGAAGGCGGTGGTCCCGTTCCGGCCCGAAACCGGCGTGGAGAATCCCTCCACCACGGCCGCCGGCGCGGCACCGGCGGAGGACGCGGTCGCGACCGATCCGACCAACAGCCCCGTCGCCACGAGCACGGCGATCGAGATCGCTCTCCTCGCCCGGGTCATTCTTCTCATTCGCGTTCCTTCCTCCGGTGTGCGTCATGGAGCGCGCGCCCCACCCGTGCCGTTCTGCGCCAATCACTCCGCACTAAACGTCGGCGTCCGGACCGCCCGCGTCCCGGAACGCGTTCACGCAGGTCGCGGCGAATGAATTGTTTTTCTTTCGGCCACCGGCCGGGCCACGGCCGCGCGGGTCTCGCGGGTAATCACGGCACCGGACGGCGCCCGCTGTTAGCTTGCAGGACAGCTAGCTTTCAGGACAGCTGGCTTTCAAGGACAGCAGAGCCACCCGGGAGGCGGCAGCGTGAAGGTCGACAGCACCCTGGGCACGCTGGACGCCGCCGCCGGCCAGGCCCGCGCCGCGGAGGCCGCAGGCTACGACGCGGTCTGGACCGGCGAGGTGAACCAGGACCCGTTCCTCCCGCTGACCCTCGCCGCGGACGCGACGTCCACGGTCGGGGTGGGCACCTCGATCACGGTCGCACTGGCGCGCTCCCCGATGTCGCTGGCGTACACCGCGCACGACCTGCACGCGTTCTCCGGTGGGCGGCTCCGGCTCGGCCTCGGCTCGCAGGTGAAGGCGCACATCACCCGTCGTTACTCGATGCCGTGGGGCCGGCCGGCGCCGCAGCTGCGCGAGTTCGTCCTGGCGCTGCGCGCGATCTGGTCGTCCTGGTCGGAGGGCACCCCGCTCGCCTTCGAGGGCGAGTACTACCGACACACGCTGATGCCGCCGGCGTTCGTCCCGAAGCCGCACCCCCACGGGCCGCCCCCGGTGCTCCTCGCCGGCGTCGGGGACGGCATGACCCGGGTCGCGGGCGAGGTCGCCGACGGGTTCCTGTGCCACTGGTTCACCAGCCCGCGCTGGATCCGTGAGCACACCATTCCCGCGCTGCTGGCGGGCCGGCAGCGGGCGGGCCGCACGCTGGACGGCTTCGACGTCATCGCCGGCGGGTTCGTGGCCACCGGCACCGACCAGGAGATCACCGAGGGGCTGGCGCGGATGCGCGCCCAGATCTCGTTCTACGGGTCGACCCCGGCCTACCGGCCCGTGCTCGAGCTGCACGGCTGGGGCGACCTCGGCAGCGAGCTGACCACGCTGTCCCGGCGGAACCGGTGGACCGACATGGCCGCCCTGATCGACGACGAGGTCGTCGAGGCCTTCGGCATCGTCGCGGCCCCGGCGGACGTCCCCGCCCGCATCGCCGAGCGCCTCGGCGGCCTGGCCACCCGCACGACGTTCACGCCGCCGCCGTCGTTCGGCCCGGAGCAGACCCGGGAGACCCTGGCCGCCATCCAGGCGATCCCGGGCCCCGCGTGGCATGTGCCCGGCGGGGCCCGGGAGGGCTCGCTCAGACCTTGATCGGCAGCTTCTCGTAGCCGCGCACGGTGCTGGTGTGCAGGCGCACGGCGTTGTCCCGGTCGACCTCGTAGTCCGGGAAGCGGCGCAGGGTCTCCTCCAGCGCGATCCGGCCCTCCATCCGGGCGAGCGCGGCGCCGAGGCAGAAGTGCGGGCCGCGGCCGAAGGCCAGGTGGCTGTCGAACCTGCGCCGGATGTCGTAGCGGTCGGCGTCCGGGTACTTGCGCTCGTCACGGTTCGCCGACGAGGTGAGCAGCAGGATCCTGGACTTGGCCGGGATCGTGGTGCCGTGCAGCTCGACCTCGCGCAGGTTCACCCGGCCCTGGACCGGGGAGGGCGACTCGTAGCGCAGCGTCTCCTCGACGGCGTTGCCCAGCAGCGACGGGTCGGCGACCAGCTCGGCGCGCTGGTCCGGGTGGGCCTCGAGCAGGTCCCCGGCCCAGCCGAGCAGCCGGGCGACCGTCTCGGTGCCGGCGGCGACGAGCAGGTTGGTGAAGTCGGCGGCCTCGGAGGTGGTGAGCCGGCGGGTGCCCTCGTCGGTGGTGATCTCGGCCTCGGCCAGGCCGGTCATCATGTCGTCACGCGGGGCCGTGCGCCGCGCGTCGATCTGCTCGGAGAAGTAGGTGTGCAGCTTGATCTGGGCGGCGAAGGAGACATCGTTGATCATCCCCTTGCCCTCCTCGATGTGGAAGGTCTGGTCGATCGTCTGCCGGATCTCCTCCCGGTCGGCGTCGTCGACGCCGATGAGCTTGGAGATGACCAGTGAGGGAAGCAGGGCGGCGAAGTCCTGGACGTAGTCGAACCCGCCGCCGCCGATCCGGGGATCCAGCAGCTCCGCGCAGATCTCGCGGATGCTCCCCTCGAGCCCGCCGACCCGGCGCGGCGTGAACGCCCGCGAGACCAGGACGCGCAGCAGGGTGTGGGTGGGTGGGTCCATGAAGATGATCTGTCCGGTGGTGAACGGCTCCGGCCCCATGAGTTCGAGGACCGTGCCGTGCGCCGAGCTGTACGTCTCGGGTTCGACATGGGCGGCGTCCACGTCCGCGTGCCGGGAGAGCGCGTAGAAGTCGTGCTTCTCGTTGCGGTAGACCGGTGCCTCGTCCCGCAGCCGGCGCCACAGCGGATGCGGGTCGACGTCGATGACCTTGTCGAACGGGTCCCAGTACAGGTCTTCCGTCACGGTTGAGCCCTTCTGTGCTCAGAACACGTCTCCGCCAGTTCGTCAACGCTTAGGAGCAGATTGGCGTGGGACCCACTCCACGAGCAAGGGACCTAACCTGACAGTACGGGGCGAGTCGGGCGGCGGTCCGGCTCGAACCGCCGCAGCCGGAGGCTGTTCCCAACCACGAACACCGAGCTGAACGCCATCGCCGCCCCGGCGAGCATCGGATTGAGCAGGCCGGCGGCGGCCAGCGGCAACGCGGCCACGTTGTAGGCGAACGCCCAGAACAGGTTCCCCCGGATCGTCCGCAGGGTGCGCCGGGCCAGCCCGATGGCGTCGGCCACCGACCGCAGGTCGCCGCGGACCAGCGTCAGGTCGCCGGCCTCGATCGCCGCGTCGGTGCCCGTCCCCATCGCCAGGCCGAGGTCGGCCTGGGCGAGTGCCGCCGCGTCGTTGACGCCGTCCCCGACCATCGCGACGACTCTGCCCTCGGCCTGCAGCCGGCGCACGGCCTCGATCTTGCCCGCGGGCAGGACGTCCGCGATCACGTCCGCGGGCGCGATCCCGACCTCGGCCGCCACGGCCCGGGCGACGGTCGGGTTGTCCCCGGTCAGCAGCATCGGACGCAGCCCCAGCCCGCGCAGCCGGCCGATGGCCGAGGCCGAGGTCGGCCTGAGGGCGTCGGCGACCGCCAGCACGCCCCGGGCCCGGCCGTCCCAGGCCACCGCGACGGCCGTGCGCCCGGCGTCCTGCGCGCGCCGCGCCGCCCGGGCCAGCTCCGCCGGCAGCGGCTGCGACCACTCGGCGAGCAGGCGCGGCCTGCCGACGAGGACGGCCCGCCCCTCGACCACCCCCCGCACCCCGAGACCTTCGAGACTGGCGAACTCCGCCACGGCCGGCAGCGGCCCGGGCGCGGCCCGGCTGATCGCCCGCCCGACCGGATGCTCCGAGGCGTGCTCCACCGCGCCGGCGAACCGCAGCACCTCGGCCGGGTCCTCGCCGGGGGCGACCGCGACGTCCAGGAGCGTCATCTGCCCGGTGGTCACCGTGCCCGTCTTGTCCAGGACGATCGTGTCGACCCGGCGGGTCGACTCCAACACCTCCGGGCCCTTGATCAGGATGCCGAGCTGGGCCCCGCGGCCGGTGCCGACCAGGAGCGCCATCGGGGTGGCCAGCCCCAGCGCGCACGGGCAGGCGACGATCAGGACGGCCACCGCGGCGGTGAAGGCCGCGGTCAGCCCCGCGCCGGCGCCCCACCAGTAGCCGAGCGTCGCGACGGCGAGGCCGATCACGATCGGCACGAAGACCCCGGAGACACGGTCGGCGAGCCGCTGCACCGGGGCCTTCCCGCTCTGTGCCTCCTCGACGAGCCGCGCCAGCTGCGCGAGCTGGGTGTCGGCCCCGATCCGGCCGGCGCGCACGACGAGCCGTCCACCGGCGTTGAGGGTCGCGCCGACGACCGCGTCCCCCGGCCGGACCTCCACCGGCACCGACTCCCCCGTCAGCATCGACGCGTCCACCGCCGAGACGCCCTCGACCACCGTGCCGTCCGTGGCGATCTTCTCGCCGGGACGGACGACGAACAGATCACCGACGGCGAGCGCCCCGATGGCCACCCGGGTCTCCCGACCGTCGCGCAGGACGGCGACGTCCCGGGCACCCAGGTCGAGCAGGGCGCGCAGCGCGGCACCGGCCCGCCGCTTCGCCCTGGCCTCGAAGAAACGGCCGGCCAGGATGAACGTGGTCACCCCGGCGGCGACCTCCAGGTAGATGCCGTCCGTCGCGGCGCCGCGGGAGACGTCCAGGCTGAAGCCGTGGGTCATGCCCGGCTCGCCGGCGTCGCCGAGGAACAGGGTGTAAAGCGACCAGCCGAAGGCCGCCAGCGTGCCCATCGAGATGAGGGTGTCCATGGTCGTCGCGCCGTGCCTCAGGTTCGCCCACGCCGCCCGGTGGAAGGGCCAGGCGCCCCAGCCGACGACGGGCGCGGCCAGCGTCAGCGACAGCCACTGCCAGTAGGTGAACTGCCAGGCCGGCACCATCGCCAGGACGATCACCGGAACGGACAGGGCCGTGCTGACGAGCAGTCGGTCGCGCGAGGCCCTCGTGCGCGCGTCGGTGCCCTCGGTGCTCTCGGCGCTCTCGGTGCCGCCGGGACCGCCGGTGCTGTCAGGGCTGCCCGGTGGCTCCACCGGCGCGGGGGGCGGCGGCAGGGCGGCCGTGTAGCCGGCCGCTCTCACCTGCGCCACGAGGCTCTCGGCCGGCAGGTCGGCGGGGAAGGTCACCCGGGCCTTCTCCGTCGCGTAGTTCACGGTCGCGGTGACCCCGGCCAGCCTGTTCAGCCGCTTCTCGACCCGGGCCGCGCAGGAGGCGCAGGTCATCCCGCCGATCAGCAGATCGACCTCGAGCCGGTCCGGCGGCGCGTCACTGGTCGACAACAAGCTCATCGGAGCCCTCCGCTCGTCGAGACGGTCGAGTCCTGCCTCCGCACCGCAAGTTACATACCCCTAGGGGGTACCTGTCAAGCACGGGGGTCGCGAACGGGATGCGCGGCGGCTCCGCCGGCCTCGGGAGCGGTCGGCCTCGGGAGCCGGTCGGGCTCAGGAGCGGTCGGCGGTCGTCTCGAAGGCGACCAGGGCGACGTCGTCGTCGGACTCGTCCGCGGCGGCGATGAGGCCGTCGGCCAGATCCTGGATCGGCAGGCGGGCCGGATCCAGCGGGCCACCGGCGGTCGCGCGGGCGCCGGGCGCGCGGTGGGCGGCCTCGACGGAGTCCGCGAACGCGGCCATCGTCTCAGTCAGCGGGCTCGAGCGGCGTTCCACCAGGCCGTCGGTGAACAGCAGCAGCCGGGCGCCCGGGTCGAGCGAGATGCTGTCCGCCTCCGGCGGCGGCGCCTCGATGCCGAGCAGGACCCCGGCGCCGCCGTTCCAGTAACGGACGCCGTCCCGGCCGACCAGCAGCGGCGGGAGGTGACCGGCGTTGACGACCGTGGCGCTCGACCGGTCGGGGGGAAGCACCACCACGCAGACCGTGGCGGTGGATTCGGGGTGGTGCGCCAGCATCAGCCGGTTCAGCCGCTCGACGACGGCGCGCGGCTCCTGGCCGTCGAAGGCGTAGGCGCGCAGCGAGTAGCGCAGCTCGGCCATGATCACCGCGGCGGCGAGGGAGTGGCCCTGCACGTCGCCGATGACGAGGACGGCGTCGCCGGCGGGTGTGTCGAAGGCGTCGAAGAAGTCGCCACCGATCTCCGCGTGGTCGGCGGAGGCGTGATAGCGGGCCGCGACCCGCAGGCCGGGCAGGTCGGGCAGGCCGGCGGGCAGCAGGCTCCGTTGCAGTGTGTGCGCGATCCGGTGCTCCTCGGCGAACCGCCGGGACTGCCGCAGCAGCGCGCCGACGGTGGCGAGGAACTCCTTGGGCTCGATCGGATCGACGAGATAGGCGTCGGCCCCCTCGTCGAGCCCGGCGCTGCGGTCCGCCGAGTCGACGGCGATCGCGGAGACGTGCAGCACCGGTACCGCCGCGGACACCCGGTCGCCCTTGATCCGCCGGCACACCTCGATCCCCGACATGTCGGGCAGATGGACGTCGAGCACGGCCAGGTCAGGGGGGCGTTCGGCGAGCCGCAGCAGCGCCTCGCCCCCGGTCGCGGCCTCGACGACGAGGTAGCCGGTGCGGCGCAGCCAGCTGCCGAGGATGTAGCGCTTGCTCTCGCTGTCGTCCACCACGAGGATCACGGCACGTTCAGTGACCATCTCCACTCACTGCCAATCTGCCCGTGCCCGGGTGAGCGCGCCGTCGATCGTTCTCGCGCTGAGCGTCGACTTCGCCAGGACGGCCACCGCCGAGCCGAACCCGCCCCGGCCACCGACGGCCTCGTGGTCGCTCCAGGTCACCACGACCACCGGAATGTCCCGCAACACCGGATCGTCCGCCATCGCGGAGAGTACCGCTCTGCCGTCCAGCTGGGGCAGCATCAGATCGAGGAAGACCACGTCGGGGAGCTCCGCGCGGAGCACGGCCAGGGCCTCCGACCCGTCGGCGGCCTCGACGACCCGTCCGGCGCGATCGGCCAGCAGCGACCGCATCATCGTGCGGAAGGCCGGGTCGTCGTCCACCACGAGCGCGGTCTCCACCCAGGGGGGATCGAGGTCGGCCAGGGCCTCCCCGGCCGCCGGCTCGATGGCCGTCGCGCCCACGGCGGTCGACGAGTCGCGGGGAAGCGTGACGGTGAAGGTCGAACCCGTGCCGAGAACGCTCTCCAGCTCCAGGCGGCCACCCAGCAGCTGGCAGACGCGGCGGGCGTAGGGCAGACCGAGCCCCGTGCCGCGGACCTGGGCGTGCAGATGGCTTTGCGCCTGGTAGAACTCGTCGAAGACCCGCTCGACGTCGTCCGGCGCGATGCCGATGCCGGTGTCGCGGACCACGAAGGACACCGTGTCGTCGCCCGGCCCGGCTCCCGCGTCACCGGGGCCGCCTGTGGTTTCGGCCCGTCCCGTGGTCCCGTCCCGGCCCGTGGAGCGCACGGCGACCCGCACCTCGCCGCGCTCGGTGAACTTCAGCGCGTTCCCGACGAGGTTGCGCAGCACCCGGCCGAGCAGGCTCTCATCGGTACGCAGCGTGCCGATCCCGGCCGGCTCCTCGAAGACCAGCCGGACTCCCGGCCGGATCGCCAGCGGCCGCTGCGTGCCCTCCACGTGCGCGAGCACCCCGTGGATGTCCACCTCGTCGAGATTCGGGGTGAGCCGGCCGGACTCCGCCTTCGCCAGGTCGAGAAGATCGTTCACCAGCAGGAGCAGGTCGTCGGAGCTGGCCAGGATCAGCTCGACCTGGCGGCGTTGCTCGGCGGTGAGCGGATCCGCGACCGGGTCGAGCAGCAGCCGCGCCAGGCCCAGCACCGAGTTCACCGGCGACCGCAGCTCGTGGCTGACACTGCGCAGGAACCGGGTCTTCGTCTCGTTCACCTTCTCGAGCGCCATGCCCCGCTCGTCCAGCTCGGCGTAGAGCGCGACGACCCCGCGGTTGGTCTGCTCCAGCTCCGAGGAGAGCTGGTTGTAAAGGGCGAGGACACCCTTGTTGGTCTCCTCCAGCTCGGCGTTGAGGCGCAGCAGCTCGTTCTGCTGGTTCTTCAGCTCCTCCAGGGCGCTGACCAGCTCGTTGTTCTGCACCCGGAGCTCGTCGACCGGTGCGAGCGGCGCGCTGGCCGCCACCGCCCGGCGCAGGTGGGCGCGCAGTGCCTCGTCGACGACCGTTCCCGGGGCGAGCGGCCTGGCGAGCGCGACCACCCGGGACGCCCCGCCCGGGGCGACCGTGACGTCCACGAGACGAGCCGCGGCGCGCAGCCCGGGAGCGTCACCGGCCAGCGGGCGGTCGGCGGTGATCAGGACGGCCAGCCCGGCGGGCCGGTTCAGCCGGAAGACAGCCAGCGCGCCCCCCGCCGGCAGCGTCTCGCGGCCCACCTCGCTCACCGCCGTCGCGAGCCGGACCTGGTCCTGCCCGTCGAGGCCGGCCGCGGCCCCGACCACCCGGGCCAGCTGGCGGGCCGCGAACACGTCCGGCTCGCTGTCGACCCGCACCGCCGCCAGTTCCCACGAATCGCCGCCAGGGGTACCCGGACCCGCTAGAGCCATGACTGTGCCGGCGCCCGCGGCACGGCCGCGACGAGCACCGAGGCGTCGTCACGGCGCAGGCCGGCGTCGCGCAGCACGGTCGCCGCGACGACGAGGGCCCCATGGCTGGCGACGCCCGGATGCGCGGACAGGTCGAACCGGGGCGTGACGCCGTCGCTGTGCAGGATGACTAGGGAGCCGGGGGACAGCGGATGCCGCGTCTCCGTCAGGCCGCGGGCCTGGTGACCGGCGATCCCGGGCCGGCTGATCAGGCCCGAGCGGCGGGAGCCGTCCAGGATGACACCGCTGATGTTGCCGACGCCGGCGAGCCGGAGGACCCCGGCGGCCGGTTCGAGCACCGCGACCGCCGCCGCGGCGCCCCGGGTGTGGGAGATCCCCTGGTGGATCCGCCGCAGCAGTTCCACCGGGCTGTTCGACTCAGGCGCCTCCCGGAAGATCCGGACCGCCTCGTCCGCGGCCCGGGCGGCCAGTTCGCCGTGTCCCAGGCCGTCGCAGAGCAGCAGCGCGACCCCGTCGCCGGCCTTCCGGACGGCGTAGGCGTCACCGCAGGCCGTCTCACCGGTGATCGGCCTCGTCAGACCGGCGACCAGGGAGGTGACGAAGGCCCGCGACCCGTCGTTCCCGCCGGGGTCTGGCCGGCCGAGGTCGGCCCGGCGGTCGGGCAGGAACGTGCCCACCATGGCCGTCCCGCGGCCGGGCGTCGAATGGATGTCCAGCGCGCTCGACAGCCGGGCGATCGCGCCCAGGCCGACCCCGAGGGTGCCCGCCGACGTCACGCCGTCGCGCATCACGGCGGGGACGTCAGCCAGCCCCGGGCCGCTGTCGATCGCCACGAACTGGAGGGCGAACCCGTCCGCTGCCTGCCCGCCCAGTCCTCGTAGTGCTCTCAGCAGGAACCGGCCGTCGTCCGCGTGCCGGATGAGGTTCGTCATCGCCTCGGTGACGGCGACACCGACCTCGGCGCCGCGGGCCGGGTCGAAGCCGAGCTGGCCGGCGAGCGCCACCGCGGCGCGGCGCGCCGCGCCGGCGGCCGACGGCTCGACCGCCTCGAACCAGGCGACGTCCTCCACCAGCGGATACGACGGGGCTGAAAACGGGCCCGGCGAGGTCAGCGCGACCACTTCACCACCCGCACGGTGGTGCCCGCGCCAGGGCTGCTCTCGATGGCGAAGTCGTCGACGAGGCGACGGCTGCCGGACAGCCCGAGCCCCAGGCCGCCGCCGCTGGTCCAGCCGTCGGTGAGCGCGAGGTCGATGTCGGGGATACCGGGGCCGGCGTCGGTGAAGACCGCGCGCACCCCCCGCCGGCGGCCGTTGTCGACGATGTCGATCGTCATCGACCCCCCGCCGCCGTAGACGAGGGTGTTGCGGGCCAGCTCACTGGCCGCCGTGACCATCTTCGTCTGGTCGACGAGGGAGAGTTTCGCCGCCACGGCGAGGTTCCGCACGACCTGGCGTACCCGGACGACGTCGGATTCCGACTCGATCGCGTGGCGCTGCGGCTCGGCGCCCACCAGCCCACCGCCCGGCGGGCCGGGCCGCCCACCTGTGCTCACCCGGCGCTGGTCCCCACGGCGCCACCGGACCCGGCGGCGACCGCGCCGGCCTCGGCACCACTGCCGGCGGCGGTCGACCCGGCCTCGGCCCTGCTCCCGGCCTCGTCGAGATCGAAGCCCTCGTCCGCCCGGGTGGTCACGCGGACCTCGGCGCCGAGCAGTTCCAGCCCGTGTTCCAGCGTCAGCGCGGTGCGCACCCCCGGCATGTACAGCCCGAGCTCGACCAGCGTGATGGCGACCGTCGGGCGCATGCCGACCACGACGGTCTCCGCGTCCAGCAGCCTGGACAGGGACGCGATCGTCGACAGCATCCGGCCGATGAAGCTGTCGACGATGTCCAGCGCCGAGATGTCGATCAGCACCCCGCGGGCGCCGGTCGCCACGATCCGCTCCGCGAGGTCGTCCTGGAGATCCAGCGCGAGCTGGTCCTGCAGGTCCACCTGGATGGAGACCAGGAGCAGATTGCCCATCTTCAGGACGGGGATCCGTTCCATCAGCGGCGCTCGGCGGCGGCGGAGCGGCGGAGCTGGAAGCCGTCCCGGCGCAGTGCGAGCGCGAGCGCCTCGGCCAGCGTCGCCTTGGTCACGATCTCGCCGAACTCGATGCCGAGGCTCACCACCGTCTGCGCGATCTGCGGGCGGATCCCGGAGATCACACAGTCCGCCCCCATCAGCTGGGCCGCCCGCACGGTCTTCAACAGGTGCTGGGCGACCTGGGTGTCAACCGCGCCGACCCCGGTGATGTCGATGATCGCGTGCCGGGAGCCGGTCTCGACGAGCGCCTGGAGCAGGCTCTCCATCACCAGCTGGGTGCGGGCGGAGTCCAGCGTGCCGACCAGCGGCACCGCGAGGATCCCCTCCCACAGTTTGATCACCGGGGTGGACAGCTCGAGGAGCTGGTTGCTCTGGTCGACGATCACCCGGTCCCGGGTCTGGACGTAGCTCTCGAACGTGAAGACACCCAGCTCGTCGACGAACTCGCTGAAATTCCGGTAATCCCGGAAGCTGACGCCGTCCTTCTCCAGCACGACCGCCGCCGCGTCCTTCAGGGAGAACACCGTGATCGCGGTCTCCCGCGAGGTGAAGCCCTGGCGCGCCCGGCTCGCCGAGAGCTCGGCGAGCACCGCCCGCAGCTCGGCGAACGACTCCGCGCGAAGATCGGCACCGTCGGCGCTCAGGCCGGTGACGAGCGCGTTGTAGAGCTCGCCCAGCTCGCGGCCGAGCTCGGCCGCCGTGAGCCGGGCCCGGAGCAGCTCACCCGCCCGGTCGGTTCAGCGCGCGAGAATCTCGCCGCGCTCACGACACAACGGCAGGATCCAACCGCCATCCACACCCGTGTCCAGTGAACCAACCGTTTCAGTCACGACACGACCCTACCGACCCGGGTGGGACCACGCGCTGGTCCCGCCACGCCCACGAGGTCACCATCACCTGACCTTCTGGAACGCTCACATCGGTTTTCGGGCGGTTCACGGCCCCCGGGTCCCCTGATGCTCACGTCCGGACAGGCCGGCGGCTCAGCGACCGAGGAACAGGCAGGGCAGGATGCCCAGCCTCGGCAGGCCGCCCCAGGCCCCGGCGCCCCACGCTCCCGTCCCGTCCGCCGCGTCCGCCGCGTCCGAAGGACACGGGGTCGACGACCTGGCCGGCTCACACCCGGTGCCGGCACCGGGGCCGCCCGGCACGGACCACAGTCCCGGCTGGCCCCTGCGCGGCAGCACCGCGCCGGTGGCACGGACGCCCCCGCAGGACCGGGAGGACCCGGTCGCCGGGGGGCTGGATCGGGCCTGGTCCGCGGTGGCCGACGGCGTGGGCGCGGACGGCGTCGCCTGCTCGGCGGTCGGCGTCGTCGCCACCGGGGACGGAGGCGCGGGCGGCGGCACGGCGGCCACCCGAACCGGCGCCGCCGGCGGGCGTGGCACCGCGGACGGAGCCGGCGGCACCGAGGGCGCGGGCGGCGGTGTCGGGGTGGTCGGCAGCGCGACCGGCGCGGGCTCGGCCGGCGCGCCGAACGCGCTGGAGCGGGCCTGGCCCCACCCCGGCGCGGGCGCCAGGGCGGCCGCCACCAGCAGGAACAGCAGGACCCCGCCCACCCCGCCGCTCACCCGCCGGTGCCCGCGAACCCAGGCATGTATCCCATGGCCCCACTCCGCCGGCCGCTGGCGCAACATCCGCATGTTCCTCCTCCGCTGGTCCGATCCTCATCGGACCAGCGGGACGAAAGCCACCGCACGGAGCAAAGTCGCTACTTTTCGGCACCACCGCACGGGTGGCCCTGCCGACACCTCACCTCGGCCGGCCAGCGCCGTCGCCGGCCGGAGGCGCCGTCAGGCCGGGGCTCCGCCGGTCGGCGACTCCGTCAGCCCGGGACTCCGTCCACGGCGACGCGGCCGGGTGCCGGCCCCCCGGGCCGGTCCGGGGACGCGCGGGCGTAGGACATCAGGCGGCGTTCCACCGCGACCCGCACCAGTTCCGCTTTGTTGCCCAGCAGGAGTTTCGCGCGCATCCGCTTGACATAGGTGTTGACGGTGGTCACCGCCACTCCCAGTCTGGCCGCGATCTGACCGTGGGTCAGTCCCTCGGCGATCAGGCTGAGTACCTGCTCCTCCCGTTCGGACAGCCGCGGCAGACCGGCCTGCGCGGAACTCGCCGGCAGCTGTCGCGGCGCCACTGTGGGAAAAACGGCGTCGGACAGGCCGGCGGACAGATAAAA
Source organism: Parafrankia discariae (assembly GCF_000373365.1). NCBI lineage: Bacteria > Bacillati > Actinomycetota > Actinomycetes > Frankiales > Frankiaceae > Parafrankia > Parafrankia discariae. Next base: position 242,137 of record NZ_KB891103.1, read on the forward strand.
TCCCTCGGCGGCAACGGCGCGGACCGCGACGGCGAACATCGAGCAGGGTTCGCTGCTGATGAGGTATCCGGCGGCCCCGGCCGTCAGCACGGAGATCGCGTCGTCCCGGTCACGCGACTCCGACACGGCCAGCACCCGACCGAGGCCGGCGACGTCCGCTATCACCTCCGCCACCGAGTGGACACTGGCGCCGAAATCCACGAAGACGACATCGAGTCTGGTCCCGCCCGTCGACCACAGTGTGCTCCTCAGCTCACCGCCGTTTTCGCCGATGACCGCGGTGGCGATATCAGGCTCACGGATCAGCAGCTGCTGGACAGCCCACCTGAACAAGGGACGATCTCCGACGACTCCGACCTTCAGGGGTGACGGGAATAAAGGATCCACAAGTCTCCTTCACCGGGATGTCGGCTGCCGAGAGTAACCGGGCGATATTTACGATCCGCCTACGGATCGTAAACGCCTGATGAACTTGCAGGCAGTGGAATGTCGACAATTTTGGGGACACGCCCGGGGACAGACACCGCCCGCATTTGATGGCGATAGTGGCGTCCGCGTTACCCGCTTCGAACCCGTTCCCCGCACCGGAGGTGTGTCAGTGCGCCGCCTTGTCCTGCTCGGCCTGCGGAAGCACCGCAGTGGTTACGTCACCGAGATCACCGGAACGCGGCCCAGCTGGCCACTACGCCTGGCCCAGGCCATTCTCGTCGACCGCGGCTTCGACATCGACACCGCCACGGTGAACTGCGCGCTCCCGCACCTGCGCGCCCTGCTGACCGGCCCGGGAGGCGACCCAGAAGGCGGTCCGGACACGGACGACCGCGTCGTGTGGATTGATCACTGCGAATGCGGGGACGCGTACTGCGAACAGGGCTGGCGGGCCGCGCTGAGCTCCGCGGGCGACGGTGTCGCCGGGGCCGCACCGGCCGACGACGCCCCGGTCACGTTGCCGGATCTGCTCGGCCGCCTGTCCGAGGCCTGGCGGCCGGAGGACCTCCGGCGCAGCCCCTACCTCGACGGTGTCACGCCGGCCGCCGAGATCACCAATGTCGGCCTGTCCCTCGTCGCCGACGACGCGGGCGGGGTGCGGGTCGACCGCCCGGACGACCTGGTGGCCGCCGAGCTCGCCTGGCTGCGGGCCCAGGCGGACCGGCCGGTGACGCCGGTGCCGCTGCACGGCCTGGCCGGCTCCGCGGACGACGTCCGCCGCCGGCTGACCTCCTTCGCCGCCCTGGTGGACGCCACCGCGGGAGACGCCGCGCCGGGAGACGGCGACCCGGTGGACGACGATCCGGTGGACGACGCCCTGGCCGACGGCGACCTGTGCTGGTCGGTGACGCTGACCGCGGACCTCGTCGAGCGGATCGGGGTCGGCGAGCTGATGGAGCTGGCCGCGGCGGCCGGGGTCGCCCGGATCACCGTGGCCGGGGTCGCCGACACCGGCCAGGCGCTCACGCTGCTCGGGCTCGGCACCGCGTGCGCGGTGGAGCTCGATGTCCGCGCTCTGGAGCCGGAGGACGTCCAGCAGATCGCCGGGAGGATCGGCCGGCAGCGGGTCTCGCTGCGGATGGGCACCACCGAGGACGGCGTCCTGCCCAGCGAGACGCTGGGACTGCCGCCCGGTCTGGTAGTGGACCACGTGTCGGGGGTGGAGCACCTCCAGGAGATCAGCGGACGGCTCGGCCGGTGGGCCACCGGCAGTCGGATCGCCGCTCTGGAGGGTGCGCCCCCGCGAGCCGCCGCGTCCACCGACCGTCCAGACCCCGCGACCGGGCCGGGCTCGGCGACCGGGCCGGGAGCCCGGACCGGGCCGGACGAGATCGTCCTCGCCGGTGCGGAACACCTGGCGGCCGTGACCGACCCGGACACCGGCCTGGCGGACTTCCACACCCTGGTCTTCGCCCCGGCCGACCCCGCGGTGCCACCGCCCGCGCGGGTCACGGGCTCCCTCGTCCGGTACACCGGCGCGGTGGCCGACGCCGGCGACGAGCTGGTGATCGGCGACGACTTCTTCCTGCAGACCTGTGACTACTCCTCCGGCGGCTACCTGTCGCTCGTCGGCCCCACGCTGCTGAGGGTCACCTCGGAGATGGACTACGCGGTCTTCCTCGAGGACGCGGACGCCGCCCGCACCCGCGGCGAGTTCCCCGAGCACCTGCTGCACCCCCTCGTGCAGATCGCCGACACCTGCGCCCTGGGCACGGTCCACCCCTGCGCCGGACGGCGGGGGGCCCGCCTGTTCGTCTCCGCCGACGGGACGGTCCGCCCCGCGCCGGGCGGCGCGCCGCTCGGGCTGCTGACGGCCGGCGGCCCGCCGTTCACGCGACCACCGTTCACCGGGCAGCTCGAGGACGGCGACGACCCGTGCCTGGCCGCGGTCGTGCCGGTCGAGCTGTCCCGGCAGGCCCGCGTCGAACGCCCGTGGCTGTCGCGCTTCCTGTGGAGCCTGGACGCCCTGCGGCGCGCGCGCCTGGAGGGGATGAAGAAGCCGGTGGTCTCCGGCTTCGGCGGCCGCCTGGTCGAGGCGCTCGCCGACGGCTGGCCGGACGGCACGGCCGCCACCGCCGGTGCCGCCGGTAGCAGTCCCGGCGCGGGCGTCGAGGCGCCGGACGCCCCGCTGCTCGTAGGGGACCGGTCGGGTGCCCTGCTCGTCAACGCGCGGGACATGCGGGTGTTCCGGATCGGCGCGGACGCCGCGGCGCTGATCGAGATCATGCTCGTCGTGGGCACCGGGGAACGGGCGGTGGAGCTGGGCCGGGCCCGGACCCGGGCGTCCGCGGCCACCGTCGCCGACGGGTTCGCCACCCTCGCGGCCACCTTCGCCCGCGCCGGTGTGCGCCTGCTCGACACCGCCGGCGACACCGCGACCGGCGACACCGCCGGCGGCCCGCCGACCGGCGAGGCTTCCCACGGCCCCGCGACCGGGGACGCCCTCGCCGCGGTGGCCGGAGGCGCCCGATGACCGCGCCGGCCACGGCACCGGCGTCCAGCACCCGACCGGGGACGGCCGGCGTGCTGCTGGCGATGTTCGGCGCGGGGCTGCCGGTCGAGGACATCTACTCCGAACGCGGTTCCGTCCTTTACGACCTGCTGGGACGCGACGACGAGCACGAGGTCGCGGAACTGCGGGCGGCGCTGGGTGGCCCGCGGCGCACGGTGCTCGAGCTGGCCTGCGGCTCCGGCCGCCTGACGCTGCCGTTGCTGGCCGACGGGCACGACGTGGTCGCGTTGGAGAAGTCCCCGACGATGCTGCGCCTGCTCGCCGCCAGGGCCGGCGAGGCGGCCAGGGCCGGCGAGGCCGGGCGCCTCACCCTCGTCGAGGGCGACATGACCCGGTTCGACCTGGGACGTCGCTTCGACGTGATCGTGCTCGGGGCGACCTCGGTGTCGCTGCTCGACCAGGACGGACGCGCGGCGATGTTCCGCGCCATCCGCGATCATCTCGCTCCGGCGGGTTCCTTCCTGCTCAGCACCCTGCAGATGCGCCGCGGGCCGATGCTGGCGCAGCCGGTCCGCGAGAGCGTCCGCGTGCTGGCTGTTCCCGGACCGGGCGGGCCGGGCGGGTCGCTGGTCACCTTCATCGAGTGGATCGACGGCGCCGCCGGCCACCGGCTGGTCAGCGCCCTGCAGGCCGAGATCACCCCGTCTGGCGCGGTCGATCACCGGCTGTTCACCTCCCAGGTGGCGATTCTCGACGTGGCCGAGCTGACATCCGAGCTCGCCGCCGCGGGCCTGGTCGTGGCCGACCGCGCCCAGATCACCGGCGGCGCCGAGCCGGACCGGGCCACGCTGATGCTGCGCTGCGTCCACCACGACGACACCACCGGCGGGCGCTGACATGCGGACGACCGACACCCGGCCGGTGGGCCTGCCCACATCCGACGGCGGGACCGATCACCTGTGGCAGTTCCTCTCCCCGCCCAGCCAGTTCGGCTCGCCGACGGCACGGGTGGTCGGCGCGTCCGGGGTGCGGGTGCGGTTCGCGGACGGGGTGACGGCGCTGTGCGCCACCAGCGGCCTGTGGAACGCCAACCTCGGCTACGGGAACGCGGCCGTGGCGGACGGAGTGCACCGGGCGCTGCTCGACGCCTCGTATCTGACCCTGTTCCGGCGCAGCCATCCGTGGGCCGTCGAGGCCGCGCGGACCCTGGTGGAGCTGTGCGGACCCGACACGTTCTCCCGGGTGATGTTCTCGACGTCGGGCAGCGCCGCGAACGACGTCATGATGAAGATCGTCCGGCAGTACTGGGCGCTGCGCGGCGAGCCGGGACGCCGGCTCGTGGTCGGCCTGCGCGACAGCTACCACGGGCTCACCTACGGCAGTTCCGCGCTGACCGGCGAGGATCTCGCCCAGGATCTCTACCTCGTCGACCGGCGCTTCGTCCGGCACGTGGGGTTCACCGACCCGACCGAGCTGCGCCGGCTCGTCACGGGCGCGGGCGCCCAGATCGGCGCGGTGGTGGTCGAGCCGGTGCTCGGGACGGGCGCGCACGAGCTGCCGGCGGACTTCCTCGCCGAGCTCGCGGCGCTGCGGGAGCGGCACGGCTTCCTGCTCGTCGCCGACGAGGTCGCGACGGGCTTCGGCCGCACCGGCACGTGGTTCGCCTCCCAGGACTGGCCGGTCCGGCCCGACGTGATGGTCCTGTCCAAGGGGCTGACCAACGGCACCTGCGCCGGGTCGGCGGTCGTCGTCTCGCACGGCGTCCGCGCGGCCTTCGACGACGCGGACGCCGTCCTGGCGCACGGGGAGACGAACGCGGGGACGCCGCCGACCTGCGCGGCGATCACGGCCACGGTGGCCGAGATGCGCCGCCTCGACGTGGTCGCCCGGGCGGCGGCCCTCGGTGACCGGCTCGGCGCCGCCCTGGCGGAGCTGACCGGGCGGCATCCCGCGGTGGCCGGGTTCCGCGGTCGTGGCCTCTTCCGTCACCTCGGGCTGGTACGCCCGGACGGCACGGCGTTCACCCCGGCCGACGTGACCGCGGCGCTCGAGGCGATCCGGCTGGCCGGCGCGGTCGCGCACCCCGGGCCGGCCGGGATCCAGCTGGTGCCCCCGCTGGTCTACACCGACGACGACCTCGACGGCCTCCTCGACGCGGTGGACCGCGGCCTGACCGACCTGTGGGCGCGTCAGGGCGGCCCGGCCGCCGCGGACGGACTGACGACGCTGGTCGACGCGGCGGCGCCCCGGTGAGCGGCGACCCGGCGAGCGCCGTTCGGCAGTGGTCGTGCCCGACCCGGGTGTTCGCCGGCCCGGGAAGCCTGCGGCAGGTGGTCGACGCGCGACGGCGCGACGGCCGTCGGATCGGGCTGGTCGTCGACGCCGGCGTGACCGCCACGCCGGCGGTGGCCTGGCTGCGCGACCACCGGGCCGACAGCCCGATGATCACCGTCGACCCGGTGGGCTCCGGGGTGGCCGGCGTCGGCGACCTGGCCGGGTGGCTGCGCGGCCAGCCGGCGGACGGGCTGGACACGGTCGTCGCCGTCGGCGGCGGCAGCCTGCTGGACCTGGTCAAACTCGGCTGCCTGGCCATGGCCGACCCGGACCTGCCCGCCCGGCTCGGCGCCGGGCGCAGCGGTGTCGTCGCGCTGCCGGCGCCGCCGGCGGGCACGGTGCCGCACCGGGTGCTGGTGCCGACCACCGTCGGCACCGGGTCGGAGATCAGCCCGGTGGCCTGCGTCGGCGTCCGGGGCCGGCACCGGCTCGCCCTCTGCGAGGGGATGCGCGCCGAGGTGGCCGTCCTCGACCCGGCGGCCACCCACGGCCTGCCCCGCCCGATGGTCGTCGAGGGGGTCCTGGAGGCGCTGATGCGCCTGCTCGGCCCGTTCGTGGGCAGCCCCGAGCCGCGACCGGTGGCGGACGCCGCGGCGTTGTCCCTCGTCACCGAGCTGGTGCGCCTCGGTGACCGACTCGCCGCCGGCCGTCCCGGGCAGCCGACCGGCGAGCAGCGGCTGCTGGCCGCCGAGCTGTCGGCGTACACGCACGCCGGCTGGTCGCTCATCGGACGCGACCCGTTCGGCGGCAAGGCGTGGTATCTCGCGAACGAGGTGGCCAGCGTGCTGGCTGTCAGCAAAATGGTGGCCACCGTGCCGATGACGGCCGGGGTCTGGTCGCGGGTGGCCGCCGGCGACACCCGCTTCGGCGGCGCCGGGCGGCTGGCCGTGGCGTGGGACGCCACGCGGCGGGCGAGCGGCCACCGGCTGCCCGCCGACGCCGCGCGGGGCATCCGACGGCTCGCCGACGGGTGGGGCGTGCCGCGCTGCCCGGTGCCCGCCGCGGCCCAGCTGGCGGACATCGCCCGCCGGGTGACGCACGCGTTCGGCGGCGGCCTGCCGGCACTCGCCCGGATCAGCCACGCCGACGTGACCAGCCTGCTGCGGGAGTCCCTGAACGAGACCGCGAACGAGACGGCACCGGACGAGGAGCCATGGAACGAGGAGCCGCCGCGCGGGGAGTCGCGGTGCCAGCCCGCCGGGGCGGCGCTGTGATCGACGCCCGGGCCACCCTCGACGCCGGCGCCGGGATCGCGCGGGGCGCCAGTCTCATCCCACCCGGCCCGGAGCAGCCACTGTGGACGGTCGCCGTCGACATCGGTGGGCTGGACCCGTCCGGGCACCGCGGCCTGGCCGCCGACGACTACCCGCTGCACCTGGTCGGAGCGGCGGGCCCGCGCCCCGGCGACGCGCTGCTGCGCGGTGCCGGTGAGGCGGTGGAGCGCTTCGCGCTGCGGCCCCCCGCCCAGGACGACCGCGCCGCCGGCCCCGGCCCCGGCACTGACGCCGGCACTGACGCCGGCGCTGCCCGGCGGCTGCCGTTCGCCGACCCCGCGGTGGCACTGGGCTCGCCGGCGGCCGACCCGGACGCTCTGAGCTGGCTGACCGGCTGGGATCTGGCCGGCGGCGAGCGGGTGGCGGTGCCGGCCGCCCTCGTCGACTACCCGGCCGGCGACGCCGGGTCGCTGCGCTGGTTCGATCCGACGCCGTCCGGCGCCGCCGCCGGGGCCGGCGAGGAGATGGCCCTGCGCAACGCCCTGCACGAGATCGTGGAACGGGACGCCGTGATGGTCGCGTGGGCCGCCCAGCTGCGCCTGGAGCGGGTGGACCTCGCCGGTCTGACGGCGGCCCGCGGGCCCGGGGCGGCACACGTCCGCGACCTCGACCGCCTCGCCCGCGCGGCCGGTGATCTGGGGCTCTCGGTGACCTTCGGAGCCATTCCCACCTGCCTGCGCGGCGTCGAGTGCGTCGTGGGGATCCTGGTCGACCACGACTCGTCCCGGCCGCTGGCGGCCGTCGGCACGCGGGCCTCGGCCTGCCGGGCCGAGGCGACCCTCGGCGCGTTCCGCGAGGCGTTCCAGGTCCGCGCCGCCCTGCGGGGCATCTCCGAGTGGTACGCCGCCGGGCTCCCGGCCGACAGCGCGGGCGGGTACCCGCCCGTCTCCTGCGACCTCGACCGGGCGCGGCTGTGGTGCACCCCGGCGGCGGTCGACGCGGTCGAACGCTGGACGGACGGCTTCGTCCCGGCGGGCGGGCGGCGCGCCGCCGCCGGGCCGGCCGCCCCCACCACTACCGCCTCCACCACGGCCGCGGTCGGTGCCCCGGTGGATGACCTGGTGGCCGACCTGGTGCGCGACGGCGCGCGGCCGGTCGCCGTCCGGCTCACCCACCGGCTGCCGGCGGCCGTCCAGGAGATGGGCTGGGCGGTGGTCAAGGTGATTCCGGTCGGACTGCACGCCCTGCGGATGGACGAACGGCACGAGTTCACCTGGCTGCGCGGCCGGATCGCCGGCGCGCCCGGCCGGCTCGCCCGGTCCGCCGCGGTTGCGGACGGTGGGATCCACCCCTTCCCCCATCCGCTGATCTGACCCCGCCGGCTCGCCGCCGGCCTGAACCCGGTAGAGGTGTCGCCCGGCATGACGACAGACGCCCTGCGGGACCCCTGGACACCGGTCCGGGACGCCCCCGACGAACTGACCCTGCTGCACTCCCGGGTCGCGCACCGGTTCGGCCGGCCCGAGCCCCGGCGGCGGGCGCTGGCCTACCTGCGCGGGCTGGCGACGCTGCGCGGTGACCGCAACGGACAGGCGCTGGCGTCCGCGGCCGGCGAGAGCCGCCCCGACGGCATGCAGCGCCTGCTGACCGCGGCCGGCTGGGACGCCGATCTCGTCCGGGACGACCTGCTGGCCTACGTGCGGGAACGCTACGTCCACGCGTCGGCGGCCCTCGTCGTCGACGAGGTCGTGCTGACCGGGCGCGGGCCGAGCTTCGTCGGCGCGACCCCCCGCTACCTCCCCGACACCGGCCGGGTGGAGAGCTGCCAGGTGGCCGTACTGGCCGCCTACGACACCCCCGAGCACTCCGTGCTGGTCGACCGGGAGCTGTGCCTGCCCAGCCCCTGGGACACCGACCGCCGGCTGCGCCACGCCGCCGGCATCCCGCCGGACCACCACCGCCACAGCGGCCGGGAGCTGGCCGGGGCGATGGTGGAACGGGCCCTGCGCCGGCTGCCGCTGCGGTGGGTCGTGCTGGGCGTGGCCCTCGGCCCCGACGACCGGCTGCGCTCGTGGCTCGCCGGCAGGGAGGTCGCCTTCGTCGCGCCGGTCGGGCCGGGCACGACGCTCGGCGCGACCGCCGGCCGGCGGGTCACCGCCGCCGCGGTGGCCGCCCACGCGGATGACCTGCCGTGGACGTCGGTGCCCGACGCGGGTGCGCCGATCACCGGCTGGGACACCGCGTGGACCTGGGCGCAGGTGCGGGTGCGGCCGTCCCGGGACGGCCGCTGGGAGCACCGGCTCCTGCTGCGGGCCGCCGGCTCCCCGGGAGCGGACGGCTCCCCAAGGGCGGAATGCCCCCCGGGGGCGGGCGGCTCCCCGGGGGCGGGCGGGCTGCGCTTCTACGCCTGCCACGTCCCGCGGGGCACGTCACTCGAGGAGCTCGTCGGCGCCGCGCGCCGCGCCGGCGCGGTGCGCGCCGGGGCCGGCCGGGCACGGGCCACGGTCGGCCTGGACAGCTACCGGGTGCGCGGCTGGACGGGCTGGTACCGGCACGTGACCCTGGCGATGCTCGCCGACGCGGCCGCCGCCGTCGATTCGGCCACGGCGGAAGTGCGGTCACCCGACGAAAGCGCGGCTCCGCGGGAACCCGCAAAAAACGTCGCGACCGGAACGCGCCAGTTCACCCGCGGTTCATTGCCAACCAAAGACGCGGCGCCCTAACATAAGTGGCACAGAGAAAATGAATGCGCAGACCGCGTTCCCCGCTCTGTGAATCATTCACCAGGAGGTGACAAACATGGAACTCATCCCCGCGCTCGACCTCGGTTTCGAGGAGCTGGAGGGCCTCGAGGCCCCCGCGTGGTGGCACTACGTGGTCGGCTTCGGCGCCGGCGTGGCCGTCGGTGGTGCCGCCCTCTACGGCGGCATCGCGATCGGCATCGCCATCACCTGAGTCCCGATCCGCGTCAGCTCCGTTCTCTCCGGACCGAAGGGAGGTGCAGAACATGTCCGCTCTCGCTGCGTTCGAGCTTCCGCTCGACACCCGTCCCTTTTCCCTGGACGTCGAGGAGCTCGAGCCCCTCGAGGCCCCGTTCGACTGGGATGGTTTCTGGTCGGGCTTCCGGGCGGGTGTCGCGGTCGTCGGTGTTCTCGGCGGCGGCATCGGCATCGGCATCGCCATCACCTGACCGGCGGTGGTCTCCGGGGATTCGTTCCGGTTATTCCGGTGACACCCGGAGTCCGCGTCGCGAACGGCCGTCACACCTGTGTACGACCAGCATCATGTGAAGGAGGTGAAAATGCTCGCGTCCGTTCTGGTGGGACACGAGACCGACACCCCGGCACTGTCGCTGGGCGTCGAGGAGCTCGAACCCCTTGAGGCGCCCTTCGACTGGGCCGGCTTCTGGCAGGGCTTCCGGGTCGGTGTGGCGGTGGCGGGTGCCGCCGGGGCCGGTATCGGCATCGGCATCGCCATCACCTGAGGAAAGCGGGGGCGGGCGGATGGTAGCCGCCCGCCCCCGTATCTCTCGTCCTCCAGATTATGCCCGTTCACTCCGCCAGGAGGTGAAACATGACCGCTCTCGCCATCACGGAGCTCCCCGCCCTCGCGGCGGGCGACGTCGACTGCGTTTCGCTGCAGCTCGGTGTCGACGAGCTCGAGTCCCTGGACGCCCCGTTCGACTGGCACGCGTTCTGGGTCGGCGCCGAAGCCGGCGCGATCACCGTGGCCGTCGTGGGTGGCGCCATCGCCATCGGCCTGACCTGACGGTGCCGGCCTCCCGCCGGCCACCGCCCGAGATACACCTGTGAGACTCCGGGACCGGTCACCACCGGTCCCGGACCTCCGGGCAAGGAGATGACTGATGAGTCGGATGTTCGCCCTTTCCGCGACCGGCCGACCGCAGACCCTGGCGGCGCTGGCGAGCGCGCTGGGGCTGCTCGTGGCGGTGATCGCCCTGCTGACGCCCCGCGGCTCGCACGCCGCCACCACCGCGGTGGGAATAGTGGGCGCCGTCGCGATGCTCGCCCTGCTCGTCGGCATGGGCGTGCTCATCGGCCAGGCGATCGGCCAGCAGGGCGGCGGTGGGTCGTGACCCCCGTCGTCCGTTTCGACGGTTTCACCAAGTCCTTCGGCGACACCCTGGCCGTCGACGGCCTCAGCTTCGAGGTGCGGGCCGGCCGGGTCGTGGGCCTCGTCGGCCCGAACGGCGCGGGCAAGAGCACCTCGCTGCGCGGCCTGCTCGGCCTGCTGCGCCCCACCTCGGGCAGCGCGACCGTCTTCGGCGCCCCCTACTCGGCGCTCACCGACCCGGCGCGCCGGGTCGGCGTCAGCATGGACGGCGTCGGCATCAACCCCGCCCACACCGGACGTCGGCACCTGCGGGTCTGCACCCGCGCCGCGGGCCTGCCCGAGCGCCGGGTCGACGAGGTGCTGGAGCTGACCGGGGTGGCGCACGCCGCCGACCGCCGGCTGCGCGGCTGGTCCACCGGCATGCGCCAGCGGCTCGGGCTGGCCACGGCCCTGCTCGGCGACCCCGACCTGCTCGTCCTGGACGAGCCGACCAACGGGCTCGACCCCGAGGGCGTCCGCTGGCTGCGCACCTTCCTGCGCGGCCAGGCCGCCCTCGGGCGCACCGTCCTGCTCTCCAGCCACATGCTCGCCGAGCTGGAGAACACCGTGGACGACATCGTCGTGATCAACCGCGGCGCGCTGTTCGTCGGCGAGCTCGACAGCCTGACCGGCGGTGGCGGGACCCGGCTGGAGGAACGCTTCTTCGAGCTGCTCACCCAGCCCGCGATGGCCGGCGCGGGCGCATCGGATGGTGAGGGTGGCCATGCGCCGACAGATCCGCAGTGAGTTCCTGAAGGCCCGCAGCGGCTGGCTGCTGCCGACCCTTCTGATCAGCGCGACCCTGCTGGACGTCCTGTCCATGCTCGGCACCGCCAGCGTGGTCCACGACGACCTCGTCGCCGGCCAGACGACGGCCGCGGCCGCCTCGCACGACGTCATCCGCCTCGGGTTCGCGAACCTGCTGTTCGCCGCCCTGTTCGGGGTGCTGACGGTCACCGGCGAGTACCGGACGGGGACGATCAGCCGCTCGCTGCTGCTCTCCCGCTCCCGGCGGGACGTCCTCGGCGCCAAGGCGGTCGTCAGCCTGTTCGCCGGGTTCCTGTTCGGCCTGGCCGGCGCCGGGACCGGCCTGCTCGCCGGCTGGGTCACCCTCGGCGCCCGCGGCGACGAGCTCGTGCTCGACCGCGAGACCTGGCTGATCTGCCTCGGCCTGGTGCTGGTGTCCACCCTCACCGCGCCCTGGGGGACGTTCCTGGGCTGGCTCATCCGCGGCCAGGTGCCCGCGGTGATCGTCACGATCGTCTGGACGCTGATCGTGGAGAGCGCGCTGAGCGCCTGGATCCCCGGCTTCGCCCGGTTCCTGCCCGGGGGCGCCCAGGCCGCCATCTACCGCGACACGTCGACGGATGTGCTGTCCATGCCGTGGGGGCTCGTCCTGTTCTGCGGCTGGCTCTCGCTAGCCGCCGTCGTCGCCGACCGCCTGCTGCGGCACCGCGACGTCACCTGACACCGCGCCCCCGACACCGCCTCCCCGCCGGACAGACAAGGGGAAGACCCGGCCATGCCCGCCTCCACCAGCACGGTTCCCACCGACACCACGCCCGCTGACCCCGCCCTCGGCACGGTGCCCGTCGGCACGCCGGTGGACGACACCGGCCCGCGGCGGCCCGCGCTGGCCGCGGACGCCTGCCTGCACCCGCCGGTCGACGCCGACGACGTGTGGGTCGCCCAGGTCGGACCGCAGCGCTACCTGCGGGTCGGCGCCGACGCGGCCACGCTGCTGGGCATCCTGGACGGGGCGCGGGACGCCCGGCAGCTCGCCGAGGCGCTCGGGCCGCCGTGGTCACCCGAGGTGGTCGGACGATCCCTGAAGGCGTTTGTGAAGACGGGCCTGGTCGTCGACGCCGCCGACGCCGCTTCGACCGGCGGTGCCGGCGGCTCTGCCGGTTCCGGGGGTGCCGGGGGGCGGCGGCGCTGGCGGCCACGGCTGCCGCGGCGGGTGGCCTACCGGCCCCCGCTGTCGATCCAGCTCACCCTCGTCGACCCCAGTCGGCTGCTGGGCCGGTTCCGCCCGGCGCTGCGCCGGCTGACCCGGCCGGTCGCCTGCGGCGGCTACCTCGCCGTCGCCGTCGCCGGGCTGGGCGCGCTGGCCTGGCAGGCCGGATCGCTGCGGCAGGTGATCAGCCATCCGCTGGGGCTGCGCGAGTACGGGATCGTGCTGGCCGGACTGCTGGTCGTCACCGGGATCCACGAGCTGGGCCACGCGGCGGTGCTCACCGCGTTCGGGGGCCGGCCGCGGCGGCTCGGCGTGATGCTGTTCTATCTGACGCCGGCGTTCTTCTGCGACATCTCCGACGGCTGGCGGCTGCGGCACAACCGCGACCGCGTCGCCACCGCGCTGGCCGGGGTCGCCGTCCAGTGGGTGTGCGCGGGCGTGGCGGCGCTCGCCAGCCTGGCGCTGCCCGCCGGAGACCCGCACGACGCCGTCGTGGGACTGGCCCTGGCCTGCTACGTCTACGGAATCCTCAACCTCGTCCCGTTCGTCAAGTTCGACGGTTACATCGCGCTGATGTCCCATCTCGACATCCCGCACCTGCGCCGCAAGTCGATGGCCGACGCCCGGCGGGCGACCGCGAAGGCGCTGTTCGGCGGCCGGTACCGCCGCGAGCTGCCCCGGCTCGGCTGGGCGGTGCCCTTCGGCGTGCTGTGCCTGCTCTTCCCGGTGTACCTCGTCGGCTTCGCCGCCCAGTCCTGGCTGGGCGGCCTGCTCGCGATGGGCCCGGCCGGCGCGGTCGGCTGCGTCGCGCTGATCGGCGTGATGATCGCCCTCGTCGCCCGCGCCTGCTGGCACCTGCTCGTCGAGGCCCGCGCCGCCGGCGCCGGCACGCTGCGGATCGCGCTGGTGTCGACCCTGGTGGTCGGGCTCGTCGGCGCCGCCGTCGCGCTGGTGGACGTCCCCCGGCAGGTACAGGCCGGCTACGTCGTCGAGGACGGCCGGGTCCTGCTCGTGCTGCCCGAGGGCACCGACCCGGGGGCGGCCACCGCCGGGCACCGCGTCGAACTGCGGCAGACCGGGCTGCTCGGCGGCAGCACGGTGGGCACGGCGACCACGACCGGCGAGACCGCGCGCACCGACTCCCCGTACGCCCCGATGGGCACCGTGCTCCCGATCCGCGGCGGCCCCCGGACGATCACCGCGACCTTCCACCCGCTCACCGCGACGAACCTGCCGGACGGCGTCGGACGGCTGGGCGGCACCGGGCAGGCGGAGATCAAGCTGGGCCGGGTCAGTGCCGGCGCGTGGCTGGTCGACACCTACCTGACGCCCGCCATCCGGTCGATCATCGGCTGAGCGCGGACCGCGCCGTGACCACCCTCCTGTCCGCCGACCCCGTGGTTTCCGTGATCTGCCCGACGTACAACCGGTCCAGCCGGATCATCCCCACCATTCACTCGGTCCAGGCGCAGAGCATCACCGGCTGGGAACTCCTGGTGATCTCGGACGGCTGCACGGACGACACCGACGACGTCGTCGCCGCCTGCGCCGCCCGGGACGACCGGGTGCGCCTGCTGCGGACCGGGCGCCACGGTCATCCCTCACCGGTCCGCGAGGTGGGGATCGCCCAGGCCCGCGGGGCCGTGATCGCCTACCTCGACCACGACGACACCTGGCTGCCGGAGCATCTCGAGGTGCTGCTCGGCGTCCTCGGGGCCGAAGGCGGAGCCCGGGGCGCCGGTGCCGTCGGCAGCGCCGGTGGCAGCGGCACTGCCGGCGGCGGCGGCGCCGACATCGCTGCCGTCGGGGCCGTCCGGGTCGACCCCGACGGGCGGCGGACGTCCGCTACGGGACCGCTCGACCTGCTGTGGCACCCGGAGCTGCAGGTCGTGTCGCCGCTGTTCGAGCCGTCCCGGGTCGCCCACCGCGCCGGGCTGAGCGCGGCGGTCGGCGGCTGGCGTCAGCTCGACACCGGCCTGGAGGACTGGGACCTGTGGCTGCGCCTGGCCGACGCCGGCCACCGGATCACCACGATCGACGCCCGCACCGCCGTTCTCGCGGACGGACCCGCCACCCGGCGCACCCGGGTTCCCCGCCGCCATCTGCTGCGGCTGGCGGGGTTCCCGGATCTCGCCGGCGCGGCCCGGGGCCTGGCCGCGCTGCGCGAGCCGGCCGCCGCCGAGGCGTTGCGCGCCGCGGCCCGCGCGGACCAGCTCGCCTGGTACCGCGACCTGGCCGGGGCCGGCACCCTGCACCGGCCCCGCTCCGCACCGACCGGCTCCGGCTCGACCCGCTCCGGACCGATCAGCCCGGCGGCCGTGGCCGATCTCGTCGAACAGGCCTTCGCGTCGCTGGCGCCGGCGGCGTCGCCCTGGCCGGATCTCACGGTGCGGAGAAACACCGCCGAACAGGGCGGAGGTGTCGCGGTCGGGCTCCCGTTGTGGTGCGCCACGCCCGAGCACGCCGCACGCGTCGAGGCAATCCTGCGCGACCGGCAGCACACCCAGCTCAGCCTGACGAGCAGGGTCCTGTCCGAGGATCGCCATCGCCATCGCCGACACGGACCCGCGGCCCCGACAAGAACAACAGCAGGAAAACAAAAAAATAAATAAATACACATTCCAGGTGTCCGCCTTGTTCCACCAGCCGCCGTCGCCGTGGAACGTGAGGGGACAGGCGCGATGATGTCCGGTATGGACCTCACGACCGCCGAGAAGTTCGTGCTGCTGACCCTCGACGAAAGTGGCGGCGACCGTGCCGGTGTCGGCGTCGACGTGGCGCTGGCCGCCGCCCTCGTCGCCGATCTGGCCATCGCCGGGGACGTCCGTTTCGACGCCGGCACCCTGGCCCTGAGCCCGGGCGGGACACCGGCCACCGACAACGCCCTGCTGAGCGGCACCTACGAGGTGGTGGTCGCGGCGACGGAGCCGGCCTCGGCGACGGTGACGGCCGACCTTCTCCAGCGGTTCGCCGGCGACCTGGCGCCCCTGCGCGAGAAGGTGGCCGGTCTGCTCGTCGAGAAGGACGTCCTCGCCGTGACGAAGCACCGGACCGCGGGAATCCTCCAGGTGCTCCGCTACCCGGTCACCGATCCCGCACCCGGCCGGGCCCTCCACGCGGCGCTGGAGTCCGCCCTGTTCGCGGCGGACGCCCCCTCCCCCGGCGACGCCGTGCTGCTCGCGCTGCTGCGCCCGTTCGGCCTGCTCGACCAGCTCGTGCCGGAACGGCGTCGGGCCGAGGCCAACGGGCGGGCCGACGCGGTCATCGGCTCCGCCGCGCTGCCCCGTGCGTTGAACGACGCGGTCAGCACCGCCCGGACCACCCTGCTGGCCGCACTGGCCGCCAGCTCCGCGGGCGCGGCGGCTGCCTCCGGCTGAAGGTTCTCACCCCGGAGCAGCCGGTTCAGCCGCAGCGAGTGTGACCCGCTCGCCCTTTCGTCGTGAGCTTGCCCTTCGCGGGTCGGAACGGTGCCCGAACGATCCGCGAAGGGCGAGCGGGTAACCCGGGCTATACCGACAGCGCCGAAACCGACGGCGGAACCACCGCGTCGAGCCCACGCTCGAACCCCAGCCGGTTACCGAAGAATTCCACACTGCCGACGGAATCCAACTCTTCGATGACCGCGACAGGCCAGTCACTCTGAGCCCCTGGCCTGCGAGACGCGGTGACGGCGGCGGGGGCCGCCAGGCACTCGCCGCGGCCCAGGCCGATGGCTGCCGTACCGCGTCCGCGGGGCCCGCACCGCGAAGGCCCCACCACGACCGGATCCGGATACCGGCGCCGCGGTACACAGCGAACAGGACATCCCCGGCGGGCCGGGACATCTCCCACGGCGCCTTGGGCGCACCGGCGGTGCCGGGGCAGGAGGGCAGGAGGGCACGAGGCAGGAGCGGAGGATAAGAGATTCGAACTCTTGAGGGGTTGCCCCCAACACGCTTTCCAAGCGTGCGCCCTAGGCCACTAGGCGAATCCTCCGTCGGGGAGCCTATCCGACGGCGGGCCAGAGTGGGGTCACCGGGGGGCGCGAACAGGGTCACAGGGGGCCACCGGACCCTCCCGTCCCCGACCGCCGCCGGACCGCTACACTGCCCAGCAGACCCCTCGTGCGGCGCTACCCTCGTGAACTCCCCCAGGGCCGGAAGGCAGCAAGGGTAAGCGGGCTCTGGCGGGTGTGCGGGGGGTCCTCCTCGTTCGGACGATCATCTCGAGCATCCGGAGCACGCGAGTGAGCACAGCGCTGTACAACAGGTACCGCCCCGCGACGTTCGCCCAGGTGGTCGGCCAGGAGCACGTCACCGAGGCGCTGGGGCACGCGCTGCGCTCCGGGCGGCTGCACCACGCCTACCTGTTCAGCGGCCCGCGCGGCTGCGGGAAGACCTCGTCCGCCCGGATCCTGGCGGCCTCGCTGAACTGCGAGAAGGGGCCGACCCCCGAGCCATGCGGGGTGTGCGACCAGTGCGTCTCCATCCGCACCGGCTCCTCGATGGACGTCACCGAGATCGACGCCGCCTCGCACGGGCTCGTCGACGATGCCCGCGACCTGCGGGAACGTGCCTTTTTCGCCCCGGCGTCCGCCCGGTTCAAGGTGTTCGTCGTGGACGAGGCGCACATGGTCACGGCGGCGGCGTTCAACGCGCTGCTGAAGGTCGTCGAGGAGCCGCCGTCCTACCTGAAGTTCGTGTTCGCCACCACCGAACCGGACAAGGTCATCGCGACGATCCGGTCCCGGACCCACCACTACGCCTTCCGGCTGGTGCCTCCCGGTGTGCTCCGCAAGCACCTGGAGTCGATCTGCGCCCAGGAGGGCGTGGAGGTCGAGTCGTCGGTGCTCCCGCTGGTGGTGCGGGCGGGCGCGGGCTCCGTGCGGGATTCGCTCTCCGTTCTCGACCAGCTCCTGGCCGGCGCCGGCGAGGGCGGGCTCAGCTACGAGCGCGCGGTGGCGCTGCTGGGCATGACGGACGGAATCCTGCTCGACGAGACAGTGGACGCCCTCGCCGAACGCGACGGCGCCGCGCTGTTCACCGTGGTCGACCGGGTGGTCTCCTCCGGTCACGATCCACGCCGGTTCGCGACCGACCTGCTCGACCGGCTCCGTGATCTCATCGTGGTCGCCGCGGTGCCGGACGCGGCGGAACGCGGCCTGCTCGAGGCGTTCTCCACCGACCAGGTGGACCGGATGCGCGCCCAGGCCACCCGAATCGGGCCGGTCGAGCTCTCCCGGACGGCCGACGTCCTGCACGCGGGTCTGGTCGAGATGCGCGGGACGGCGAGCCCACGGCTGTTGCTGGAGCTGATCCTCGCCCGTGCCCTCCTCCCGGGCGCCGCCGGGGATCCGGCCGCGCTCGCCGTCCGGCTCGACCGGCTGGAGCGCCGGGCGGTGGTCGGCGGCGGAACCGGGCCCGGCCCGGCCCCGGCCGGCGAGGCCGGGATCGGCGCCGCGCCGCCCGCCGACGCGAGGTTCGGCGGCGCCCAGCCCGTTGGCGGAGGGCCCGGCGGCGCGGGGTTCGGCGGCGCCGCCGACGGCGCCCACGGCCAGGCCGCGGGCCGCGAGGTTCCCCACGGCGCGAACGGTTCCGGGGCCGGTGGCACCGTCGCCTCGCCGGCCGGGGGTACCGGCCCGCGGATGCCCGCGCCGGCCGCGGCACACCCCCCGACACCGCCGGCGCACGCCCGGCCGGCCCGGCCGGCCTCGGCCGCACCGCCCGCGACGCCGGCCGCCGCGGCTCCCGGCGGGGGCGGGCTGGACGCGGCCGTCCTGAACGCCCGCTGGGACGAGGTCCTCGCACTCGCCGTCCAGCGCAGCCGGCGCACCCACGCGATCCTCAAGGACTACGCCTCGGTGGCCGAGGTGCGCGGGGACGAGGTCGTCCTCGCCTTCTCCGCGCCGGCGATGGCGAAGATGTTCAGCCAGGGCAACAACATCGAGATCCTGGCGACCCTGCTGGCCGAGAAGTTCGGTGGGACCTGGCGGGTCACGATCGGCGGTGGCCCCGGCCCGTCGGGAGGACGTCCCCAGCCGCCGCGCGGGGGGCCCGGCAACGGCAGTGGCGGCGGGCCGGGCGGCTACGGCGGTGCCGGTGGCCCGGGCGGTGCCGGTGGCCCGGGCGGTGCCGGTGGCCCGGGGGAGTCGGGCGGTGGCCAGCGCGGGCCGGGCGAGCCGGCCGGTGGCGGCTGGCCCGCGCAGGCGGTCACGGCCCCGCCCGCCCCCCGCGGCCCGGTGGTTCCGGTGGACGCGGGCGCCCCCGGCGGCTGGTCCGCGGTGGGCACCGGCGAGCGTCCTGGCGCGGGAACACCGGGGGCCGCCCTCCCGGCCTCCTCCGCTCCGACCGGCTCCCTCACCGGTGTCTCCGCCGTGCCGGCGGCCACGGCGCAGGCCGGGCCCTCCGGCCTCGCGGCGCCGGACGGGCTCCCCCGCCCGCAGGGCGGCCTCCACCCGGCGACGGCCATCTCCAACCTGGGAAACGCGGGCGTGGGCGGTGCGGTCGCGGGGGCCGGCGTGAGCTCCGCCGCCATCGCCGCGTCCCGTCCCGGCCCCGGCTCCCGGGCGGAGGCCGGGCTCGCCGCGGCGCGGGCGGCGGTGAGCGCGCGGACCGGCCTCAACGGCTCCGCTCGGACGTCCACGGGCCCCGGTGGTGGGCCGAGGGCGGCGGGCACTGCCCGGCCGGGCAGTGCCCCCGTGGCGGCCGTGTCGATGTCCGGCGAGGTGTCCGCGGTGGACGAGGTCTCGCTCGACGACGAGGACGTGCCGACACACCTCGGCGGGGCCCGGGGCGGCGAGGACGCGGCCGTGGCCCTGCTCCGCACGAGCCTGGGCGCGACGGTGATCGAGCAGTCCGGCTGACGGACCGGCCGTCGGGCATCCGTGCTGTCCGGCTGACGGGCCGGTGCCGGTGGGTGACCGGGCGGCACGGGTGGGCGCGGGCCGGGTGGCGGCACGGGTGGCTGACGCCGGTTCGGCGCCCGGCGGCACGTAGGCTCATGGTCATGTCGAACCCGCAGATCCCCGCCGGTGGCGGGGCCAACCTGGGGCAGATCCTCGAGCAGGCGCAGCGGATGCAGTCCGCCCTGTTCACCGCCCAGCAGGAGCTGGCCGAGGCCCGGGTCGAAGGCTCGGCCGGTGGCGAGCTCGTCGTCGCGACGGTGAACGGCGGCGGTGAGCTGGTCGACCTCGTGATCAAGCCCGAGGCCGTGGATCCCGAGGACACCGAGACCCTCGCCGACCTCGTTCTCGCGGCGGTGCGTGACGCCACCACCAACGCGCATCGGCTCGCGGCCGAGAAGATGAGCGCGGCGACCGGTGGTCTCGGTGGCGCGCTCGGTGGTCTCGGTGGCGCCGTCGGCGGGCCGGGTGGTGGTGCGCTCGGCGGTGGTCCCGGCGCGGCCAGCGCGCTGGGCGGTCTGGGTCTTCCCGGGCTCGGCTGAGTCAGCCGGCGCCGTGTACGAGGGCATCGTCCAGGATGTGATCGACGAGCTGGGGCAGCTCCCCGGGATCGGTCCCAAGAGCGCGCAGCGCATCGCGTTCCATCTGCTCGCCGCGGACCCGGCCGATGTCCGCCGGCTCGCCAACGCGTTGACCGAGCTGAAGGAGAAGGTCCGGTTCTGCCGGGTCTGCTTCAACGTGGCCCAGTCCGAGCTGTGCCGGATCTGTTCCGACCCGCGGCGTGATCCGGCGGCCATCTGCGTGGTCGAGGAGTCGAAGGACGTCGTCGCGATCGAGCGGACCCGTGAGTTCCGCGGCAGGTACCACGTCCTCGGCGGGGCCATCAATCCGATCGGCGGAGTGGGGCCGGACGACCTGCGCATCCGTGAACTGGTGGCCCGGCTCGCCGACGGGACGGTCACCGAGATCATCCTGGCCACGGATCCGAACACCGAGGGCGAGGTGACGGCTTCCTATCTGGCCCGCCAGCTCGGCCCGATGGGGCTGACCGTCACCCGCCTGGCCAGCGGGCTCCCGATGGGCGGCGACCTGGAGTGGGCCGACGAGGTCACACTCGGCCGGGCCTTCGAGGGCCGGCGGATCGTCAGCGCCTGAGCCGCGGGCCGGGTCGGGGCCGAGGCCACCCCGACCCACCCGGGTCCCGACCCGCCGCTGTGTCAGAACCCCAGGATGGGGGCATAGGCGGAACTGGGGATGGAGGCGAGCGTCAGCAGCACGACGCTCATGTCCAGCGAGTCGGCCGCCGGTTCGAACTCCGCGTGCAGCCCTCTGGTGGCGTAGACGAGGCCGCTGGATTCACACATCACCCGCACGCCGAACACGTGGCTGGCCCGCACCCACCACACCCGCCCGCCGGCGCGGATCCGCACCTGGCGCGCGTCCCGGCGCAGTCCCGTCGTGAGTCGCCGCAGGCGCGCCGCGGGCAGCCTGGGCTGGTCCAGGTAGCCGACGATGTCACCGGACGGGCCGTGCACGACGATCCGGGCCGGGCTGCCGGGCGGACCGGGCTCGACCAGGCTGGACTCCGGGGAGATCTCCTGCTCCCAGGGGAGCATCTCGGCGGCCCAGATGCGTTCGCCGCGCAGGATCCGCTTGCCCAGCGTGCCGCCGTCGGGATGGCCGCGCGGCAGCAGCCCGCCGACGACGTGGCCGGCGCCCTCCACCCGCCAGGCGACCGAGACGATCGCCCCCGCCGGGGTGTCCGGGCCCTCGACCGCCGTCGCGAGAGTGTCGGTCACACGCATATGCGAGATCCGCCTAGACATCCCGGCCGGGGGCGGCCGGGATGCCGGTGGTGCGGACGGCCGCCCGCGGGGTGGGGCGCCCCGGCGGCGGGCCGGCGGCACCGCGCCACCCCGCCGCGCGGCCCGGGCGCCGTCTCGGACGGTGGCCCGGACAGGGCCGGGACGGCACCGGAAGCACCCGACCATAGGATGGTGTGCAGATGCCAGTGCACGCACGCCTGCGGCTGCACGTGCTGGTGCCGGTGAGCACACGTCTGCGAGGGATGGCCGTCACGCCTCACCTTCCGACCCCCGGCCCTGTCACTGGCCCGGTCAACCCGCCATCTTCGATTTGCCCAGTCACACCGTGTTGACCATGTCGACCCGGCACAAGCCGGAGTTCCAGCCACAGATACCGCACCGATGCGCTATGCATGCAGATGCTACGTGCCTTGCGGACTGTCCGAAGTCCGTCGGGCACAACTTTCCCGGCAGCCTCCGGCCACATCCCCGCCGCACCGGCGGTCGCGGGCCCGTGACCACCCCCGGTGCGGCGCCCGCCGGGGCCGGGGACAAGGTGGAACCATGCCTGGGCGACCAGGCCAGTACCCGTCTCGACCAGGTGAGCAGGAGCGGCCAATGATCATCAGTTCCCATGTCGGTGCCGGCGCGTTCGTCGGTATGGCCGTGCCCAGGCTGGGGCCGGCACTGGCCGCGGGCTTCCTCTCCCACCTCGTGATGGACGCCCTGCCGCACTGGGGTACCGGGCCCGGCACCGAGTCCGAGTGGCTGCCGATCGCCCGTAAGGACGGCGTGGCCGGCCTCGCCGCGATGGCGCTGCTGACGGCCGCGGCACCGGCGGACCGCCGGATCGGGGTGTTCGCCGGCATGGTAGGCGCCTGCCTGCCCGACACCGACAAGGTGGGCCGTTACTTCGTCGGTTCGAGCCCCTGGCCCGCCCGGTTCGACCGGTTCCATGAGGCGATCCAGAACGAGGCCCGGCACCGGCTGCCCCGGGAGGTGGCGACCGCCGCCGCCCTCACCGCCGCCGGCACCCTCGCCCTGCGCCTGCTGGCGACCCGCCACCGCTGAGACGACGGGTGGCGGGTGCGGGGGGTGGCGGGTGCGGAGGGCAACGGACGGGTACGGACGTCGGTGGCCCGCTCAGCCGCCGGGGATCTCGGCGGTGATGGCGGCCAGGTCGTCGAGGGCCGTCCCGGTGGCGGCGATGAGGGTGCGGGTGGCTCCGGCGGCGCGTTCGGCGGTGGCGGCGGCGTGGCCGAGGGCGTCGTCGATCCAGCGGTCGGTCGCCGCGAGCATCGCGGCCTGCGCGCCGTGACTCGGCCTGACCGCCGGTGAGGTGACCGCGCCGAGCAGCCGCGCCGCCGGCCGCGGTCGGCCGAGACGCCGGAAGAGCACGACAAGGTTACGCAAAGCGGTCAGCAGGTGGGTCAGCGCGTACTGGTCGCGCCAGTGCCGCAGCGCCCGCGCGAACGCCTCCACAGCCTGCCGCGGGTCACCGCAGCGAGCCCGGACGGACACCGCGGACACCCGCGCCGTCCCGCCCAGGCAGGGGTTGTCGACCGAATCCGCCAGGGCGGCCGCGCGGTCGAGCAGCCGCAGGCAGTGATCCGGATCGCGGTCGCGGATCAGCTCGGCCTCGCCGTAGGCCAGCCAGCCGAGGTCGGACGGTGCGAGCGGCCCCCTGGGAACCTGGCTGAGGGCGGCCCGGCCATCCTCGACGTGCCCCGCGCGGGCATGGGCGAGCGCCACGTTGAGCAGCCCGGCGACCTCCGCGTGCGGGTCGGCGCAGGACCGCGCCGCGGCGACGAGCTCCCAGCCGTGGTCGACGGCCTCACCGATCCGGCCCTGACCGGAGGCGGTGTCGCTGAGCAGCTCGAGCGGGAACCGGCGCTCGGGCGCGTCCGCGGCGATCAGCCGGCCGCGCTGCGCGCAGGCCACGGCGAGCTCGAGCTCACCGGCGTTGGCGTACCAGCAGGCCGCCGTCGCCAGCACGGTCGCCGCGGCCCCCACCGCCACGCCGGGCGGCAGACCGACGGCGAGATCGGTCACCAGGTCCGCCAGCCGGTGGGG
This sequence comes from Parafrankia discariae, assembly GCF_000373365.1. Classification (NCBI taxonomy): domain Bacteria; kingdom Bacillati; phylum Actinomycetota; class Actinomycetes; order Frankiales; family Frankiaceae; genus Parafrankia; species Parafrankia discariae. The sequence goes on from NZ_KB891103.1 coordinate 265,454, forward strand.
CTCACCGCCCGGCGGCGGGTGCAACCCCAGCACGCGGACGAGTTCCACCGCGGCGCGCAACGGCTCGACCCGCAGCCGCGACACCGCGAACACGTGCAGGCCGGCCGCGATCTCCACGGCCAGCGGGGGATCCTCGCCCAGCGCCCAGGTCTGGGCCGCGTGGGCCTCGACCATCAGGTCGGTGATCCGGCTGTGCCCCGCCGCCTCCCGCGCGGTGCGCAGGACCGCGTCGGCGGCCCGCACCTCGGCGAGGACGTATCGGGCATGTGCCTGGCGCAGTGCGGTGTCCGACGCGCCGAGCCGCCGTCGCGCGTACCCGCGGACGGTCTCCAGGAGCGAGTAACGGGTTGGAGCCCGGGACGGATCGACGACCACCAGCGACCGGGCCACCAGGGCGTCGAGCAGTTCCCGGGTCTCCGGTTCGGGCACGCCCGCCAGCGCGGCGACGTCCGCCGGGCCCACCGGACCCGCGAAGACGCCCAGGGTGCGCAGCATCGCGCGGTGCGGTGCGTCCAGCAGCGAGACCGACCAGCCCACCACGTCGGTGAGCGCCCGGTGGCGTGGCGTTCCCACCCGGCGGGCGTCCCGGAGCGGGCCGAAGTGGTCATCGAGCCCGGCCCCGAGCTCGGGCAGGGACGTCGTGCCGCTGCGCGCGGCCACCAGTTCCAGCCCGAGTGGCAGGCCGTCCAGCCGCCGGACGATGCGGTCGGCCGCCGCGAGGTCCCCGGGCCCTCGAACCGGTTGCCCGCGGGCGGCCCGGACGCGCTCCCGGAACAGGGCGTGCGCGGGCGCGTCCGGGCCGTCGACCCGCAGCGGGCGCACCGGCCAGCAGCGCTCGCCGGCCACCCCGAGCGGCTCGCGGCTCGTCGCGAGTACCCGCACTCCGCGGCCGTTCCCGACCAGGGCCGCCGCGACGGCCGCGGCCGCGGCCACCACGTGGTCGCAGTTGTCCAGGATCACGAGCGCGTCCAGCTCGGCGGCGGCCGCGAGGGCGGCGTCGGCACCGGCGTCGCCGGCGGCCCTGGCGGCGCAGGAGGCACCGCGCACGCCCAGCGCGTCCGCGACGAACGCGGGGACGGAGGTCGGGTCGGCGACGGTCGCCAGCTCCACCAGCCGGACGCCGTGCGGGAACCCGCCCGCGAGGCGGTCGGCGAGGTGCAGCGCCAGCCGCGTCCTGCCGACCCCGTCCGGTCCGAACACGGTGACCAGCCGGGCCGAGGCGAGCAGGTCGCAGACCGCGGCCGTGTCAGCCGCCCGACCCGGCAAGGACCCGGCGGGGGTGAGATCAGCGGCGACGGCAGCCGGGGCCGCCGGGCGCCCGGTGGCCAGCAGAAGCGCGGCCCGTGACTCGCGCGCCGCGGCGCGGGCCGCCCCGAGGCGCGCCGCGACCGGTCGCAGCGCCGGGTCGTCCGTCAGCTCACCGAAGGCGGGGCCACGCCAGAGGGCGAGGGCGTCGTCCAACGCGGCGAGCCGCGCGGAGGTGTCCCGCGCCGGCCCGGCTGCCCCGTCCAGCCCGTCCAGCCCTTCCAGCCCGGCTGGTCCGGTCAGCCCGGCCAGCCGCAGCAGACGCTCGAAGACGGCGATGTCGACCTGTTCCGGGGCGAGCCGCAGCGACCACCCGCCGGGGTGGGTCGGCAACGCGCCCCCGAGCACCCGGCGCAGCCGCGAGATGTAGGAGCGCAGCGTCGCCTCGGCCGACGGCGGTGGGGACTCCCCCCACACGGCGGCGACCAGGCGGGCGGGAGGTACGACTTCCCCCACCCGCGATCCGAGGACGGCCAGCAGCAGCCGCTGGGTGGGACTGCCGATGGCGATCGGCAGCCCGGCAGCGTCCACCACGTCCACCGGGCCCAGTAGGCGCACGCGCACGAACCGATCATAGGAGCCCCACGGGGCAACAACCCGTCACACGCCGGACACGCCACCACCGCGCCATCCCGCCGCCCGCACGCCGCCGACCGACCGAATCGCTCCCGCGGCCGAGACCTGGGCCCCGAGGCCATCACCCGCCGTCCCGAGGGGGCGGGCAAAACATGACAATCATCACCTGCCCGGTGGCATCACCCCGGAACAACGGCCCGACCAGAGAGACAACCAAGATCACGATCAGGATCGTGGCGCAGGACGACCGAAGACACGACGGATCACAGCAAGGCCACCAACGCGGTAGACGTCGACCTGCCGGGACTGGTCGACCTGCCGGGAGCCGCCACCCGCCGTCCGGGACTGTCAGACGCCGTCCGGGAAGAGCACCGCGGCGCCGTCCACCCGGTCTCGCGCGAGATCCTCAAGCGCCTGGTCGGCGGCTGTCAGCGGATACGGGGTGGTTGTCACCGCGAGCCGGTGGCGCCCGGCGATCTCCAGGAACTCGCGGCCGTCGGCGCGGGTGTTCGCGGTCGTGCTGCGCACCGAGCGCTCCTGGAACAAATGCCGCTGGTAGTTCAGGACCGGGACGTCGGTTAGGTGGATCCCGGCGATCGAGAGGGTGCCGCCCCTGTCCAGCGCGGCGAGCGCGACCGGGACCAGATCACCCACCGGCGCGAACAGGACCGCCCCGTCGAGCGGCTCGGGCGGGGAATCGTAGGCGCCGGTCGCGGACGCCGCGCCGAGCTCCAGGGCAAGGCGGCGGGCGCGGGCGGACCTGGTCATGACGTGCACCGTCGCGCCCTGGGCGATCGCCACCTGCGCGGCGAGGTGCGCGGACGCGCCGAACCCGTAGACGCCCAGCCGGCCGCCGGGTGGCAGTTCGGCGCGCAGCAGCGCCCGGTAGCCGACGATCCCGGCGCAGAGCAGCGGGGCGAGCTCGCCGTCGCTGTAGCCCGCGGGCAGGCGGTAGGCGTACTCCGCGGCGACGACGGCGTACTGGGCGTACCCGCCGTCGACGTCCCAACCTGTGTAGAGCGACGCCGGGCAGAGGTTCTCGGCGCCACGCCGGCAGTAGGCGCAGGTCCGGTCCGTCCCGGCGAGCCAGGCGATGCCGAGCCGGTCCCCCGGCCGGATCGGGGCCGCCCCGGCTTCCGGGAGCCCGGGACCGAGCGCGTCGACGTACCCGACGATCTCGTGCCCGGGCACGGCGCGCGGCCGGTGCGGGGGGAGGTCACCCTCGGCCAGGTGCAGGTCCGTCCGGCAGACGCCGCAGGCGGCGACCTTCAGACGGACCTGACCGGGACCGGGCTCGGGGATGGGCAGCTCGACCGCGCGCAGTGACGCCGCGGCCACCGGCGCGGGGTTGGTGACCTGCCAGGCCAACATGTCATGCACCCCCCGTCAGCGACGACGCACCCGCCACGGACAGCCCCGGAGCACCCCCGGGCCGGGTTACCGGGTTGGGAGGGCTCAGACGTTGACGCCGTGGTCGCGGGCGAGGCCGCTGAGGTCGTTGTGCCCCTGGCCGACCGCGCGGAACTTCCAGTCGGCTCCGTTGCGGTACACCTCGCCGAAGATGACGACCGTCTCGGTCGAGTAGTCCTCGGAGAGGTCGTAACGGACGAGCTCGGTGCCGGTCTGGTCGACCACGCGGATGTAGGCGTTGCGGACCTGGCCGAAGTTCTGGGCCCGGTTCGCCGCGTCGTAGATGGAGACCGGCACGACGATCTTGTCGATCTCCGCCGGCACCAGGCCGAGGGCGATGTTGATCGATTCGTCGTCGCCCTCGCCGGCACCGGTCACGTTGTCGCCGGAGAGCGTGATGGCGCCCTCCGGGGACTTCATGTTGTTGAAGAAGACGAAGTGCCCGTCGGAGAGCGCCTTGCCGTCGCTCTTCACGCCGATGGCGGAGGCGTCGAGATCGAAGTCGGTGCCGGTCGTCGTGCGGGCATCCCACCCGAGCCCGACGGTGAGCGCGGTCAGCGCTCCGGTTCCTGCCTCGGCGGCCTGCTTCGTGAGGCTGACGTTGCCGCCCTTGGCAAGGCTGATCGCCATGACGATTGTCCTTCCTGAAGGATCCCTCTAACGCCGACGACCCTCCACGTCGAGGACCATCGGACCAACACGGCCACTTCCCGGGTCACCCTTGCACACAAGGCGGAACTATCCGGGGAAGCCGTCGGTCGGATGACACACATGCCACCGGATGACCGCCGCGCGTGATCGCTCTCCGGTCACGCAGGCGACCCGGTGTCCCGCTGAAGGCCAACGAAGCAGGGACGGGCGGGGTTTCCAGCGCGAACCGACGCCGGCCACCATCCGCGGATCGCGGCGGAGGTGCCCCCGGTCTCGGTAATCTGGCAGCCATGGCGCTCCTGGTCGCGAAGTTCGGCGGGTCCTCGGTCGCGGACGCGGATCGCATCAAGCGGGTGGCCGACCGGATCGTCCAGACCCGCCGGGCCGGGAACGACGTGGTCGTCGTGGTGAGCGCGATGGGTGACACCACCGACGATCTGCTCGACCTGGCCGAGCAGGTGAGTCCGCTGCCGCCCGCACGGGAGTTGGACATGCTGCTCACCGCCGGTGAGCGGATCTCCATGGCGCTGCTCGCGATGGCGATCACCAAGCTGGGCGCCGAGGCGCGGTCCTTCACCGGCTCGCAGGCCGGTGTGATCACCGACTCGGTGCACGGCCGGGCCCGGATCATCGACGTCACCCCCGGTCGCATCCGCACCGCGCTGGACGAGGGCGCGATCGCGATCGTCGCCGGCTTCCAGGGTGTCAGTCAGGACACGAAGGACATCACCACGCTGGGGCGCGGCGGCTCCGACACGACCGCGGTGGCGCTCGCCGCCGCGCTGGGCGCCGACGCCTGCGAGATCTACACCGACGTGGACGGCGTGTTCACCGCCGATCCGCGCATCGTCCCCGACGCACGCCGCATCGAGAAGATCTCCTACGAGGAGATGATGGAGATGGCGGCCTGCGGGGCGAAGGTGCTCATGTTGCGGTGCGTCGAGTACGCCCGCCGTTACTCCGTCCCCGTGCACGTCCGCTCCTCGTTCTCGTCGAAGCCGGGCACATGGGTCACCGATACTTCGGAGGCACAGCTCGTGGAACAGGCCATCATCCGCGGCGTCGCGCACGACTCGAGCGAGGCGAAGGTGACCGTCAAGGGCTGCCCGGACAAGCCGGGCGTGGCGGCGGCCGTGTTCCGGGCGGTCGCCGACGCCGACGTCAACCTCGACATGATCGTCCAGGTCGGGTCGGTCGCCGGCTCCGGGCGGACGGACATCTCGTTCACCCTGCCGATGACGGACGGCAAGACGGCGCTCGGCGCGCTGGAGAAGGTCCGCGACCAGATCGGCTTCGAGCGGACCCTCTACGACGACCACATCGGCAAGCTGTCACTGATCGGCGCCGGGATGAAGTCGCATCCCGGGGTGTCCGCCCGGTTCTTCGGCGCCCTGGCCGACTCCGGCGTCAACGTCGAGATCATCTCGACGTCCGAGATCAGGATCTCGGTGGTAGTGCGGGACACCGACCTGCCGGTGGCCGTGCGCGCCGTGCACGCCGCCTTCGAGCTGGGCAACCCGGACGAGACCGCCGTCGTGTACGCGGGAACCGGCCGATGAGCGAGCGGAGTCGGGGCATGAGCGGTCAGGGCGGGAACGGTCAGAGCACGAACGGAGTCGGCGCATGAGTGGGGCCTCCCGGCGGCCGACGCTGGCCGTGGTCGGCGCGACCGGCGCGGTGGGCACCGTGATGCTCGCGCTGCTGACCGAGCGCCCCGATGTCTGGGGTGAGATCAGGCTGGTGGCCTCCGCCCGCTCCGCCGGGCGCACGCTGCGGGTCCGCGGCGAGGACGTCACCGTGCGGGCCCTGGCGCCGGAGGTCTTCGACGGCGTCGACATCGCGGTCTTCGACGTGCCGGACGAGGTCTCGGCCCAGTGGGCGCCGGTCGCCGCCGCCCGCGGCGCGGTCGCGGTGGACAACTCCGGTGCCTTCCGGATGGATCCGGACGTCCCCCTGGTCGTCCCCGAGGTCAACGCCGCCGCGGTGGCGGACCGCCCGCGCGGCATCATCGCGAACCCGAACTGCACCACCCTGTCGATGATCGTCGCGGTCGGCGCGCTGCACCGGGCGTTCGGCCTCGAATCGCTCTTCGCGACGTCCTACCAGGCCGCGAGCGGGGCCGGCCAGGAGGGCATCGACACCCTCTACGCGCAGCTGGCCCTGGTCGGGGGCACCAGCGAGCTGGGGCAGCGCGCCGGTGACGTGCGCAAGGCCGTCGGCGAGGAGGGCCTGGGCCCGTTCCCCGCGCCGCTGGCGCTGAACGTGGTGCCCTGGGCCGGCTCGCTCAAGGACGGCGGCTGGTCGTCGGAGGAGCTCAAGATCCGCAACGAGTCGCGGAAGATCCTCGGGATGCCCGGGCTGCGCGTCTCGGCGACCTGTGTGCGCGTGCCCGTGGTCACGACGCACGCGGTGGCTGTGCACGCCCGATTCGGGCGGCCGGTCACCGGCGAGCAGGCCCGGGACGTTCTGACGTCGGCGCCGGGCGTGGCCGTGCTCGACGATCCCGCCGCGGGCGAGTTCCCGACGCCGGCGGACGTGGTGGGCACGGACCCGACCTGGGTCGGGCGTATCCGTCAGTCGCCTGACGATCCGCACGAGGTCGCGTTGTTCGTGTGCGGGGACAACCTGCGCAAGGGCGCCGCGCTCAACACGCTCCAGATCGCGGAGCTGCTCGCGGCCGGCTGAGCCCCGCGGGGCGCCGCGACACCGACGGACCGACGCGCCCGGCACGGCCGATCTCCGTGACCGGGCGCACGGACCATCGATGTGGGGCGTGGAACATCAATGCGGGGCGTGGACCTCTCGCAACACGGAGCATCGCGCCGTATCTCACCGGGGCACGATATTTGCGCCCGCACGCATTCCACGCGGAAGCTTTTACGGATACGAGTAATCCAACAGACGCTTCCCGGAGCATCGACAAAGCGATCCACAGACATTGGAACGATCGGCGCTGGTCATTCGTTCACGCCGCACGTAGACGCACACGGTTCAGCCACTGCAGGCAACAAGTTCAGAAGCAAACCGGTTCAGAAGCGAAGCGTGCTCGTTCCGTAGTCTGTCCGGGTCCATCCGAGAGCGCGGGTAGGACGCCTCCGAACAGATCGGATCAGATCCGCCAGACCCTGGGGATCTCGCCGAAAAACGGTCAGCCCGCCTGTCGGAGACGTCCGGCGGGCGGGCTGACCAAACCTGGTTCTACTGCTACTCGTGGCTCAGACGACGCGGACGGCGTCGGCCTGCGGGCCCTTCTGGCCCTGGGTCACCTGAAACTCGACCCGCTGGCCCTCCTCGAGTGCCTTGTACCCGTCCATATCGATTGCGCTGTAGTGGACGAAGACGTCAGACCCGCCGCCGTCCACGGAGATGAAGCCGAAGCCCTTCTCCGAGTTGAACCATTTCACCGTGCCCTGAGCCACGTGCCGTTCTCCCTGCTGGTGCAGTCAGGACCCGCACCGCGCGGGCCCCGGGCCGAACGTGACAGCGATACGATTCGCCGCCGCGTTGTTCCGCCGGGTCTCGGTTGAGACACGAACTGGCGAACTCTGGCCACGACTGACGCTACACGCACGCAGCCCCGGGCGGGAGACCTCCGGCAGAAGAAGTCCACTTCACGGCTCGGCATTACGAACATCGACTTCGTCACGCCGGTGCGCCACGGACCACTCCACCGAAGCCACCGCTCACTTCGAACACCCTCCCCGGATGACCGGAGGAACGCTGTGAGTCCTCACACGAGCGCGCTGCCAGGCAGCGCGGGGCCCTGCCGAGACGGCCCCGCACCCACCTCGAGACGTTCGACCGCTACGCCGATCTCGTCCAGATCGAGGTCGGTCAGCACCACCGCGCCACCCGCGGGCAGCCAGGCGTCGATCTGATCCGGGCGCCGGGCCCCGACGATCGCCGCGGTCACCCCGTCGAAGGCCAGCGTCCAGGCGACGGCCACCGCGGCCACTGTCGTCCCGTGCCGGGCCGCGATCGGGCGCAGCGCGTCGACCAGGGCCAGGTTGCGCTCAAGGGCCGGCGGGTTGAACTCCGCCGCCGTGCGCCGCCAGTCGTCCGCGGCGAGCGCGTCGGTGCGCCGCGCGGACCACCCGCCCGTCAGCAGCCCGGACTGCATCGGGCTGTAGACGATCACACCGATGTCCCGCAGGGCGCAGTACGGCAGCAGGTCGGCGGCCGCCACCCGGTTGATCAGCGAGAACGGCGGCTGCAGGACGTCGACGCCGCCCGCCGTCGCCGCCTCCTCCAGCTGGGCGACCGAGAGGTTCGACGCCCCGACCGCGCGGATCTTGCCCGCGGCGCGGAGCCCGTGCAGGGCGCCGACGACCTCGGCGATCGGGGTCCCGTCCCGCGGCGGCCAGTGGAGCTGGTAGAGGTCGATACGTTCCACCCCGAGCCGGCGCAGCGAGGCGTCCACCTCGGCGCGGATCGAGGCGGGCGCGCCGACCCGCGCGGGGGGCCGCGTCGGGTCGGTCTCGTCCCAGACCAGGCCGCACTTGGTGAACACGTAGGGGCGCTGGTCGGCGGGGATGGCGGCCAGCGCCCGGCCGACGAGCTCCTCGGAGTGCCCGAGACCGTAGACCGCGGCGGTGTCGATCCAGTTCACCCCGGACCGCACCGCGGCCCGGATGGCCTCGACCGCCTCGTCGTCGTCCTGGCGCCCCCAGCCGAACGCCCAGTCCGCCCCCCCGATCGCCCAGGCGCCGAACCCGACCCGAGTGATCGACATGTCGGTCAGACCCAGTCGGGTGGTGCGCGGGGTCGCTGGCGCGGTCATCGGCATCTCCTCGTGGCACGGGGATCTGATGCTGCCCGATCCGGGCCGCCGGTGCCCACCCGGCCGGCGCCCCCCCCGCTACCGCGCGCGACCGCGCGACCGGTGTCACCGGCGACCGGAGCCGGCGTCACCCGCGACCGGCCCGCACCGGACGGGTCAGCGGCGGGCGAACCAGCGCCGGTGCCGGCGCGCCGACGCGTCCGGCCACAGGTCGAAGAAGTCCCGTTCGGCGGTGCGGGCGCGGCACTCCTCCAGCCCGAGCAGGACGCCCAGGGTGAAGGCGGTCGGCTCGCCGGCTATCTGCGCCTCGACCCCCCAGTCCCGCAGCAGACCACGGGCGATCGTCGCGTCCTGGTGGGTGCCGAGCAGCTCCTGCATCGACTCGGCGAGCCGGGCGAACGCGGCCGCGGGCGGTCCGTACACCGGGCCGACCGCCTCGGCCGCGTACCGCAGCCGCTTGGCCTGCTTGCGCGCGGAGTGCAGGATCCCGTCGCGTTCGGCGCCCACCGGCAGGGCGGCGGCCCGGCCGACCTTGCGGCTCAGCCGCCGGTCGGCGTCGTGCAGCAGATCGGGCAGCACCTTCTCCGCGGGCTTTCCCGAACGCCCGACGAACGGGCCGTTGACCAGCGCGAGCAGATCCTCGACGAGGGTCAGATAGCGCTCGCTGCGCAGCATCTCCAGCGCCTCGGCCCGCGCGGCGGTCTGGTCGGCCGTGAGCCGGGCAGAGATCGCCCCCGCGACGTCCCCGCGCAGCAGGTCGGCGGGCAGGTCGTCGAGCCGGCCCGCGAAGTAGGCGATCTGCACCTCGGCGTCGCGCGCGGCGGACAACGCCCCGGCCAGGTCGCGCAGTTCGACGTCCAGATGCGCGACCAGCTCCGCGGGGAAGAACGGGGCGAAGGTCCGCAGGGTGCTGCGGGTCCGCCGGCAGGCCACCCTCATCCGGTGCACCGCCTCGGGCGCGTCCAGGCGCACCCTCGGGTCGGTGGCGAGCAGCGCCTCGACCTGCGCGACCAGGTAGGCGCGGACGACCTCGCCGGCCGGGGTCCGCCGGCGCAGCTTCGTCGCGGCGGGTGGCACGTCCGGGCCGGGGGCGTCGGTCAGCGCCGGGCCGAGCACCTGGGCCAGTTTCGACGCCGAGGCCGACAGCGCGGCGCCGGCGCCGGTCAGCACGGCCTCGACGGCGTCGAGCACGCCCGGGTCGCCGGCGCCCAGCTCGACCTCGATCTCCCGCCACTTCTGCACGACCGTGGTCGCGCCGAGCGTCTGGGCCGTCACCTGGTCGTCGACGACCTCCGCCAGGTCGCGGCCCGCCATGTCGCGCAGGCGGCGGGCCGTGCGCAGCGTCACCAGGCGGGCGACCGGGCGCAGCTCGGCCCCGCGCAGGTGCACGGTGGCGAGGTCGACGAGGTCGGCGGGAACCGGATCGGACGAGTCGAGCGGGCGGTGGATCTCGTCGCGCACACCCGGGCTGACGGGGAGCTTCAGGTGCCAGCCGGCGTCGTCGCCGCCCGTCCGGCGGCGCAGGGTGATGCGGTTGCGGGCCAGCCGCAGGTCGTCGGAGTCGTAGTAAACGGCCTCCAGGGTGACGGTGCGGCGGGTGCGGGCCGTCGCGACCCCGTCCACCTGCGTCAGCCGGGGGAGCACGAAGCTCTGGTCCACGGAGTACTTGCGCTCGATCTCCCGCGAAGAGCCCACGCCCGCTCCTTTCCGCGCCCCCGGTGCCCGCGGCCTCGACGGCTCCGCACGCGCACCCGCGGCCGCCGGCCCTCGCGATCGGTCGGCGCTGCTCGACCGCCCCGGCCGGTGGCGTGGCATGGCGTTGGCCCGCCGTTCGGGCCGTCGACCGACGGGCCCGGGGTACCGGGGGCCGTTACGGTACGTGCCCAGCTCGCGCCCCAAAAGGACGATCGTTGTTTGCCTTTTGTTAACCTTAGCGCGGAACGCTAGCGGGGAACGGGTATCCACGACACTCGTCCGGCCAGCGTCACATACCCCACGAACGCGACAGTGTCGATGAGTGTGTGTGCTATGACGAGCGGTAGCACCCGGCCGGTCCGCTGGAAGATCCGCCCGAACAGCAGCCCCATCGCGACGTTGCCGGCGAAGCCCCCCAGCCCCTGGTAGAGGTGGTAGGAGCCGCGCAGCAGGGCGCTGGCGGCGAGCGCGCGGTTCTCGCCCCACCCCATTTCGCGCAGGCGCACCAGCAGGTACCCGGCGACCACGACCTCCTCGGCCAGCCCGTTCTGGGCAGCCGAGGCCACCAGGACCGGAATCCGCCACCAGACGTCGGGCAGGTTCGACGGCGCGACCGTCAGATTCGCGCCGCTGTGCCAGGCGACCAGGTAGAAGGCGAGACCGGTGCCCCCGACCACCGCCGCCAGCGCCGCGCCGCGGGCGGCGTCCGAGCGGGAGCGGCGCCGATCCAGGCCGATGGCCGCGGGCCCGCCTCCGTGCCGGCCCAGCAGGTGGACGACGAGGAGGGCCGGTACCAGCGCGGTCGCGAGCGAGGCGGCCTGCAGCGCGAGGTCGAGCCAGGGGCGCCCCGGCGCGGCGGACGAGTTGAGCCGGGCGACCTGCGAGCGGACCGACTGCTGCGCGGTGAGCACGCCCAGGTAGCGGATGAGCGCGAACAGGCCGGAGGCGCCGAAGGACACCCCGAGGACGAGCAGGATCTCGGTGCGCAGGGACCGCCGACTCAGCGGCTCGCCGCCGGTGGCCCCGGTACCGCCGGTGGCCTCGGTGGCCTCGGCGCCGGCGGCACCGGCACCGGCGCTGGCACCGGCGCTGGCGGCACCGGTCGCGGCCGTGCCCGCCGGCCCGTCGGAATCGCCGGCCCGACCGCTGCCGATGCTGGCCCTCGTCACCCGTCGACGGTAGCCGCGGCCGGCCGGGCGCCCGGCGCCGGCCGGCCGGCGCGCACCGTCGGGCGCCGGCCGGACGCACCCGTCAGGACTTGACTTCGGGGTTCGCGAACAGGCGGAACAGCATCCACAGCGACGGGATGAGGACCACCAGCCCGCAGGCGACCGCGATCAGCATCGCCACGATGTTGGCCTCGGGCGCGGCGGCGGAGTCGACCGTCGCGCGGCCGACGACCAGATCCGGGTACTGGGCGGCCGCCCACCCCCAGAGCACGCCGGCCACCGCGGCCCCCGCCGTGACGCGGGCCGCGGTGAAGCGGTGCTGCCAGAGCGCGACCAGCGACGTGATCCCGCCCATGGCCGAGATCACGACAAAGGGCACGGACCGCTCGGCGAACCGCTCCGCCACCACGGGTGCCTCCGACCACAGCAGCGGCAGCAGCGCTACGGCGAGCAGCCCCGAGACGACGGCCCCGCCGAGCGCGCGGCGGCGGAACCCGGGCACCAGGTGCTCGGTCTCCGGGCTCGACGCCGCGTCCCGGCACAGGTACACCGCCGCGAGGAAGGCCGTCACGGCGAGGGTGAAGACGCCGCAGACGATCCCGAAGGCGCTCGTCACCGGGGCGAGGGCGTCGCCCTCGGCGACGTCACCGGTGGCCAGCGCGGCGCCGCACACCCCGAGCGCGACCGGGGTGATCGCGGACGAGACCGCGAACACGTGGCCCCACCAGTGGTCCGGCCCGGCCGCGCCGGCGCCGTAGGCGCGGTACACGTACGCGGCCCCGCGCAGGACGATCCCGACCAGCGCGAGGATGAGCGGTATCTCCAGCGTGGACCCGACGATGCCGAACGCGGCCGGGAAGCCGCTGAACATCATCACGATCACGAAGATCAGCCAGACGTGGTTGGCCTCCCAGACCGGGCCGAGCGCGGCGGAGACGAGCCGGCGCTGGTCGGCGGCGTCCCGGCCGCGGGCGAGCAGGTCCCAGACCCCGCCGCCGAAGTCGGCGCCGCCCGTGAGGGCGTAGGCGGTCAGCCCGATCACCATCACGACGGCGAGCAGGTCGGCGGCGGTCATCGGACGTCCCCTTCGCTGCCGGACGGATCGGTTCGCGGCGTGGTCGGTTTGGTCGGTTTGGTCGGGGTGGTCGGCGCGGGGGTGCCGGGCGCGACGGGAGCGGGGCGGGCGTCCGGGATCTCGGGCGTCGTGGAGGTCTCCCCCACGGTGGCGGCCAGCTCGGGGCCACCCGTCGCCATCCGGCGCAGGATGAGGATGAGCGCCGCCGCGAGACCGAGATAGAGCAGGAGGGTGCCGGTGAAGATCGCCGGCATGCCCGAGCTGCTGGTCGCGGCCTCGTCGACCCGCATCCGGCCGTAGACGATCCAGGGCTGGCGACCGCCCTCGGTGACCTCCCAGCCGGCGAGCATCGCCAGCACGGACGCCGGTCCCGAGGCCGCGGCCGCCCAGAGCCACGGTCTTCCGGTGGGTAGCAGCGGGCGTTGGCCACGCCGCCGCCGGCGCAGCACGACAACCCCGGTGACCAGGGACAACGCGATCAGCGCCATCCCGAGGCCGACCATCACGTTGAAGGCCGAGTGCACCAGCACGGCGTTGGGCCGCTCCTCGGGCGGGACGGCGGTGAGCCCGGTGATCTCGTGGTCGGCGCTGAACCCCTGCATGAGGGACAGCAGGTCGGGGACCTCGATGCCGTGCCGGACCTCGCCGGTCCGCTCGTCGTAGATCCCGCCGATGGTCAGCGGGGCGTGCGTGCGGGTGTGCCCGAGCCCCTCCATCGCGGCGAGCTTGATCGGCTGTTCGTTGCCGACCACCCGGGCGGCCCAGTCACCGACGATCAGCTGCAGGGGGGCACAGACGAGCAGGACGGCCAGACCGACGCGCAGTCCCCGCTGGTGATACGCGTCGCGCCGGCCGCGCAGCATGCCGACGGCGTACACGCCCGCGACGATGCCTCCGGTGCACATCAGTGCGGCCAGCAGCATGTGGATGAGCTGATGCGGCGCGGTGGCGGCCAGGAACGGGGCGAACGGCTCCGCCGAAACGACCTTGCCGTCGACCTCTGTGACGTGCCCGGGGGTGTTCATCCAGGCGTTCGCCGTGATGATGAACAGAGTCGAGAACGTGCCGGCGATGGCGATCGGCCACAGCGTGAGCCAGTGCGTGCGGGCCGACAGGCGCTTCCAGCCGTAGAGGTACATGCCGATGAAGATCGCCTCGGCGAAGAACGCGAAGCCCTCCAGCGTGAACGACAGTCCCAGCACCCCGCCGTAGCGGGCCATGAAGGCCGGCCACAGCAGGCCGAACTCGAAGGACAGCGCCGTCCCGGAGACGGCGCCGACGGCGAACAGGACCGCGAAGGCCCTGGACCACTTGCGGGTCAGCGCGAGCCAGACCGGGTCGCGGGTGCGGACCCAGCGCCCCTCGACGAACAGCAGGAGCCATGGCATGCCGACGCCGAACACCGCGAAACAGATGTGGAACGCCAGCGAGAACGCGGTCTGCGCCCGAGCCAGGTTGGTGGACCCGGAGCTCGCCTGGGGCGGGTCCGCGGCCTGGGCGAGAGCCGCGACGTGGGAGAGAACTTCGGCGGCATGGACCATCTGGACCTCCTCCACCGTGGGCGGCAGCACGCCCGTCGCGTTCTTCTACATTACGTAGAAGATTCTACGTTTGGTAGAAGATTTTTTCGTTGTGAGATCTACCGAGCTCGACGAAGTTCCGGGCAAGAACTTCTACGCGGCGTAGGATCGGTCCCATGGCACGCCTGGGTGACCTGGAACGGTCTGTCATGGACGTCCTGTGGTCGGCCGACGACTGGTTGACCGCACGCGACGTGGCCGCCCGCCTGCACCACGAGCGCGACCTCGCCTACACCACCGTGCTGACGGTGCTGGAGCGGCTGGAGCGCAAGGGCTTCGTCCGGCGTCAGCGGGCCGCCCGCGCCCACCGCTACGCGGCGACCGACAGCCGCGAGACCGTCGTCGCCGAGGCGATGCTGGAAGCCCTCGGCACCGCCGACGACCGCGGTTCGGCCCTCGTCCGCTTCGTCGGCTCCGTCTCCGCCGAGGAGGCCGAGATCCTGCGCCGCGCGCTGGAGCCGGCCACCCCCGCCGAAGCGAGTGGCCCGGGCGACCCGAGCCCGAACGACCCGAGCCCGAGTGCCTCGGCGGGCTCGGCGACGACCACCGTCGGGGGGCCGGCGGACGTCACCGACGTCACCGACGGCGCCGCGACGACCACTCCAGCCAGCACGTCCGGAGGATCGCGCGCCTCGGCCGAGGCGCGACCGGTACAACTCCCGGCGGCCGAGCGGTAGCGTCTGCCGGGACATGACGACCGCGGCCCTTCTCGCCCTGTTCGCGGGCGCGCTGGCCTGGCCGGTTCCGCGCCTGCTGGCCGCCGCGCGGTGGCCGCACCGCTGCCCGCGGGCGGCGATCGTGCTGTGGCAGGCGATAGGTCTCGCGGGTGGGGTCTCCGCCCTGTTGGCCGCCGCGGCCTTCACCGTGGCCCCGCTGTCGCAGGGCATCCCGTCGGCGCTCGCCGACCACGCCTCCAATCTGCTCGCCGGTGAGCCCCTGGTCGGGCTCGGCCGGACGAACCTCGTCGGGCTGGCCGTCGCGGCGGCGCTGGCGGCACGCCTGTTCGGCGTGCTGGTTATGTCGACTGCGGCGACGCTGCGCGAACGGCACCGGCACCGGGACCTCGTCGACCTCGCCGGCCACCGGCACCGCCACCGCGGGCACGACCATGCCGACCCTGGCGACCCCGGCGGCTCCAATACCCCGGGCGACTCCGGTGAGCACGGGGAGCACGGCACCGACTGCCGGCTGTGCGAGCACCGGGACAGGGCCGGCACCCGGCTGCGGATCCTGGATCATCCCGTCGCCGTCGCCTACTGCGTCCCCGGGGTACGCCACGCGCGGGTCGTCGTCTCCGCGGGCCTGTTGCGGACGCTGACCCCGGAGGAGCTGGACGCCGTCCTGGCGCACGAGGAGGCGCACGTCAGCGGCCGGCACGACCTGGTCATCCAGCCGTTCGTCGCCTGGGAGCGCACCTTCCCCTTCCTGCGCCCGGCCCGCGAGGCGACCGCCGCCGTCTCGCTGCTGGTCGAGATGCTCGCGGACGACGCCGCCGCCCGGCGCACCTGCGGGCGAACCCTGGCCCGGGCGCTCGCCCGACTCGGTGTCACCCGTGCGCCGGTACCCGCCGGGACGCTGAGCGCGACGGGCCCGGTCGGACCGGCGGACTCCGGACCGGCCGACTCCGGACCGGCCGACCTTGGACCGGCCGACCTCGGGCCGGTGAGCCCGCCGGAGTCACCCGCCGTGCTCGGAGTCGCCGGCGTGGGTCGGCTGGCGGCCGCCGCCGCCGCGGTGGCCACGGACCGCACCGACCCGGCGCGCAACGCGGGTGTGCGGACACCGGTCGTCGCCCGGATCGCCCGGCTGCTCGACCCGCCGACCGTCCCGATCTGGCTGCCCGGGACCGCCTACCTCACCGCCGCGGTGGTGTTCCTCACCCCGGTGATCCTGCTCCTCACCTGAGCTTTCCGGTCACCTGAGCCTGCCGTTCACCTGAGCTTTCCGGCGGCCCGGGTATCACAGAAGCGCACACAGTCGGCAGACTGGACAGGTACGCCGGCAGGGCGGCAGCCCGCCCGCCAGCGCGGCGACACCGCCGTCGCCGGATCCGGACAGCGAGCCCCGACCCCGCACCCGCACCGCCCCACGCGCGGAACCCGCACGGGCACCGCACCCGCACCTGCCCCCGCAGACACGTCCTCACCTGATCGCTGTCGCGGAGAGCTCTTCCGCGACTTCAACCCATCGGAGACGGCGGCGTGACAACCACACCTGGCATCCCCGGAACGGCGAGCACCGACAGCCCGGCGGACGGGCGCCCGGACCAGCAGGCCCAGGACCCGGGTGGCTTCTCCGGCGGCGTGTCCTCCGACGCGCGCCACGCGGCGGTCCGGGCCGGCGTGCGCCGCCTCGGCGCGCTGCTCGGCGAGGCCCTCACCCGCCACGAGGGCCCGGAGCTGCTCGCGCTGGTCGAACGGGTCCGCCTGCTCGCCCGCGGCGAGGATGGCGGCGCCGAGCTCGCCGCCGTCCTGGACGGTGTCGACGCGCGGCAGGCGAGCCTGCTGGCCCGCGCGTTCACCGCCTACTTCCAGCTCGCGAACATCACCGAACAGCTGCACCGGGCCCGGGAGATCTCCGACCGCCCGCGCGGCCGGCTGCGCGACCTCGCCGACCGCATCGCCGAGGCGGTGGAGCGGGGGTCCGTCGACCCGGACCTGCCGGCCGAGGTCATGCGGCGCCTGCAGCTGCGCCCGGTCTTCACCGCGCATCCCACCGAGGCCAGCCGCCGGTCCGTCCTGGACACGCTGCGCGGCATCGCCGACCTGCTCGACGCCACCGACGACCCGCGCCGCCCCGGCGCCGACGACGAGCGGCTGGGCCGCCGCCTCGCCGAGCTGGTGGACGTCCTCTGGCAGACCGACGAGCTGCGGGTGGAGCGGCCGAAGCCCACGGACGAGGCACGCTCGGCCGCGTACTACCTCGCCTCGATCGCCACCGAGGTCCTGCCCGACCTGCTGGAGGAACTCGACACCGCGTTCGCCGGGATCGGGGTCGAGCTGCCGGTGACCGCCCGTCCGCTGGCCTTCGGCTCGTGGGCCGGCGGCGACCGCGACGGCAACCCGAACGTCACCCCGGAGGTCACTCTGGAGGTCCTCAACCTCCAGTACGAGTTCGGTATCCGGGTCCTCACCGCCCTCGTCGACCGGCTGGTCCGGGAGCTGACGGCGTCCACCCGGGTGGTCGGGGAGGTCAGCGCCGACCTGCTCGCCGCGCTGGCCGCGGACCGCGCCGCGCTGCCCGAGGTGTACGACCGCTTCATCCGGCTCAACGCCGAGGAGCCGTACCGGCTCAAGTGCAGCTACATCCTGGCGCGGCTGGCCGGCACCCGGGCCCGGCTGGCCGCCGGCGCGCCGCACGTCCCCGGCAAGGACTACCTGCGGCCCACCGACCTGGTGGACGAGCTGGAGCTCATGCGGGTCTCCCTCGCCGCGAGCCACGGCGAGCTCGTCGCGAACGGCCCGCTGCGACGCGTCATCCGCACGGCGAGCGCCATCGGTCTCTCGCTGGCCACCCTCGACATCCGCGAGCACGCCGACGCCCACCACGCCGCCCTCGGCGCGATCTACGACCAGCTCGCCGAGCTGGACGTCCCCTACCGCGACCTGGACCGGCCGGCCCGGCTCGCGCTGCTGTCGGCCGAGCTGGCGGGGCGCCGGCCGCTGCTCGGCGCCGTCCCGCCGCGGCTGCCCGAGCGGGTGGCGCGCACCCTCGAACTGCTCACCACGGTGCGCCACGCGCTGGACCAGTACGGCGACGGCGTCATCGAGAGCTACATCGTCTCGATGACCCGCGACGCCGACGACATCCTGGCCGTCGCCGTGCTCGCCCGCGAGGCCGGCCTGGTCGGCCTCGGCCGGCCACCGGGGACGTCCGGCGGCCCGGGAGGCGGCCCGGAACGGGACGGGCCCACGGTGCCGGCGGGGACGGCGGTACCAGCGGGGACGGCGGTGCCGGTGGTCGCGTGGGCGCGGATCGGGTTCGTGCCGCTGTTCGAGACCGTGGCCGAGCTGCGCGCCGCGGGGACGCTGCTCGACCGGCTGCTCACCGACCCGTCCTACCGGGCGCTCGTCGCGGCCCGCGGCGACGTGCAGGAGGTCATGCTCGGCTACTCGGACTCGTCCAAGGACGCCGGCATCACCGCGTCCCAGTGGGAGATCCACAAGGCCCAGCGCGAGCTGCGGGACACCGCCCGCGCGCACGGGGTCGTGCTGCGGCTCTTCCACGGCCGCGGCGGATCGGTCGGCCGCGGCGGCGGCCCCTCCGGCGAGGCGATCCTCGCCCAGCCGTTCGGCACCCTGGACGGGCCGATCAAGGTCACCGAGCAGGGCGAGGTGATCTCGGACAAGTACACCCTGCCGCAGCTGGCCCGGCAGAACCTGGAGATCACCCTGTCGGCGGTGGTGGAGGCGTCCATCCTGCACCGCACCTCCCGGCTCCCCGGACAGGCGATCGCCGGCTGGAACGAGACCATGACCGCGGTCGCGGACGCGGCCCAGGGCGCCTACCGCTCGCTCGTCGCCGACCCGGCCCTGGTCCCGTTCTTCCTGGCGGCCACGCCGGTGGAGGAACTCGGCAACCTCAACATCGGCTCCCGCCCGGCGCGGCGCCCCGGCGGCTCCGGGGGGCTGGCGGACCTGCGGGCCATCCCCTGGGTGTTCGGCTGGACCCAGGCCCGGATCATCCTGCCCGGCTGGTTCGGGGTCGGCTCCGGGCTGGCGGCGGCCCGCGAGGCCGGCGCGGGCGGGGAGCTGGCCGAGATGTACCGCTCCTGGCACTTCTTCCGGACGTTCCTCGGCAACGTCCAGATGACCCTGGCGAAGTCGGACCTGGCGATCGCCCAGCGCTACGTCTCGGCGCTGGTCGACCCGGTCACGGCCGGGCTGTTCGACGTCATCCGGGACGAGCACGAGCGGACGGTGCGGGAGGTGCTGGCCGTCACCGGGCAGGCCGGCCTGCTCGAGACGGCGCCGGTGCTGCGCCACACCCTGCTCGTCCGGGACGCCTACCTGGCCCCGCTGCACGCGCTGCAGGTCTCCCTGCTGGCCCGCACCCGGGCGGCCGGCGACACCGCCGACCCCCAGCTGCGCCGCGGCCTCCTGCTGACCATCAACGGCATAGCCGCCGGCCTGCGCAACACCGGCTGACCCGCCGCCCCGCACGACCCGCCGCCCCGGCTGGCCCGCCGACCCGTCCGGCCTACCGCCCCGCCGGATCGGGCTGGGCGCCGGCCCGCGGGACGGCGGCCTGTTCGGGGGCGGGGGTGGCCATGAGCCGGGCTCTGGTCTGGTCGGCGGTGCGCCTGGCCCAGGTGCCCGTCGTCGCGAAGCCCAGGGCCAGGACGGTGCCGCAGGCCGCGACCACCGCCCACCAGGCCGCCGGGCTGGTGGGATCGATCCCGGCCACCGAGCCGCCGGCGACGGCCCCGACGGCCCCGGCCGTCGCGGTCACGGCCGCGACGGAGCCGATCACGGCCACGCCCAGCGACTGGCCGATCTGGCGGCTCGTCGAGGCGACCGCCGCCGCGACCCCGGCCTGCGCGAGCGGCATCCCGGAGACGGCCGTGTTGGTGATCGGCGCGTTCACCAGGCCGAAGCCCACCCCGAACAGGAGGTAGGCGACCACCAGGGCGGCGACGGAGGTCCGCGCGGACAGGTCCGTCATCGCCGCGCTGCCGGCGGTCAGGGCGACACCCGCGGCGAGCAGCGACGGCCGCGGGCCGAACCGGCCCACCGCCCGTCCGGACAGCGGTGCGGCCACCAGGGTGGCCAGTGCCATCGGCAGGGTCAGCAGGCCGGCGTGCAACGCCGAGTACCCGCGGACATCCTGCAGGTAGATCGTGTTGAGGAAGAGGAAGCCGGCGAGGGCGCCGAACGCGCACACCGCGATCGCCGTCGCGCCGGAGAAGGGCACGCTGCGGAAGAAACGGACGTCCAACAGCGGCTCGGTGCGCCGCGACTCGTAGCCGACCAGCAGCGCCGCCGCGGCCATCGCCACCGCGAGCAGGACGAGCGTGCCGGCGGACGTCCAGCCGGCCTCGGGCGCCTCGATGATCGAGTAGGTGAGGGTGGCGAGAACGGCGATCACCAGGAGCTGCCCGACGGGGTCCAGGCGGCGCGGGCTCGGCGCGCGGGACTCCGGGACGAACCGGCGGGTGAGTACCAGCGCGACGAGCCCGACCGGGATGTTGATCAGGAAGATCGCCCGCCAGCTCACCGTCTCGACGAGGATGCCGCCGAGCACCGGGCCGAGCGCCATGCTGATCCCGATCACCGCCCCCCAGACACCGATGGCGCGGGCCCGCTCCCGGGGATCGGTGAACGTGTTGGTGATGATGGACATCGCCACCGGATTCAGCATCGAGCCGCCGACGGCCTGCAGCATTCGGAAGGCCACCAGCCAGCCGAGCCCGGGGGCGAGGCTGCACAGCAGCGATCCGGCGGTGAACAGGACCAGCCCGGTCTGGAAGATCCGGCGGCGGCCGAGCCGGTCACCGGTCGAACCGCCGAGCATGAGCAGGCTGGCCAGCACGAGGGTGTAGCTGTCGATCGTCCATTGCAGGCCGGCCGGTGAGGCCCCGAGATCTCGACGCAGCGCCGGCAGGGCCACGTTCACGATGGTGTTGTCGAGGCCCACGATCAGCAGGCTCATGCAGCAGACCGCCAGGACGGCGAGCCTGCGCCGACTGGTCGGCTCGGCCATTGACAGCCCCACCTCTCCGGCCGCCGCCGACTCGGCCGCCAGTGCGCCAGCGGACGACTGCTCAGCGTACGGCAGCCACCTGGCCGGCCGCCCGGTCAGTGGCGAAGACCTCCCCCGGAAGGCGCCATCACGATCAAATGCTCCGTGCTGATTCATTTCTGTGGGCCAAGGGCGCGATCATTTAACGGTGAGACGCCGGCGGCCCGGGTGTCAGTGCTGACACCCGGGCCGCCGATCGCGTTCCGCGGACCATCTTCTGCGCTCGGCCAGGGATCAGCCAGGAATCAGCCAGGTTGGTCCGTCACCTGGCCGCCCCGTTCGACGGGCCGCGTCAGAGCCCTGGGGGCCGGGTCAGATCTTGTGGCCCCAGCAGCTCTTCGAGGAGTACCACGGGCTGGTTCCCTGCTGCGCGTACAGGATGTGCGCGCGCTTCCACTGCTCGGCCACGCTCGCGTTCTGCGGGAGGCCCTGCCCACCGACACCGTGCCAGGTGCCCGGCAGGAACTGGAACAGGCCGCCCGCGCCGATCGAGTTGACCGCGTGGGGGTTACCGCCGGACTCGCAGGGCACAACCGCGCTCAGGAAACGGTGTGCGTCCGGACGACCCGCGGCACTGGCGGGCTGTGACATCGCGATTCCGCCGCCGATCGTGGCGGCGAGCAGCGGAGCTACCAGCAGCGCGCGGCCGCGGCGGATGGAACGACTGGTTTTACGAGCACGCGAAGCCATAACGGACAAAGTGATGCCCCTCCCCACGCCTGCGAAGTTAGCTGTCGGGTTCGGGCTGGGATTTACCCGGCCGCACTGTGCGGCTTCACCCCGAGGACGCCGGTGATCGACGCCCGAAGGTTGGTTCCCCCGCTCCCGCCCTGATGTTTGTTGTTCACCGGGCGGGGCAGGATTCGGCGTGACGCCCGGTGCGCGCTTTCCTGAACGAAAGCACGGCGCAGACGTTACACACAACGGACCAACAATTGCCAAGGGTCTGTGACGAGCGCCACACAACCCGGTGGACCATTGAAGATCCTCCGTGGGCGGCGTATCACGCGCGCAGGCGCGTTCCTTCTTACTGGGCAGCCAATTACCGTGACCGCCCCGCCACCGGGACCGAGCACGATGTCGCGTAGCGTGGACGACGCACTCACCTCGGTGCGGGAATTCGGCTCACCGCCCGGGAAGAAGTTGCGCGAGCAGCAAGTTGAAATCGGTCCCGGCGGCGGTCCGAGAACCACCCGGACCAGTCGACAGGCCCCCGATCCGGGCAAGTGGCGATCTCGTCCGTCCTGGGTCAGATCTCCGGATCCGGCTGGGGCGCCACGGAAGCCGGCCGGGGAACCTCGACCTCGGGCGCCGACGACGGAACCGCGGGAACCGGCGGCAGGGCTTCGGGAACCGGCAGCGGCACGACTCCGTGGTGCGCGGTCAGGCCCCCGTCGGCGACCAGCGCCGTCCCGGTGATGTAGGACGACTCGGTGCCGGCCAGGAACCAGACGGCCGAGGCCAGCTCACCCGGCCGCCCCCAGCGCCCCAGCGGAATCCGCCGGCTCACCGCCGCGGCGGACGCCGGATCGGCCCGGTGGCGCGCGGTCAGCGCCGTCTCGGTCAGGCCGGGGGCGACGGCGTTCACCCGGATGTTCTGGGCGGCGTGGTCGAGCGCCGCGGCCCGCACCATGTTGATCACAGCCGCCTTGGACGCGTTGTACGCCCAGTTCCCCGGTTCCCCCTGTAGCCCGCCGCTGGAGGCGGTCACGACGATCGAGCCACCGCCGCCGGCCCGGAGGACGGGAACCACCGAGCGGATCCCGATCGCGACACCCCGCACGTTGACGGCGAGAATCCGGTCCAGCCGGTCGATCGCGCCCGGGGCCTCCCACGGCAGCGTCGCGCCGATCCCGGCGTTGAGCACCGCCGCGTCCAGCCGCCCGAAGCTCACGAGCGCCAGCTCCGCCATGGCGGCCCCGGTCTCCTCGACCGAGACGTCCCCGACCATCGGGACGATCCGCGCCCCCGCCCGATCCCGGGGCAGCTCCGCCAGGCCCGCCTCGTCGACGTCCACCGCGATCACGCCGAACCCCCGCGCGGCGAACAGCTCCACGCACGCCCGCCCGATCCCGGACGCGGCTCCGGTGACGACGACCGCCGAGGTGACCACGCGTCCTCCACGAGCTCCGAGAGATCCCAATGGCCCGCCCGGCCGGCCGGGCGGGCCGGGATCAGCCTGGCGGATCGGGGTGAACGGAGCCGAGCCGGCTCATGACGAAGAGGGAGCGGAATCGGAGCGGGGCAGGATCAGCCGGAACGTGGCGCCGCCGCCCGGTGTCGGCCGGTGCTCCACCCGGCCGCCGTGCGCGGCGGCGACGGCCTCGACGATGGACAGGCCCAGCCCCGTCCCGCCGGCGTCACGGGAGCGGCCGGCGTCGGCCCGGTAGAACCGCTCGAAGACGTGGTCGACGGCGTCGGCGGGGACACCGGGCCCGTGGTCGATCACCGAGACGACGACGGTCTCGGCGGTGGCCGCGACCGCGGCGTCGGTTGTGGTCATGGCGTCGGCGTCGGTGTCGTCCCGGCCGGCGGTGAGGGAGATCGCGGCCTCGGGCGGGGTGTGGACGAGCGCGTTGCGGACGAGGTTCCCGACGGCCTGGCGCAGGCGCCCCTCGTCCCCTGCCACCTCCAGGATCGGCGGGACGTCGACCTCGATCGTCCGTCCCGGGCTGACGGCACGGGCGTCGGCGGCGAGGTCCCGGAGCACGGCGGCCAGATCGACGGGCCCGCGCCCGAGGTCGGGCTGCTGGTCGAGGCGGGCGAGCAGCAGCAGGTCGTCGACCAGCTCGCTCATCCGGGCCGACTCCTCCTCGATGCGCCGCAGGACCATCGCCAGGTCCTCGGGCCGGCTCGCCGCTCCCCGGCGGAACATCTCGGCGTAGCCGCGGATCGACGTCAGCGGCGTGCGCAGTTCATGGCTGGCGTCCCCGACGAAGCGCCGCAGGCGGCGCTCGGAGGCCTCTCGGGCCCGGAACGAAGCCTCGATCTCGGTGAGCATCGTGTTGAAGGCCAGCCCGAGCCGTCCGACCTCGGTGCGGCGGTCCGTGTCGGTGACCCGTCGCGTCAGATCGCCGTCCGCGATCATGCCCGCGGTGTGCTCGATCCGGGCCAGCGGGCGCAGGCCGAGGCGGATGATGACGTAGGCCAGCACGGCCAGCACCGCCAGCATCGTCGCGCTCGCGACGATCTCGATCCTGGTGACGTTGTCGAGGGTGGCCTCCATCTCGGCGAAGGGCACCGCGACGACCAGCACGTCTCCGTCGCCGAAGCGCTCGGCGAGCACCCTGAACCGGTCCCCGCCGCCTTCGGCGGGAACCGTCCACAGCGGGGCGGTCGCCAGGTCGGGCCGCACCGGGGCGGCGGCGAGCAGGCTCGGGGTGACGGCTGGGCGCCGGGTCGGCGCCGCGGGGCCGTTCGGCCCCGGGCTGGTCTCGGCCACCCGCCGCCCGGCGCCGTCGTACAGCGCCCCGTAGGTGCCGACGAGGAAGGCGGTGCCGAACCGTGGCGCCCGGTCGTCGGCGTCGTGGTGGTACAGCGCGTGGTCCGAGTCGCCGGCGAGCAGCGTCTGTTCCATCACCGGGTGGGCGTCGCGCACCTGCCGGTCCAGCCGGCCGAGCAGGTAGGACCCGACGGCGTTCCTGGTGCCGAACGCTCCCAGCACCAGGCCGATCGCCAGCAGGCCGACCAGGGCCAACAGCAGCCGCGCCCGCAACGAGACCACGCGTGAGGACACGCGCGAGGACACGGGCCGGCGACGCGGGAAACCCCGGGGCGGGGGGCGCCCGGGCGGAGCCGGCGGTCTCACCGCGGCAGGCGCAGCACGTAGCCGACCCCGCGCACCGTGTGGATCAGTGCCGGCGGGACGTCGTCGATCTTGCGGCGCAGGTAGCTGACGTAGGTCTCCAGGACCCCGGCGTCGCCGCCGAAGTCGTGCCCCCAGACATGGTCGAGCAGCTGCGCCCGGGTCAGCACCTTGCGGGCGTTGACCAGCAGGTAGTGCAGCAGCCGGTACTCGGTGACGGTCAGCTCCACCAGGCGCCCGGCCCGGCGCACCTCGCGGGTCCGCGGGTCGAGCTCGAGATCGGCGAAGCGCAGCGTCTCCGGCGCGCCGTCGGCCTGCCCGGCCCGGCGCAGGATCGCCCGGACCCGGGCGACCAGCTCACTGACCACGAACGGCTTCGTGACGTAGTCGTCGCCGCCGAGCGTCAGCCCGTGCACCTTGTCCTCGGTGGTGTCGCGGGCGGTCAGGAACAATGTCGGCACGTCCCGCCCCGCCTCGCGCAGCCGCCGGCAGACGGCGAAACCGTCGATGTCGGGCAGCATGACGTCCAGCACGAGCAGGTCGGGCGGCTCCCGCGCGACCCGGGTGAGCGCCGCCTGCCCCGAATGCACGGCGCTCACCTCGAAGCCCTCGTAGCGCAGCGCCATGGCGACGAGATCGGTGATCGCCTCCTCGTCGTCGACGACGAGGACCCGCACGGGACGCTCCATCCCCCCAGTGTCACCGCCCGTCGGAGCGTCCGGCGGCCGGCCTCGAGCCGGTCGTCCGGACAGCCGGCCTCGGAGCTGTCGCGGCGACCGGCCCGGCGACGGTCGTGGTGACCTGGCCCGGGAAGCCGGCGGAGTGCGCCAGCCGCCCGGTGGCGTCGACCGTCAACCACTCCCAGCCCCGCCGGGCGAGGCGTCCGAGCAGGGCCGGCGCCGCCGGCCCGGCGGCGAGGGCGGCGGTGGCGAACGCGTCCGCGAGCGTGGCGTCCGCTCCGACGAGGGTGACCGAGGCCAGGCCGGTCGCCGGTGCGCCGGTGCGCGGGTCGACGACGTGCGCGCCCCGCTCGGCGACCCCGGAGGTCGCGACGGCCAGCTCGGTGCCCTCCACGACGGCGACCAGCCTGGCCCGGTCGAACGGGTCGGCGATCCCGATCCGCCACGGACGTCCCGGCGCCCAGCCCGAGGTGCCCCGCACCCGCAGGTCACCGGCGGCGCTGACGCAGTGGCTCGGGGCACCCGCGGCGGTCAGGACGCTCGACGCGGCGTCGGCCGCCCAGCCCTTGACCAGCCCGGTCGGGTCCAGCGTGCCATCCGCGCGCCAGGCGGGGTCGAACCAGCCGTCGGTCTGGTCCCGACATTCGGCGGCCGCCCGGTACACCTGGCGGACGTGGTCCGGGCAGTCGCCGAGCCTGATCTCGCCACGGCGCAGCCGCGACACCCAGGACGTCGCCCGGAACGTGCTGAAATCCTCGTCGACCCGGTGCAGCAGGCGGACGGCGGCGCCGATCGCCGCGTCCAGACCGGCCGGGTCGAGCGGTGAGCGGACGTCGATGCTGACCACCGTGCCCATCACCGGTTCGGCGTGGCTGCGCCCCGGCCGCGACGGCCGCCCCGGCCGCCCCGGCCGCACGCCGGGGTCGGCGGCGGCCCTAGACACCGGCGGCGTCCAGGGCCGACTGGACGGACTGCGCGTATCCGTAGCTGGTGAACGACGCCCCGGAGATGACGTCGATCTGAGCGCTCTGGGCATCGAGAACCTCCTGGCGCAGCAGCGGCACGGCCTGTTCGTTGATCTCCCGGTCGCGCCGCTCCCGGTCCGGGAGCTGCACCGTCACCACATCGGTTATCTGTTGCCCGGTCAGGACGACCTGGACCTGCACGAGCCCGTACCGCGTGTCGACGGCGTCGCCCGTCACCGTCCGCGCGGTGGTCCCGCCCATCGAGCTCAACCCGGACGAAGTGCCGGAGCTGGCACTCGAGCCCGAGCCCGAGCCGGAGCTCGCGCCGGCGCCCGAGCCGGCGCTGGAGGTCGAGCCGGCGCTGGAGGTCGTGCTGGTCGCCGCCGGCGCCACGGCGAGGGCGGCGGGATGCGCGCCGATGCCCGTCGCCGACTTCGCCCCGACGACGAGGACGACCGCCCCCAGCAGCGAGGCGAAGCCGAGACGCGCCCGGTAGGGCCTGCCTGCGTTCTCGTTCATCTCAGCGTGAACTCCTCAGTATGGATCTGCTCGTCGGACACACCGAGCTCGCGCAGGGCCCGGACGACCGCGAGCGTCATGCCGGCGGGCCCGCAGACGAAGACGTCCCGCTCGGCGACGTCCGGCACGGCGGCGGCCAGATAGCGGGCGGCCAGCGGATCGTGGCCGAGCTCGTGCCGGGAGCCGACCACACGGTGGACCACCACCCGACCGCCGTCCGGACCGCCGACTGCCGGACCGCCGACTGCCGGCCGGCGATCGGACAGCTCGTCGAACTCGTCGCGCAGCGCGAGGTCGGTCGCCCTGCTCGCCCGGTGCACCACCACGACGTCGTCGCCGCGCCCGGCGAGATCCTCGGCGAGCGCCCGAATCGGGGCGATGCCGCCGCCACCGCCGACGAGCAGCGCCCGGCCCCGGGTGGCGTGCTCCGCGGTGAAGTGCCCGAACGGCCCCTCCGCGATGACCGGCGTCCCCGGGCGCAGGTGGGCGATCGCGCGGGAGTGGTCGCCCGCGTCCTTCACGGTGATCCGCAGCCGGTGCGGCTGGGCCGGCGCGGACAGCGAGTACGGGTGGGCGGTGACGGCGTGCCCCCGGGCGGCGAACCGCCAGAGCAGGAACTGCCCCGGCCGGACACCGAGACGATCAAGATCACGTCCACGAATCCACACCGAGACCACGCCGGGCCCCTCGGTGACCACCCGCTCCACGGTCATCCGATGGCGGACGACCGCCGCGACCGGCAGGACCAGCCGCCAGATCACCAGACAGGCCGCCACCGCGACGTACATCCCCTGCCACAGCAGCGTGTTGCCGGGGTGCCCGACGAAATCCGCGCCGGTGGCCGTCTGATGGGAGTACACGAGGAGTACAGCCACGTAGGCGCTCAGGTGCAGCAGGTACCAGATCTCGTAGGAGACGCGGCGCCGTAGCGCGCGGGCGCTGGCCACTCCGACGGTGACGAACAGCAGCGCCCCCGCGGTCGCCTTCCACATCTCCGGGTAGGTCATGATCACCGTGACCAGCTCGGACAGCGGCTGGTGATGCGCGGTCAGGCCATACCCCCACACCACCGTCAGGATGTGGACGGCCATCAGCAGCACGACGTTCGTCCCCAGACCGCGGTGCCAGGCCGCCAGCCGGTCGAACCCGACCGCGCGTTCGAGCCCCGGCACCCGAGCCATGAGCAGGAGCTGCACCAGCATCAGGTAGGCCGCCAGCAGTCCGGCGACCCGTCCCAGCGCCGTCAGGAGGAGGCCGCCGCCGTCGAGGCTCGACGCCGAGGTGTCGAGCCACCACATGGCGACGACCACGACACCCCAGGCCACCAGCCCGACGCGCACTCCGAGTGCCGGCAGTCGGGCCGGCGCGGGCCACCGTCCGCGAACCGCCCGCGGCTCCGGACCGGATTCGGCGGGGCCCGACTCCGGACCGGAGCCCGAAGGATCCGCCGCACGCGGGCGAAAGGGACGGGCGCGAGGTTCCGGCAGGCCGACACTGATCGATCGGCCCGCCCGCGTCGCGCCACCCGGGGAATGCGTGAGGCTCATAGCCTCGGACGATGTGCCCGGACCCTGAGAATCCGCTGTGCGAACCCTCAGAGCTTCCCGGGAAGTCGCCCCGCCCGGCCGAGACGTGCCCGAAAGTCGGTTCCGCCCTGGTCAGCGGGTCGGGGCCTCCCGACGGAAGGCGCTCAGCACCGCCTCGATCTCACCGGCCGAGGTGCCGTGGAACTCCCACAGTCGGCAGGTCTCCACCGTCCCTTCGGGGTCCGCCCGACGTTCGATCTCCAGCACGTCGCCGTGAACACGTGCGTCGGCGACCTCGCTCCACGCGAGACGCAGGTCGTCCGGGAACCGGCGGCACCTGATCCCGTCCGGGCCGATGGTCAGCAGGCCGGGCCGGGTGATCGGCGCGACCAGGGCAGCCGTCCAGACCGCGAACACGACCGACCAGAACGCGGCCGGGATGAAGGCCCAGGTCGGCGGGTCGACGAAACCCTGGACGATCCAGGGGACAGCCGCCCCGACCGCCGCGCCCACGGCCAGGCCGACCCCGACGGCCCGCCCGAGATACGACTCCCCGTACTCGACCGTGCTCCCAGGCCCCGTCAGCCCCGTCAGCCCCGCCAGAGCGTCGGCCAACGCGTCGCGCGCGCCCGGCGCGCCCAGCCGGACGTCGGGATCCTTGTCGATCAGGGAGAGAATCGTCGTGCCGAGCGCCTCGGCCCGTCGCGGCGGTTCCGGCTGGTAGGAGAGCACGGCGGCCACGGTCGCGGCCTCGGTCTCCCGGGCGAACGGCGAGACTCCCTCCGCCGCCGTGTAGAGCGTGACACCGAGGGAGAACAGGTCGCTGGCGGATGTGGCGCGGGCGCCGGAGAAACGCTCCGGCGCCATGTAGGCGAGCGTTCCGAGCGGACTCTGCGTAACGGTGGAATGTGATTCCAGCACGGCCACGCCGAAGTCGACGAGAACGATCCGACCGTCGTCACCCAGGAGAATGTTCGCGGGTTTTACGTCCCGGTGCACGATTCCGGCCGCGTGCGCCGCGACGAGAGCGTTCAGAACCTCCAGGCCGACCCGGGCGACGTCCCGGGCGGCGAGGGGCCCCTCCTGCCCGACGACCTCCGCGAGGGAACGCGACGGAATCCACTCCATCACGATCCAGGGCAGGTCACCCTCGTGGACGACGTCGAGGACGGTCACCACGTTGGGATGGTCGCGCAGCAGCGCGACGACCTTCGCCTCGTGGACCACCCGGGCGAGCAGACCGCTCGACTCCGGGTCGGTCACCGCGGCGTGCAGCCGTATCTCCTTGACCGCGACGTTCACGTCGAGCAGCTCGTCGACCGCGCGCCAGACCGTCCCGTAGGCGCCGGCGCCGAGTCGTTCCGCGAGCCGGTAACGACCGGCGACCAGGCGATCCATCGTCCCCTGCGGATCGGAAACCACAGCCTCCCCAGTCCGCTCATCCGCCGCGCCCCGCGCCGGGCGCCGCCCGCGCGAAAAGTACGTCGGTGCCATCGGCTGGTGTCATCATCTCCAACAAGGCCGCCGTGCGCGGCCGGTACCCGGATACCTGGATGGGAATCGCGCGCGACGGCGCGGCGGCGCGGGATCGAGGACTGACTGGTGTCGGAAAGGCGTCCCATGAAGCGGAGCCCCCCGCCGCACACCCACGACCTGCGGTTTCGGCTTGTCACCCTCACCGCCGGCCGGATAGGGAGAACCGGTTCGTTTCTCTTCGGTGCCGCGGGCCGCGGGTTCCGCCGCTGGTGTGCCCTGCCGGTGGCGGTGCTGGCCGTCGCGGCGACGGGCGCGCTGTTCTTCGCCGTCGACGCCGGCGGCACCGACGCGGCGCAGGCCCACCCCGCGGCTGGGCCACCCGACACGGCGGCCACGGCCTCCGCGCCGCGACGGCCCGCTCCCGGGGAAGCTGGGACGTCCGCCGCGGATTCTCCCGGGACGTCGCCGCCCGACCCGGCCTCGCCCTCTCCCCCGGTCACTCCGGCTCAGTCCCAGCCACCGGCGCAGCCCACACCCCCAGCCGATTCACGTCCCGGGACCGGGGCCGGGGCCGGGGCTGGGGCCGGGGCCGGGGCCGGGGCCGGGGCTGGTTCCGCCGCGCGGGTGATCCCGCCGCCGGCCACCGGACTGACCGCGACGCCCGGCAACGGCTCCGCCCGGGTCTGCTGGAATCCCGCACCCAATGCCACCGGCTACGTCATGTACCACCGGGACACCACCACCGGCGAAGGCTGGTACCGCGTCCCCTACCCCGTCGCCGACACCTGCAGCACCGTCACCCAGCTCACCAACGGCCACACCTACGAGTTCAGGATCCGGTCGAGCAACGCCGACGGCGAAGCCGACTACTCGGGGGCGGTCCAGGCCCGGCCGGCCGGCACGATCCCGCCGCCGGCCACCGGACTGACCGCGACGCCCGGCAACGGCTCCGCCCGGGTCTGCTGGAATCCCGCACCCAATGCCACCGGCTACGTCATGTACCACCGGGACACCACCACCGGCGAAGGCTGGTACCGCGTCCCCTACCCCGTCGCCGACACCTGCAGCACCGTCACCCAGCTCACCAACGGCCACACCTACGAGTTCAGGATCCGGTCGAGCAACGCCGACGGCGAAGCCGACTACTCGGGCACCGCCTCCGCCATGCCCGGCTGACCCGGCCGCCGGTTCCGGTTGGACAAAGCCGACCAACGCCGACCAACGCCGACCCGGACCGGCGCTATCCGAGCTCGACGATCCGGGTGGGATCGAGCGTGATCACGACCCGGTCCTCCTTGGGCCCCTCGAAGGTCTCCAGGCTGCCGCCGTAGAAACCGAGGAGGCGGCTGAGGAACTCCAGGTCGGGGTCATCGGTGATCTCCGCGGTGGCGCGGATCTCCAAGGTCCGGAAGGGATTCCGCGGATCCATGACGAACAGCGTCACCTTCGGATGCGCCAGCAGGTTCCGGTACTTCTGCCGGCTCCTGGACAGCGATGTCCGTACGACGTCACCGTCCAGCATCGCCCAGATGGCGGTGACCTGAGGTTGCCCGTCGGCACCGACCGTGGCGAAGGTGACCGTGTGGGGCTTCGCCAGCAGATCGCGGTGGCTGGGAGAGATGGTCGGCATTCGTAAGCTCCTTCGCTTCGTCTGGCGACGCCTGCCAGGCCGGGCCGGGGCGCTGTCGCATCGACCATAGTCGCCCTCCGGAGGACCCCGAGATCCGCCGCGGATCGGCCCTCGCGGCTTTCCTCCAACCCGCCGCAGCCGAAACGGCGGGTGCGGCACACTGCGTGCAGAGTCCCGGGTGGAGAGGCGGAAAACCAGGTGGACGACAGCGGATGTGTGTTCTGCGCGATTGTCCGCCGTGAGGCCGCGGCGAGCATCGTCCACGAGGACGACACCACCCTGGCCTTCATGGATCATCGGCCGGTGACACCGGGCCATCTCCTGGTCGTACCGAAGGCGCACGCCGTGGGGCTGGAGGATCTGGACGAGCGGGTGGGCGCGGCGGTCTGGCTGGTCGCCCATCGGCTCGGACGCGCGCTGCGTCGATCAGGCCTGCGGTGTGAGGGCGTCAACCTGTTCCTCGCCGACGGCGTGGCCGCCTTCCAGGAAGTCTTCCACGTCCACCTGCATGTTTTTCCGCGCTTCGCCGGAGACGGCTTCCGCCTCGACGCGGACTGGCGCCCGCGTGACCGTGGCGAACTCGACAGGTCCGCCGAGGCGCTGCGCCTAGGCATAACCCGGAGCGGCCCCGCACCCCGTGACGACGCGAGCCCGGACGAAGAATCCCCCCTCTCCGAATCCTCCGTGTCCGAATCCCCCGTCCTCGACGCCCCCGTCTTCGAAATTGCCGAATACAGCGATGCCCATGATGCGATCAGAGCCTACCGCGAGAACGGCGTCGTTATTGTGGACTACCGAGCGGCGGACGAGGCCACCCGGCGCCGGGTGGCCGACATCTGCACCGGCGCGGGCCTCGCCCGCGGGTTCTCCCCGTTCGTTCTAGCCGAAGAGGTCCTGTTTCTGACCACCGAAAGATTCCCGACGAGAAACGAACGACAGAGGTTTCGGTCCTGACTGACAGGGCGCCGCCGCCACGTGACAGGCTGCTGTTTTCCCGGCTCTCTCCGGGCCCGCCGCGTCCTGGCTCAGGAGGCGTCGTCGTAGCCCTCCCGGACGGCGAAGCGGGTCAGCTCGACGCGGTTGCGGAGCTGGAGCTTCCCGAGCACGTTGTGAACGTGGTTCTGGACCGTCCGGTGCGACACACCGAGCTGGCGGGCGGCGTCCCGGGCCGACAGGCCCTTGGCGACCAGCCGGAGCACCTCGACCTCCCGCACGGTCAGCCGCGCGGCCGTGGACGGGCCCGTCGACGAGCCGGCACCCGAGCCGGCACCCGAGCCCGCGCCGGAACTCCGCGCGGCCCGGGAGTTCTCGCCGAGGACGAGCGCGGCCAGCCCGGCGGTGAAGACCGCGGCCCCCCGTGCCGTACGACGCACCGCGTCGACGAGTTCCTCGGGACGGGCCGACTTGAGCAGATAGCCGGACGCTCCGGCCTTGACCGCTTCCAGCACATCGCCCTGCTCCCCGGAGGCGGACACGACGAGCACCGAAGCCGGAGCGCCGGTGAGCGGATACGGCGTCTCAGCCGAGCCGACCAGGGCGCGTATCACCTCGACGCCCGACCCGTCGGGCAGTCCCAGATCCAGGACGACGATCTCGGGCCGGGTCGCCGCCAGCACGCGCAGCGCCTGCGCGACGGAGCCCGCGGTGCCGACGACCGCGAAGCCCGCTTCGGCGAGGTCCCGGCTCAGCGCCTCACGCCACAGCGGGTGGTCGTCGACGACGACCACCCGGCCGCCGCGACGCGCCCCGTCGGGCTCGGCGACCCCGGGCACTCCCACCCCGGGCACCGCGGCTCCGGGCGTTCCGGCCACGGGCACCGCGTCGTCGGCGTCAGCGCGGGACACGAAGCTCGACCTCCGTCCCCTGACCGGGACGGCCGGTGACGACGACGTCACCACCGAGCTGCCGGATCCGTCCGCGGATGGAGACCGCGAGACCCAGCCGGCCCTCCGCGGCGGCCCGCTCGACCCGTCCGGGTTCGATGCCGATCCCGTCGTCACGGACGGTCACGGTCACCGAGTCGCCGTCGTCCTCGAGCAGCAGCCACGCCGAGGCCGCGGGTCCGGCGTGCACGGCGACGTTGCGCAACGCGGCTCGGACGGCGGCGACGACCTCGTCGGCGTGCTCCGCCGGCAGCGGCACCGGCGCGCCCGGGGTGGAGACCGTCACGACCGCGGGCATCTCTCCGGCCGAGGGCCCGCGGGTCGTCCCGGACGGGGCGGGGCCGGCCGGGATCGCCCGTCCCACCGCCACGGTCGAACATGACATCCGCGCCAGCCCCCTCAACAGTGGTTCAAGATCAGCTCTGGGGCGAGCCGGGTTCCCGCGGCCTGGTCCCGTCTCGCGTCCGGGCGGACGTCCCCGCTCAGCAGGCTGAGCGGTCGCGGGGGCACGTAGGAGATCACGCAGCGCCGATTCCTGCGCGGCGGCGAGCCTGGCGACGTCGGCCGCCGCCATCCCGCGCTGCGCCTCGCGCGCGATCAACGCCAGAACCTGGAGCACGCCGTCGTGGACGCCTCGGGCGAGACGCTCCCGCTCGGCGTCCCCGGCCCGCGCCGCCAGCGCGTCGGCCAGCGCGGACTCGGCGCGGATGGCGGTCCGGCTCAGGTAGCCGACGACGATTCCCGACACGACGAACAGGACCGCCGGCCGGACCGAGGAGTCGCTCACCGAACCGCTGGCGACGAAGGAGGCCACGGCCAGCGCCGCACCGCCGGCGGCGCCGCCCAGGGGCCCGCCGGCCAGCGCGGCGCTGAACACGCCGCTCGCCGTCCACAGCGCGGGCAGGACGTCCGTGGACCCGGCCGGGCTCACCGCACCGGCTGTCAGCGCCACGGCGACACAGACCACGACGTCGGCCACGACCAGGCCGTACCGCCGCCACGGCCGCCAGCCGCCGGCCGCCGGCGCGAGCCACGACATGACCACCGACCAGACCGCCAGCACACCGAACCAGGCGAGACCACGCCCCGGATGCGGGGTCTGGCCCAGATCGCGCCCGACCGTCGCGACGGCGTAGGCCGCCGCCACCAGACGGAAGACGGCGAGCGACCGCCACAGCGCGCCACGCGCGCCTTCCGCCGCGCGGAACCGGTCCGCTCCCCGCGACAACCGCACCCGGCGAGTGTGGCAGAAAATCCGAGTTCGAGATGAGTACGGTCGCTCAGGACGGCCGGCTCCAACGCGCCGAAACTAGATCAATGACCCACTCCAAGCCTCTCACCCCCAGGACCACGACCGCGTTCATGGTGCAGGCCGCGCTTTCCTTCGGCGTCTCGGTGGTCGCGGTCACCTACGCGATCGCCCATCTCCCCGGCGACGCGTGGATACGCGGCTTTCTCCTGCTCGGCATGCTGTACATCGTCACGTCCACGTTCACTCTCGCCAAATGCGTCCGGGACCAGCAGGAGGCGTCCGCGGTCATCAGCCGGGTCGACCAGGCCCGCCTGGAGCGTTTCCTCGCCGAACACGATCCCTTCAAGCAGACGGTCGGACACTGACGGACGGGTTCGAACCGGAACGGGCCCGGAACCGTGAGGGGCCTGCCCGAACCGGAACCGTGGCCCTGCCGCTACCAGCCTCGGCGCGGTCTTGGCCGCCGTCGCACCGGTCGCCATGGTGGTCTGGCAGGCGCGCCCCCAGCCGCCGCAGGAAGGGAGAACACCGTGCGGAACCGCGACGTACTGTTCGGGTTCGGGCTCGAGACCGGGGCCGGCGAGGTGGACGCCCTGCTCGCGCACGCGACGCGGGCCGACCGGGACGGGCTCGACCTGGTCACGCTTTCCGATCACCCCTATCTGGCCGACAGACTGGACGCGTACGCCGCGCTCGGCGTCGTCCTGGGCCGGACCACCTCCGTCACCGGCGCGGTGAACGTCACCAACACCCCGAGCCGCCCCGCGCCGATGCTGGCCCGCACGATAAGCGCGTTGTCCGCGCTCTCGGGCGGCCGGGTCGTCCTGGGGGTCGGCGCGGGCGGGCTCTGGTCGGAGATCGCGAAGCTGGGCGTCGAACCGCTGTCACCGGCACGGGCCGTGCGTGCCATGGAGGAAAGCATCACCCTGGTACGGGCACTGACCGGTGGCGGCGATCCGGTGACTTTCGAAGGAGAGTTCCACCGGGTCACCGACCTGGTTCCCTCCCTCCCCCCGACACCCCCGATCTGGACGGGCTCGGTGGGCCCACAGTCATTGGCCGTCACCGGAAGGCTGGCCGACGGGTGGATTCCCGGCCGGGCCGCCGACTGGCTCAGCTCACGGTTCACCGAGTCGCGCCCGCTCATCGACGAGGCAGCCGCGGCGGCCGGCCGGGACCCGGCGGACGTCGCGACCATCTACAACGTGCAGGGCCGCATCACGGCCTCGCCGCTGCCCGCCTTCCGCGACGGCTCCGGCCGCTGGTTCGGCGGATCGGTCGATCAGTGGGTGGACGAGCTGACGTCGGCCGTCCTGGAGCACGGAGCCGCCGGTTTCATCTGCTTCCCGGTCGACGACGGGACCGGGACGGACGTCGCGCTGAGCAGGTGGGCACGAGAGATCGTCCCGGCGGTGCGTGAGGCGATCGCCAGGCCCTGACGGGAGCTGCCGGTGTAGACCGGCCCGGTGCCGGTGCCGGTGCCGGTGCCGGTGCCGGTGGCCGCCGGGTCGCGACTGTCCGCCGCGGGCTCGGCGGGAGACACCGGTGACCACCCCGTGGGGCACCGACGACCGCAGGTGAGCCTTCCGTGCGTGAACGGTGACAACGCGCCGCCATGTTGCTAAAACGGAATCTACTCTCATATAGTCCCGCGAAGCTACCTAGTTCACTTGGCCGGTCGAGATACCAGGGAACCCGGCACCGGGTACGGCGGAGAGGTCGGCGATGGGACGCACGGAGCGTGTGGCGCGAGCGGCAGTCGGATTGGCGCTGGTGACGCTGGTCGCGGGCGCGTGCGGGTCGGCGGGGAACGACGCCGACCCATCGCCGCCGCCCGCGTCGGCAGCCGTGGGGACGGTGGATCTGAGCGGGGTCACGCTCAATGTGATAGACCCCTTGCACCTGGCGGAGGCAGAGCTGGGCCCCGCCGGCGTCGGAGACACTCCCTACAAGGTCAACTACATCTCGGTGGCGAGCGCCGCCGAGACCTCGGCCGCGCTCGCGTCCGGCAAGGGCGACCTCGTCCTCGCCGGAGACGTGGGCTTCGCGACCTTCGCGGCGGCGGGCCTTCCCATCAAGGCCATCCGCGCCGTCGAGATCCCACGGGCCTGGTGCGGCATCGTGGTGCCGGAGGACTCACCGATCCACGGGGTCCGTGATCTGGTGGGCAGGAAGATCGCCAATCTGAAGAGCGCCGGCTCCGAGATCGTGGCGATCAACGCCTTCAAGAAGGAGGGCCTGAGCTACTTCGACGACGCCGAGGTGGTCGACTTCTCCTCGGTGGGCGACGTGGTGGCCGCCTACCGCAGCGGCCAGGTCGACGCGTGGGCCGGCTGCAGCGCACCGGTGTACTTCTTCGTGAACAGCGGGACGGCACGTTTCGTGGTCGACGGCACCACCGGACCGTGGCGTGGCGATGACGTCTGGGCGGCGTCGGACAGCGCCCTGGCGGACCCGGCCAGGGAGGCCGCCGTCGTCGACTTCATCCACCGAGCCGAGGCGGGCTTCGAGTGGGGCAACACCAACGTCGCCCGGGTCGCCGAGATCCAGGCCAAGCTGGTGGGAGCTCCCGCCACGATCCTCGAGGCGCTCTACGCCGTCGGGAAGATCAAGGGCGCCCCCATCAGCAAGGAGATCGTCGACGGGCTGACTCAGACCCACGACCTCGAGGTCGAGCTCGGCAACATCACGGCGGGCGGGAACGACTTCTCCACCTACATCACCGACGAGTACAACACCCGCATCGACAACGGCTGAGCTCGCCGATGAAGATTCTCCCGGCGCTCCGCCGGATCGCGGTGCCGATTCTGTTACTGGTCCTGTGGCAGTCGCTGGCCGCGGCCGACGTGATCGACGAACGGCTCTACTCCTCGCCGCGACGGATCGGCGACACCTTCGTCCAGCTGGTCCGGGACGGGACGCTGCAGGACAACGTCGGAGTCTCGCTCCTGCGCGCGCTCGCCGGGCTGGCGCTGGGCGCCGGGCTGGGCCTGCTGCTCGGCCTGGCCGCGGGGCTGTGGCGGCTCGCGGAGGAGACGGTCGACCTGACGATCCAGATCGTGCGCACCGTGCCGGTGTTCGCGCTGACCGGGCTTTTCATCGTCTGGTTCGGCCTCGGGGAGACCCCGAGAATCGTGCTGATCGCCAGCGCCTGCTTCTTTCCCATGTACCTCAACGTCTACAGCGGGGTACGGGGAGTCGACCGCAGACTGCTCGAGATGTCCGATTCGATGGACGTCGGCCCGCTGACGGCGATGCGGCACGTCCTGCTGCCGGGAGCCCTGCCCTCGGCGCTCGTGGGACTGCGCTTCGCGCTCGCCTACTCCGTGCTGGCACTGGTCATCGCCGAGACGATCAATTCACGCAGCGGTATCGGGTACCTGCTCAGCAGCGCCCAGCAGTACGTGCAGACCGACGTCATCTTCACCTGCGTGCTGCTCTACGGCGTGCTCGGTGTCGTCTCCGACGTCCTGGTGCGCGGGCTCGAGCGGGTGCTCCTGGGCTGGCGCTCGGGGGTGGAGGCACGATGACGGCGCCTGCCCCGGTCCGGGTGACGGGGCTGCGGCGCGCCTACGGACCGACTGTCGTGCTCGACAACCTCGACCTGACCGTCGCCGACGGCGAGTTCGTGTGCCTGCTGGGCCGGAGCGGCTGCGGGAAGACCACGCTGCTGCGCACACTGGCCGGTCTGGACCGGGCCGATCACGGCGTGGTCCAGGTCCCGGAGCGGGTGGCCGTGGTCTTCCAGGAGCCACGCCTGCTGCCGTGGAAGCGGGTCGGGTTCAACGTCCGCTACGGTCTGCCGCCCACCCGTGAGTCGGCGGCGCGGGCGCGGGCGGCGCTGACCGAGGTCGGGCTCGAAGGCCACGCCGGCGCCTGGCCGAAGAGTCTGTCCGGAGGCCAGGCGCAGCGGGTGGCCCTGGCCCGGGCCCTGGTGCGCGAGCCGCGGCTCCTCCTGCTCGACGAGCCCTTCGCCTCGCTCGACGCCCTCACCCGCATCACGATGCAGGGCCTGATCCGGGACCTGGCCGAGCGCCACCGTGCCGCGGCCGTGCTCGTCACCCACGACGTCGACGAGGCGATCCTGCTCGGTCACCGGGTTCTCGTGATGGACGGCGGTGCGTTCACCCACGAGGTCGACACCTCGGCGACCACCCGGAGCCGCCGCGGCGGCGATGACTACGAAACGCTGCGCCGCGACCTGCTGAAACACCTCGGAGTGGAGGAATCATGACGGTTGAACCGTCGGCCACCGGGTCTACGACCACCGAAGCTCCGCCCGCGGAGTCACGGCTGCGGGAGCTGCTCGACAAGCAGGACATCCGGGAAGTCGTGCTGCGCTACGCACGCGGCATCGAGCGCCTGGACACGGCGACCCTGGCGACGGCATTTCACGACGACGTGATCTACGAGCACCACATCGGGGCGCCGTCGCCGTCCCACACCACTGCGCGCGAGCTCGCCGAGCTGATCGTCGAGGCCGCGCGGAAGTCCCCCCTCACGGCGAAGTTCCTCACCGTGCCCAGCACCCTGATCGAGCTGGCGGGGGACGTCGCCTTCGCGGAATCGCACGCCCTCAGCCTCAACGTCTTCACCACGCCGGACGGGGACGTCACCCACTGGCGCGGCATTCGCTGGCTCGACCGCTTCGAACGCCGGGGCACCTGGAAGATCACCCACCGTGTGATCCTGCACAGCGGGTTCGAACGCTACGAGCCCGCCGCGCCCTCCCCCGCCAGCGCGTCCTTCCACCCCGACGGCCAGAGCCGTAACCATCCCGACGACCTCGTCTACCACCTGCGCGAACGGCTCACCCCCGCAGCGGTGTGGAAGTGAGCCGCCGCCGGATCGTCGTGGTCGGTGCCGGTGTCGCCGGCCTGGGCGCGGCCCTGTTCCTCGCCGACACGGGACACGACGTCACCGTCGTCGAGCAGGACTCCATGCCCGAGATCGGCGACGGGGACGAGGCGTTCCAGGCCTGGGAACGCCGTTCCGTCCCGCAGTGGAGGTTCGCGCACAGCTTCTCGGCCCGCTCGCGCAACCTGCTGGAGACGCGCGCGCCCCAGGTGATGACACGCCTGCGAGCCGACGGCATCGAGCTGTTCAACGCCCTGTCGTCGTTTCTGCCCGAAACGGCGCAGCGCCCCGAGGACGCCGAGCTCACCGCGATTCTCTCCCGGCGGCCGGCCTTCGAGCTCGCACTGCGCCGCAGCGTCGAGGCCGACGACCGCATCCGGTTGATCACCCCGGCGCGGGTCGACGGCCTGCTGCTGACGGGCGACGGCCTGCCGCCGGCGAGGGACGGTCTACCGCCGGTGGACGGCGGCAGGCCGCTGGCGGAGGGTGGCACGCCGCCGGTGTCAACGTCACGCCCACGCGTGGGAGGTGTGACGCTGACCGACGGCGCGACGCTTGCCGCCGACCTGGTACTGGACTGCGGCGGCCGCCGGTCACCGGTCACCGGCTGGCTCGCGCGCGCGGGCGTCACCGTCCCGGTGGACCAGCAGGCGTGCGAGTTCACCTACTACTCCCGCTACCTGCGCGCGGTCGGCGACGGACCGGTGACGAGGGGCTTCCCCAGGGCCGACCTCGGCTACCTGATCTGCTGGACCTTCCCCGGGGACCACGGGACCTACGGTGTGGCGATCGGCGGCCCGCCCTGGGACAAGGAGTTCAAGGTGCTGCGCCACAACCGGGCCTGGGAACGGCTCGCCGGCAGCGTGCCGGCCATCGCCGGGTGGGTCGATCCCGTCACCGGCGGCGTGCCGCTCCACGACGTCCAGGTGATGGCCGGGCTCACCAACCAGCGACGGCACTTCGTGGTCGACGGCGAGGTGCTGGTGGCGGGGCTGCTCGTCCTGGGCGACGCGCTGTGCACGACGAACCCGTTCTTCGGCTGGGGCGCGTCGCTCGCCCTGACCCACGCCGCGGCCGCGGCCGACGCGCTCGCCGAACACGGCAGCGGCAGCGGCAGCGACGGCGACGGCGACGGCGTTGCGGCCCTGACAGCGGCCTACTACGACGGTGTGAACGCCGAGGCGTCGTCGCTGTTCCGGTCAGCCTCGACGATGGACCGGCTGCGCTCCTACCGGTGGCGCGGAGTACCCGTGCCCGACGCGGACACCGAGGCGGCCGAGGAGGAGGACCTCATCACCCGGGGCCTGCTGCCCGCGGCGACCAAGGATCCGGATCTGCTGCGCGCGCTCATGCGGCGGATGGCCCTGCTCGACTCGGTGGACACACTGTTCGACGACCCACTGGTGCGGGCCAAGGCGGAGGCCGAGCGGGCGCGGGGCATCGAGGGTGCCGCCGGGGCGGGCCCGTCCCGCGAGGAGGCGCTCGCGCTGCTGGCGTCGGTGGGCCGACCCCCCGCGCCACCGGCCTCAGCCGGCTGACCCACCCGCGCCACCGGCCTCAGCGGGCGAGGCACCCGTAGCGCGCCAGCCCGCGCTCAGATCGCGGCGGGCCACCAGTCGTCCGACCACGACGTCGCGCGGAGGCCACCGTCAGGCTGCGGGATCCGCCGGACCAGCCGGCGGTACCGCACCCGCCAGCCCTCGTCCGTACGGACCAGGACGTCGAGGCAGTCCCCGGAGGTGACCGTCGAGTCCGGGCGCACCGCGAGGTAGCGGCTGCGCGCCCTGACCGACCCGTCCGCGTTCTCGAACAGGACGGTGTCGTGGGTGTGATGGTCGGGCCGCGGGTAGTCGGCGGGAAGCTGGCTGAGCTGCTGCTGGAACTCGCTCAGTGTGAGCCCCTGGTCGCCCTCGCCGCCCGTCGGCACGAACCGCAGGTCGGCCGTGAACACCGTGTGGAACAGGTCGCTCCGCCGGTTGTCGATGACGTGGATCGAGAGCGCGATCGTCTGCCGGACGGCCTCGACGTCGGCGGGTTGAAGCACACGGGGGACGACCGTCATACGGAAGAGGCTATCGTTTCGTCTCTCTCGATGCCCTCCAGTGCCAGCACCAGGAGCCGGTCGGCGTACGCGCCGCCGTCCTGGACCTGTTCGGCCGCCCACGCGACCGAGCAGGACAGGAGCAGCAGATCCTCGACCGACACGTCGCGCCGGAGGGTGCCCGCCCGCTTGGCCCGGTAGACCAGCCGCCCGAAGGACTCGTGCATGGCCTGGCAGGGAGCCGCCACCCGCTCCTCGACCGCCATGATCGCGGCGGACTGGGCCGACAGACCCCGGAACCTGCTCACCGCCGCGACCAGCTCCAGCAACCAGCGGCGAACAGCACCGCCAGCGTCCAGATCCGGTTCCCCGAGCAGCTCGTCGGCACGAACGGCGAGGTGAGTGAACTCCTCCGCGACGACGCCGGCCAGCAGGGCCCGGCGGGTGGGGAAATGCCGGTACAGCGTGCCGACGCCGACACCGGCCAGCTTGGCGATGCTCTCCGGAGACGCGTCCACGCCCTCGCGCTCGAACGTCTCGCGCGCCACCTCGAGCAGCCGCCGCTCGTTGCGCGCGGCGTCCGCACGGCGCGCCCGCGCCGCCTCCGGCGGGCCCGACGCGACCTCCGGCCGGGTTCCCGCGGCCTCACTCATCGACAGCCGCTCCCGACCCGGCACATCGGCCGCCAGCCGCCCCGGAACCGCCTGACCGAGCCGACACCTGCCACAGGAGCGCACGCATCATAACCTGAAGAGACTATCGGATCCGGTCAGCCTTCACCGCTCCGCTGCGGCGGCCTGACCCTGCCCCTCGACCTCCCCGACCGTCGAAGGTCACAAAGCGTTCCGTCCCCTCGCCGCTGGCGCGGCCTGATCGGCCATCATCGCGGCTGTGCCCAGAGTGCGACGATCACCCGGTACCCGGACCGCTCTCGACGTCCTCCGCGGGTTGTCGCGACCCACTGACCCGGACGCCGTGGCCAAGGTGGTGGCGGAGATGGACGCCGGTCGACTCGTCGGACAGCCCGTGGCCGTCACCTGTTTCCTACGCGGTGCCGCGGAAGTCTTCCCACATCGTTGGCGTAACGGTGTCCTGCTTCTCGACGGTCGCACGTTGACATGGCGTCCCTCGCTCCGGCGCCAGAACCGAGCCATCCGCCTGCCGTCTCGGCTTGACGTGGAGCAGGTACGCGAGGTCCGGGGAACCGAGGGGTACCTGATTCAGGCCGTCCTGTTCAGGATCGTGGTCTGCCAGGCGACGTCAGGCCGGGTGGAACCTGACGTACCGATCCCTGACGTTCCACTCGTCCTGCGTGCGATTCTTGCGGTGCGACGCGACCAGGGCACCTCGGCACCCGCTGTTCTCGGCGCACGCCTGCTCACTCTGGTGGACACCGGGATCTCGGCAGGGGTTCCGGCCGCCGAGACGGTCGCGGAGATCAACCGCCAGGCAGACAGTGCGATTACCGACGGAGTGGGCGTCAGCGCGCTCGACCCGCAGGCGTATCAGCTGGCGCAGATCGAGCTCCTGGCGGCCCAGATCCCGGCACTACGCAGGCTTGCAGATTCCTCCGGAGACGCGCGCGTCACTCGATACGCAGATGTCCTGAGTGCGATGTACGAAAAGCTCGAGGGCGACCTCGCGGGTGACGATCCACAGGCCGGGCCCTCGCCCGCGTTCTTGTCACCCCTGAATGAACTGATCGAGATCAGACGGGAGCTGGGTATTCCCGACCAGTAGCGACGAATCCGCGGGCTCA
Organism: Parafrankia discariae; assembly: GCF_000373365.1. Taxonomy (NCBI): domain Bacteria; kingdom Bacillati; phylum Actinomycetota; class Actinomycetes; order Frankiales; family Frankiaceae; genus Parafrankia; species Parafrankia discariae. The sequence goes on from NZ_KB891103.1 coordinate 308,829, forward strand.
CTTCGTCTCAGGATCCGACCTCCGGAACTGTCGTTGGAGGTCGAAGAGCGTGCCCAGGAGATCTGGCGTGATGTTCGGACTCCCGCCGGCCTGCGGAGGCATGCGCCCCGAACCCGGGTCGACAAGGCCGACGAGAAGATCGACGATGCCGTCGGTCACCCGCTCGGCGATCCTGGCCACGCCGGCCGTCGCGGGATCCTGCGCCGCCGGCCCGGTGAGATCCGCGGTCAGCCTGCGTCCTCCCGCGGCAGACGCACGCAGGGTCAGGCCACGCAGCGGGCCAAGCTCCCGGCCGCCGCGCCGTACCCGGTCGGCCAGCGCCGTCGCCGTGACGAGCGTGAGCTGGCGGATGGTCGCGTCGTCGAACGCATCGGCAACGGCCCGCGCGAACAGTTCCGGGTCGGGCAGGCGCGTCGCGACGTCGGCCGCCACGAGGACGAGTTCGTCAGGCCTCGTCCGCAGCAACTCCACGATCACGGTGGCCAGCTCCGGATGGCGCGGCAGCGCGCAGCCGAGCACCGCGAGGACGCCCGCCGCCTGCTCGACCGAACAGAGACGGCTCAGGCCGCGAGCGAGCGAGAGATCGGCTACCAGCGTGCCGGCGGCCACGTGCTCCCCGTACGCGTCCGGCCGGATCTGATCGAACCTCCATCGGCCTGGATAGAGCACACCGAGCTCCTCCTGACACTGCCGAATCCGCTCCGCGTCGACACCGAGAATCCCGGGCAGCTGGGCCGACAACGCCTCCGCCGCCAGGAAGGAACCGGGCCGCAGGAGCGTGGCCAGCGCGCAGATCCGGTCGGCCAGACCCGACCGAAGACGGCCATCGCCGTGATCGCTCCCGGGCCAGCGCCGCCGCTCGTGGTCCAGGAGCGTGGCGAGCGGGGGCCGGGAGCCACGGGTGTGGTCGAGACAGGCGTTCAGCGCCGCCGCGTGGACGTCCAACACCGAGTGAAGATCGACGAGATCAGCCGGCGGCACGGCGATCGGCCCGGTCTGTCGCAACTCGACGCGGAACGCCGTGTAGGCCGCCTCGAAGTGGACGTGGCGCGCCCCGGCCCCGGCCGGAAGCGGCGTCCTCGGCTGAGCCCGGGCGGCCCGGAACAGCTCCCCGACCCCAGCGCCGGCCCGGGCCTCGGCCAGTGACCGCAGGTCCTCCAGCAGGAGCTCGGTGGACCGCGTGAGCAGGAGCAGCCGCCGCGGCGAGATACCAGGCGCGGCCCCCTCGGCAAGCGCGGCAGCGACCAGAACAGCCTGGTCGGGACACAGCTCGGCGCTGTCGACGACCACCAGCACCGGGACGTCCGACTCGCGCAGACACTGCAGCTGGGCCGGACTCAACGACGAGTTGACCACCACCGTCAGCCAACCCTGCTCACTCAGCTCCACGCAGACCCGCATCGCCAGCCGTGTCTTGCCCGAGCCGGCCGCACCCGCCAGCAACCGCACGGAGACCGGGTCCGATCCAGCCGCCCACAGACGCAGCGCCGCCCGGTCACCGTCGAGCTCGACGAACGGCGCGACGCTGTGCTCGGGCCGCAGCAGCACACTCGGCGCGCAGGCATCGGAAAGGCGTGGCTCGGGACAGGAGAAGAACATCGCGCCGTGCCCTGCGGCGTCCGGCGCCTCCGGCCCGGGAAACGACGGCTGGACGGACACCGCTCTCTCGTCCCACGGGTACGGCGGCGCGGAGGTGGGCTTTCCCCGTCCGCCCGAGACCGCCAGCCCCGCCGCCCACAGCAGCTGGAAACGAGCGACATCCTGCGGCCGGCCGAACAGGTCGACCGGGACGACCGAGCCGAGCAGCCCCGCAGGCGCGCAGTCCGCGACCCGGGCGACGAGCAGCCGTCGGCTCCGGCCCGTCGGGTCATCGGCCCAGGCAGCCGACCATTCCGCTCGATTCCGCTCGGAACTGAGGTACTCGTCGGACAGCACCGCGATCATCCGCTCGGACGACTGCAGACCGTCGTCCATGGCCGCGACCCGGTGGGAGCCGGGAACGGAATCCCAGGCTCGGATCTGAACCCGGTACCCGGCCTCCTCCAGCGTCCAGGCAATCCACGTCGCCCAGGTCTCGTCCGCCAGTGCATACGACACGTAGAAGTCGTAACCGGCGTGGCCGTCCGCGTCGCAGTGTGAGGTCACCGGCTGAGTGTTGCATCGCCTGTTTCCTGCTGAACGGCTGGCCGCCGTCCCGCGCTATCTCGACAGGTGGGGCCGAGGTGACCGCTGTTCGGAGTCTGTCTTTCGTTGCCATGAGCGAATCGGCGCGGCGCAGGGTCGGTGCCTGGTCATCCCTCGCCCGCACTCCATTCGATTCTTCCGCGCGTTCCCCGGTCAGCGCCTCCCCCACCGGGCGGTGAAGACCATGCAGGACGACCCGATGCGCCCCTGCCGCTCCGAGGCCGCCCGGGACCGCCGGGACCCGCCCGGAACCGCGGCCGACTGTGGTCTCCCGGCCTCATGCCCGGAGCTGTCCGGCGGGCATGGTGGACGTCCGGCCGGTGGATCGAATCCATACACAACAGGGATGGGCAGGTTCACTGGCCATATCAACGCGACCTGCTTCAACAGCCGCCGCCCGTCCGCGGCGGTCGTCCACAGCCGTGCGGCGTCGCCGTCGTAACTGTCGACGATCCATCCCCGCCGGATCCGCCGGGTCCAACGAACGACCGAGCCACCGCGTCAGCTCCTGCGGCGCCGCGAACGCCCGCTCCAACGGAGTCCGCTCGTCCCGGCCAGTCTCGGAACGATGAAGCGGGGCCGTCCCAGGCGAGGGCCCACGTGTCGGGAGCGCGCACCTCGACACTATGTTACTAGCATGCTAGCATCGCCCATGTGGGCGACGAGGACGTCAAGCAGTTCAACGTGTACCTGCCGATCGGGCTGATCAAGCAGGTCAAACACCATGCCATCGAGTCAGGACTGTCCCTCTCGGCGCTCGTCGCCGACGCACTGCGTACCTACCTCGACGACACCCCCCGGCAGCCACCGCAACCGTCCGAATCGGAGACCTGACATGACGGCCGAAGGAATAGAAGCCATTTTCCTGGAGACCCACAACTGGGGTAAAGCGGCAAGGTTCTTCCAGGCGTTGGGTTTCAGGCTGGAGTTCGAGACCGATCACAACTCCGGTCAGCTCCGCAATGGTCAGGGTCCTTACGTGTTCATCGCCGAGGTACCCGAAACGAGGGAACCCCAGGCACCACGCATCGTGCTGAAGGTGCCCGACGCGGAGGCGTTCCACCCCGACCCTGCCGTCGAGGTGGTCACTCCGTTCGAGGACACCCACTACGGGACCAGGGAGATGACTGTCCGTGATCCCGATGGGCGCCTCTGGAGCCTCCGGGCCCCCCTCGGAACCAGCCCGGAGAGCGTGCGGACATGACAGACCCACGGCACACGGCACCGGACAGCACCGCCGTGCGAGTCGCCCTCTGGCGGGCGATGCACGTCCAGGTCGACTCGCCACCGCACGTTCTCGCCGACGAGGTGGGCCTGCGGCTGGCCGCCCCCGACAGCGACTGGCGCACCCGGCCGGACATGGACCCTCGCGCCACCAGCGGGTTCCGGGCGTCGATCGTGGCCCGTGCGCGTCTCATCCAGGACCTCGTCACCGAGAAGGCGGACCACGGCGTCGCCCAGTACGTCATCCTGGGCGCGGGCCTGGACACGTTCGCCCAGCGTGAACCGGAGATCGCCGCCCGCCTGACGGTGTTCGAGGTCGACCAGCCCGGCCCGCAGGTGTGGAAGCGCGAGCGCCTGATCGAACTCGGCTATGGCATCCCGGGCTGGCTGCGCCTCGTACCCGTCGACTTCGAGGCGGACGGGGACTGGTTGACGCAGCTGTCCGCCGCCGGCTTCGACGCCGGGCAACCGGCGGTGGTCGCCTCCACCGGCGTGACCATGTATCTCTCCAAGGAGGCCACCGCCGCCACCCTGCGCCAGATCGCCGGACTCGCACCCGGGTCGACGGTCGCGATGACGTTCCTGCTGCCTCCCGAGCTACTTCTCGACGAGGCCGACCGTGTCGGGCTGGAGGCGTCCAAGAAAGGCGCGCAGGCCTCGAACACACCGTTCATCAGCTTCTACACGCCCGACGAGATGCTGGCGGTGGCCCGTGAGGCGGGTTTCGGGGACGTCCACCACGTGCCGGGCACGGTGCTTGCCGAGCGCTACTTCGCCGGCCGGGCCGACGGCCTCCGCCCGTCGAGCGGAGAGGACGTGTTGGTGGCCAGCACATGAACTCGCCGCCGTTTCAGGCATCAGTCACCGCCGCTGCCTCCTCCAGGTAGTCCCGAAGATCGCTTCCGCGGGTCGTCCACGCGGTGATCCCAGCCTCATCGATCGGATCGACAATCACGGTTCGGCACGAACCCGGCACTACGCGACTACCCGATCAGGCCAGCCGCGCCCATCCTGCTCCTCGGGTCCGGGTCACGAATGATCCTCCGCGGATCCTTCACCGCTTCCAAGGTCCACTCAGGCTCGATATCGGTCGCGCCGGGATAACGATCAGACCGATGCCGGATGTACTCCGCGTCCTCCTCGTCCCGCCAAAGGCCGTCCACCACCACTTGCAGCGTCACACATCTACTCACACGGACGAACGAGCGCCAGACAACGACTACAGTGAGTCAACAGAGCGCCCGACATCGACGCGCGACCCTGGCCATCCAGCGGACACCTTGCGGACAGGATGGGGAGTTCACTCCCAGACCTGCAGGTCAGGCCGTTGCAGCCTTCACCGCCGCCTTCATCTGCTTCTTGTACTCGCGGACCTTGTCCCGGCTCGGCTGGTCGACGATGTCCGCCACCGAGAGGTAGCTGCCGGCCTCTCCGAACGGGGCGGTGGCCTCCCGCCAGCCCGGGGCATCGACGCCGAGCTGCTTGCCGAGCAGCGCCACGAAGATCTTCGCCTTCTGCACCCCGAAGCCGGGCAGCGCCGCGACCTGCTTCAACAGCTGCCGCCCGTCCGCGGCGGTCGTCCACACGCCCGCGGCATCGCCGTCGTAGCTGTCGACGATGATCCGACAGAGCTTCTGCGTCCGCTGGGCCATCGCCGCCGGGAACCGGTGCAGCGCGGGCTGGATGGAGAAGACCGCGGCCAGCTCGTCCGGATCCATCCCCGCCAGATCCGCCGGGTCCAAAGAACGGCCGAGCCGCCGCGTCAGCTCCAGTGGCGCCGCGAACGCGCGCTCCAACGGAATCTGCTGGTCCAGCACCATCCCGATCAACAGCGCCAACGGGTCGTTCGTCAACAGCTCGTCGGCCTCGTCGATCTGGCTCAGATGCAGTCCCACATCATCACCGTAGCCGACCATGTCGGCCGGCCGCCGCGGCAGACACGGACCGTCACGAGCTCGCCGCCGAGTCATCGCCCACTGACGATCCGCCGCGCTACGCGCACGGGATCTACGTGCCCATGCTGGCCGGGTGCCTACAAAAAAAGCCCCGCCAGTCCCGGAGGACGGCGGGGAGGAAGTGACCACGAGGCCACAGTGCAGATCCAGACTCGTCAAACGCCGTTATGGTCGCTCGCTCTGCTCTTCGCTCCGGCGACCACAAGACCGACTTCTGTCTTTGTGTAGTCGAACAGACACGAAACGCCTTGTCTACTCCATCTTTCCGGAACCGACTGGTTCAGCACCCCGCGATGTGCGCGCGCCGGCCGGGTTCGCCCCCACCATGAGAGGGCGGGGTTCCGCTATGCGTCGACCTGCGCGTCGTATGCGTAGTGACGCCAGTCCGGCGGCGAACACGAGCAGGCAGGCCCAGGCGAACCAGTCACCGAATCTGGAGTACACGGTAGGAGCGGCTGGAGACGGCAGCCTGGTGACCACGGCCGCGATGGTCGCTGTGTCACTGCGTTTCTCGGCCAGCACCCGGCCGGTGGGATCGCTGACCGTCAGATCGCCTCTGCGTGCCGACCGTGCGATGGTGACACCGCTCTCGACACCCCCGGTGACAGCGATGCGGCTGTGAAGCCACCCATCGTTGCCAAAGTCCCACGCGGGCACGAAGACACCGGTCGCGCCGCGCTGGCGGTAGTCGCGGATCAGGCCAGGGAAGTCCATGTCCTTACAGACCGCGAGTGCCCATTCCCCGCCGGGGCCCGGTACGAGCATCGGCTGGTCGCCGGGACTCAGGTCGCTTTCGGCGCCGGGGATCAGGTGACGCTTGTAGTAGACGGCGGGTGTTCCCTGGCCGGCTTGGAAGTCGATCGCGGCGTTGTAGGTCGTGCCGCCGCGGGTGAGTACCAGTCCGACGACCACGTCGATCTTCCGTTGCGAGGCGAGGCGGGCCAGGGGTTCCGAGAGCACGCGCAGGCTGCTGTCATCCGCGGCGAAGACCTTCTCCGGGATGACCACGACGCGAACCCCGCCCGTCGCCACGTCTCGGACGCGGGCAAGGTAGCGATCCAGCAGCTCGCGGCCCGCGGGCGTGACCAGGGAGACCGGGTCGTCGGGCCGGTCGGCGGCGAGCAGTGCCACCTTCGCCTCCTGTCGGCCAGGGGCGTGGGCCAGGTGCCAGCCGCCGTATCCAAGTGCCACAGCCAGCAAGGTCACGGCGACCGTGATGGCCTTCGCGCGACCCACCACGCCCGGCGCCAAGAGCACCGCCGCCGTGCTCGGGATCAGCAGGACCAGGAAGGTGACGCCCCACGGCCCGGTGACGGACACCGTCTGCAACACCAGAAGCAGGTCAGCCTGGGTGTATGCCAGGCTCCACCAGGCGCCATGCGGCATCGCCAGCGACAGCAGGTACTCGAAGCCGGCCCACGTCACGGGCAGGAAGCACGCCGCGATCAGCGTTCGCCGTCGCACGAGCAGAGCATTGGTTCCCAGGACTGTGAGCCCGAACGCCAACGCCGTGCCGATGATGATGGACGTGCCCACCGCTGGTGGCATGTCCAGCGTCCCCAGAAAGTAGCCCCAGAGCTGGCTCTCCCCGCCGAGCCATGCGACGAACGCGAGGGCGAACGCCGCACGGGCGCTGAGACGAAGGGCCACCGCGAGCACCGGCAGGGGCGCAAGCCAGGTGAACCAGGGGCACGGCTGTAGTCCGGTGCCCAGGCGGAACAGGAGCGACGACACCAGGACGGCCGCCACGGCCGCGACGGTCTGACGCGCCGCGATGGTCACGGGCACCGGCACCGACGTTGCCGTTGGGGTTGGGGTTGGGGTTTTCACTGAAGCAGCTCCCTTCGCTAAAGCTGCCCCTGATGCTTTCTTTCCACGGATGCCGCCGCATCGCCGCCGAGAGCGATCCCACGGATCAGACGTACGGACTACTCGTCACCCGTCCCCGGGAACGACGAGCCCGGACTCATACGCGAAAACCACCGCCTGCACCCGGTCTCGCAGTCCGAGTTTCGTGAGGATCCTGCTGACGTGTGTCTTCACCGTGTGCTCGCTGACGACCAGCTCCGCTGCAATCTCGGCATTGGACATCCCGCTCGCGACCAGCCGCAGGATCACGCCTTCCCGGTCGGTCAACTCGTTCAGCCGCATCGCCAGTCGTGGTGCGGTTCCGTGGCTGGGCCGCCTGATCAGGTTCTGCACCAGACGCCGGGTCACCGACGGGGCGAGCAGGGAGTCACCCGCGGCCACCACCCGCACAGCCTGGACCAGTTCGTCCCGGCGGATGTCCTTGAGCAGGAATCCGCAGGCGCCGACGCGGAGCGCGTCGTAGACGTACTCATCCAGATCGAACATCGTCAACACGAGTACCTTCGCCTGCGACACCTCGCAGATCTGGCGGGTGGCCTCGACCCCGCCGATGCCGGGCATCCGAATGTCCATCAGGACGACATCCGGCCGCAGCTCAGCTACCTGGGACACCGCGGCATCACCGTCGTGAGCCTCCCCGACGACGGTGATGCCCGGCTGGGCGTTGAGGATCATGGCGAAGCCGGCGCGGATGAGGTCTTGGTCGTCGGCGATCAGGACACGTAGCACGACTCCGATCCAAGCGGATTCCTAACCCAGCGGCAGTGTCGCCGTCACCACGAATCCCGTTTTCCGCGGGTTCTCCGGCGGCCCAGCGCGCAGCGATCCTCCGCAGGACTCCGCCCGCTCACGCATCCCCGCCAGGCCGTATCCGCCGGTCGGGTCACCCGGGCCATGGCCGTCATCGGTCACCTCGACGACGAGAGTGGTCTCGGCCCACCGTAGGCAGACGCGCACGCGCCGGGCGTCGGCGTGGCGTAGCACGTTGGTCAGAGCCTCCTGGACGATCCGGTATGCCGCCACTCCGACCTGGGCCGGGATGGGACGCTCGGAACGGCTGCCCTCGGCGGCCAGGGTGATCTCGAGTCCCGCGTGCCTGACCCGTTCGACGAGCGTGGGGATGCCGTCGAGTCCTGGCAGGGGTTCGACAGCATGGATCCCGCTGTCCCCGGTGAGGCGCAACGCGCCGAGCAGGTGACGAAGCTGCGTCAGAGCGCCTCGGCCGGTCTCGGCCACCGCGTCGAACGCGGCCTCCGCACGATCCGGGTCCGACCGCACCACCAGGGGCCCGGCTTCGGCCTGCACGATCATCAGCCCGACGGCGTGCGCGACGATGTCATGCATGTCCCTCGCGATGCGCAGCCGCTCGCTCGCTACCGCGGCGGCGCGCTCCTCCGCGAGCCGGCGGGCGCGTTCGGCCAGTTCCGCGGCGTGCGCTCGACGCGCCCGGGCGCCGGTGCCCAGGGCGTAGGCGGCGACGAACGCGGTGCCGACCGCGCGATAGGCGTCGCCGTTTTCATGCGGAAGGGCAAGCGAGAAGAGCACCGCCGCCCCGATGAGCGGCACGCTCATCGCGCGCAATGTCGGCGGGCTGAGTGCGGCGATGGTGTAGACGCAGACCAGCGGGCCGAACGGGAGCAGTGGCTTCTCCCACAGCACCAGGAGCGTCATTGCCAGTCCAGCGACCAGCACCATCCGGATGGGGGCACGTCGCCGCCACCGGACGGGAACCGAGGTGAGGACCGCCAACCCGACGATCCACCAGGCTCGTGGGTGGGGAGCAAGGGTGGGGAGGACGGTCGCTGCCGTCACCGCGAGGGTGATCGCGACGTCCACCTCCCGGGACCGCGTCCGCCCGGTCCGGTCCCACCAGGCGGAAAGCCAGCGGGGTCGCGACATCCGACCTGGTCGAATCAGCCAAGGGGTCCGCGACGTCGACATCTCGATCATTCTCGCGGACCGGCCACTGCGTGGCGTCCCTCCCAAGAGTGATTGCCCGGATCCCTCTGGCCACCGATGTGACGAGGGCGTACCTGCCCGGTCGAGCGTCCATGACGATCTCCCTCATGACGAGGACGGGCGACCGCTACCTGGGCCACGCCGACTTCGACCCCTTGTTCGCCGAACTGAACCACCGCCGGGCCGTCGTGTTCATCCACCCCTTCAGCCTCCCGGAAGGCGGCACCAAGATCGCGCGGGTGCCGGACTTCATCGGGGACTTCCTGCTCGACACCACGCGGGCGGCGCTGAGTCTCGTCGGCTCGGGGACGCTGGACCGCTATCCAGACGTTTCGGTGATTCTCTCGCACGCCGGTGGAATTCCTGCCCTGGGCGGCCGGCCGCGCGGAATCCGCTGGCCGCCAGGGCGAGGGCCCGGACCCCGACGCCGTCCGCCGGGCGTTGCGCCGCTTCTACTACGACACGGCGCTGCCCATGTCGCCGTACGCCACGCCGACCTTGCTGACCGCCGCCGACCCGACTCGTGTTCTCTACGGAACAGACTGGCCGGCCCGCCCCGCTCGGGAGGTCGCCGCCGTCACGGCCGCTCTGGACGTCGACCCGTTTCTCAACCCCACCACACGCCAGCGGGTCCGCCGGGACAATGCCCTACGGCTGCTTCCGAAGTTGGCAGCCCGAATCGGCAGAGGTTCCTAGCCTAGGCATTGTTGTCTCGGGCGCGAGATCTGTGCGCTCCGTCCTTCCCGCTCCATCCCTCCGGAACCCGCTGGTCCAGCACCATCCCGATCAGCAGCGCCAGCGGGTCGTTCGTCAGCAGCTCGTCCGCCTCGTCGATCTGGCTCAGATGCAGTCCCACGCCGTCACCATAACCGGGACACCGGCGAAACCACGGAGGGCATTCCGCGCGACCGGGCCACCTTCGAGTTGGCTCCTGGCCGCGCGGCGTCGGACGAGCGAGAGCTGGGTCCTCCGTCGCGGGCTCAGACCGTGACGCCCTACGCAGGTGGGAGAGCGTCGACCAGGTTGAAGACCGTGCTCGGATCGCGCCCGGCGAACAGCAGCGAGATCACGACTGCCGCCATGGCCTCGAGATGATGAGCATGGCGGAGATCGCCGACCGACACGGGTTCGCCTCCCACTTGCTCGATCAGCTGGCGGGCGACGGCCGCCGCGGCGGCCTCGTCCGTGCAGTACGGAACAGATAGCCGACGCCCGTCGAACAACGGCTCATCCATCTTCCACACGCGGGCATGGCACAGGTTGAATGCCTTCACCACCTGCCCGCCGGTCGCATTCTGGATCTCCCACGCCATGGCCTGGCCAGGGGCGGTGACCAACGTGAAGTGGTCGACCTCGACGGGGTTGTTGCAGTCGATTACCGGTTTGCCGCGCAGGCCGTCGCCGATCGCCGCCAGCGTGGCGGGCATCCCCTGGTAAAGAACCGCGATCAACGCCGCGTCGCCGAACGCGGCCGTCTCCTGAAACCCACCGACCCGGCCGCCCCACTTCTCCGCCAGAGCACGCGCCTTCTGTGTCGTTCGGCCCGCGACCATCAGCTCGTGACCGGCCGCCGCCCAGCGGGTTCCGAGTGCGTCCGCCATCACACCAGCACCTAGGATTCCGATTCGCATGCCGGCGACGCTAGGCAGCCATGGGGAACCATCCGGTGCCCTACGTCAGGCAAACGAGTCGTCGCCGAGTTCCTCCGCGTGCTCCTCGGCCCAGCGGGCGAGCACGGATACTGGCGCCAGCAGGCTCCGGCCCAGGTCGGTGAGCCGATACTCGACGCCCTTGGGCGCTGTGGCCAGGTCTCGCCGCTCGACGATGCCCCGCCGTTCAAGCTTCCGGAGAGTCTGAGTCAGCATCTTCTTGCTGATCCCACCAATCCGAGCACGAAGATCGGTGTAGCGCCGAGGACCGTCCCGGAGGGCGTACACCACCACGACCGACCAGGTATCGGCGATGACCTCCAGGGTCGTGCGAGCCGGGCAGTCGGCTACGAAGACGTCATAGTCGGCCATCGAACCCTTGTCACGCCACCTTGGCCGTCATGCCAGCGCAGGACGCGGCCGCCTCGTCGGCCAAGCTCGGGGATCACTCCACGGTTCCGACATCCGCTGGTCCAGCACCATGCCGATCAGCAACGCCAACGGGTCGTTGGTCAGCAGTTCGTCCGCCTCGTCGATCTGGCTCAGGTGCAGTCCCACACCTTCACCGTAGCGGACCACCGCCGCGGCAACATCGTGCGGCCATCTGGCTCAGCTCGATGAGCCAACATCCGCGCGGCCTGGTCGAGTTGCCGTGATCTGATCAGGTCAGGTAGATCCGAAACCCGGCGGCGGACTGGGTGAAGCCGACCGCCGCGTAGAAGGCGTGAGCTTTCGACCGGTCGTTGCGGGACAGAAGCTGAACCTTGTAGCAGTTGGAGGCGCGAGCGGCATCGAGAACGTGGGTCATAAGCGCCTCGCCGACACCGCGGCGGCGGGTCTGGGCGTCGACGACCATGTTTTCGACGATCGCCCACGGCCGGCCGCCGTGCGTCAGGTTAGCGATGATCACTAGATCGGCGGTACCGACAACCCTGTCACCGGCCTCGGCAACGAGCAACCGCCGGGCCGGGTCGGTGAGGATGCGCGCGAGGACCGGGCCGGCGACGGCCGGGTCGGTTGGCAGCGACCCGATCGGAAAGCGAGCGAGCTGCCGGTACAGTTCGAGCAGCGCGGGAAGATCATCGGTGACCGCGAGCCGGATGCGGAGGCTGCGCATGACACCGATCTTGCCGCCGGCTCGCCGCGCCGATCAAGGCCGCCGTTCGGCCGTTCGCAACGACGGAGCGTCAGCCCGGGATCGCGAGGAGCGTCTCAGATCGGTTCGACGACGATGTCAGCGCGGTCGAGGGTGGCGGTGTAGGCGGCTATGTCGTCCGGGTCGCTGGTGAGGATCTGGGCCGGGCCGTGAAGAGCAGCCGCTATGACGACCAGGGCGTCGATGACGTCCGGTCGCTTCTTCGTGGGAAGCCTGGCCTCGGCGAGCATGGCCCCCGCCCGTTTATATGAGTCGAGGGTGAAGGTTCTCGCGCAGGCAACGCAGCCGGCGGGGAGACTCGACACGCCGCGCACAGGTGGCGTGCTCTCCCGAGTCTGGGGCACGGTGCAGTCCTTCAGGTACTGACTGAAGGCATGAACCGTCTCCGGGTCTGGTCGCCACGCCTGGGCGAGGACCGGGCCGATGACGACCGGCCGGTGCGGAGCCGCGCGTAGGCCGTGGTGGAGCAGCCGCGCCGAGGAGCTGTCTCGCAGGAGCGCCACCAGCATCCCGGCGTCATAGACGACAGTACGCGCGATCATGCGACGCTTGCGGTGTCCGATCCAAGCGCGCTGTTCAGGACCCGGCGGACGAGCGCCTGCTCGTCCGCCGCCAAGGCGTCGAACGAAGGCAGGTCCGCCTCGGAGACGTCGACAGTCTGCTCAAGGGCTGCCTGGTTGCGCGCGTCAAGGGCCGCGAAGGTCGCCGTGGCGGCATCGTCGCGCGCCATCTGCGCGACGGCCGCCGCGACCATGTAGGCGGACACATCCATACCTGCCGCCTCGGCATGCATCCTGATCGCGGCCTGGACGTCCGAGGCCGTCGAGATCGTGAACCGAATGTTTGGCATGCCGTCAGCGTAACACAGCGTATTACGCCGTCGTGACCACCATGCCACGGGCCGCGTTCCGCCGACGACCCGACCGAAGCAGGCCGTCGATACTGGGCTCCGCCTACCGATCGTTCCTTGTTTGTCCGACTTGCCGGTCCAGCACCATCCCGATCAGCAACGCCAACGGGTCGTTGGTCAGCAGTTCGTTTGCCTCGTCGATCCGGCTCAGGGGCAGTCCCACCTTTTCACCGTAGCCGACCGCACCGCGACGGCCGACAAGCCGCCGGTCAGACCGCTAAGTAGCCGGCGCGGTCCTGCCGCCGGGCATCACCGATTCCGTCGCCAGACATCACCGACCGCCCGGACGAGGCGCACAGGGCTTACGCACGGGGCTTACAGGGAGCCCGCGCCCGGCGGACAGGCCGAGAGTGAGTGATCATAGCCAGATGATCAAAGTCATCCACTGTGCTAGTGTCACTCACTGACATTAAGTCACTTGATGACAAAGGTGATGTCATGGATCGGAAGTGGTGGGCGCTGGCCGGCGTCGCGGTGGCCGTCTTCGCCGTTGGCGTGGACGGAACGGTGCTGGCGGTGGCGCTGCCGACGCTTGCGGTGAAGCTGCATGCCTCGGGCACGGATCTGGTGTGGTTCTCCTCGGCGTATCTGCTGACCTGGGCCGCGGCGATGCTGCCGTTGGGGTCGCTGGGTGACCGGTACGGGCGGCGCCGGGTGATGATCGCCTCTCTGGCCACCTTCGGGGCCACCTCGGCCTGGGCCGCCTGGTCCGGTTCGGCGGCCATGTTCATCGCCGCGCGCGCGGTGGGCGGAATCGCCGGGGCCGGCATCGTGGTGATGGCCATGTCGGCGGTCACGGTGATGTTCGCCGAGGACGAGCGTTCCCGAGCGGTCGGCGTGTGGGCGGGCGTGAACTTCCTGGCTCTGCCGACCGGACCGATTCTGGGCGGCTGGCTGCTCGACCGGTTCTGGTGGGGCTGGGTCTTCCTCGTCAACGTGCCGGTCGTGATCATCGCACTGGTCGCGGTGGTGGCTCTGGTGCCAGAGTCCCGGGGGTCGCACTGGGGCCGGCTCGATCTCGTGGGGATGACTCTGTTCAGCGGGGCACTGACCGGGCTGGTCTACGGGTTCACCGAGGCGGGCACCCGTGGTTGGGGCTCGACGGTCGTGATCTGCGCACTGCTGGCCGGCACCCTGTTGATGCTCGTGTTCGCAGCCTGGCAGCGTCGCCTGACCCGCCGCCTGCCCGTGGCACCGGTCACGGCTCGGACACGGGAGCCGCTGGTCGACATCGGCCTGTTCCGCATCCCCGACTACGTCTGGGGCACGGTCCTGGCCTTCCTGTGCTCGTTGGCGATGATCGGGGTGGTGTTCATCCTGCCGCAGTACTTCCAGGCCGTGCTCGGCGTGGACTCCATCGGCTCCGGCCTGCGGCTCCTCCCGCTGCTCGGCGGGCTCGCCGTCGGCGCGGTGGGTGCCGAGCCACTCACGAAGACGATGGGCGCGAAGGTGGTGCTCGTCGGCGGCTTCACGGTGCTGAGCGCCGGCCTGGCACTCGGGTCCGGCACGAGCACGGGCAGCGGTTTCGGGTTTGTGTCCGCCTGGACCTCGATCACCGGCGCCGGGCTCGGCGCGGTCCTCGCCACGGCCACGGCCGCCGCGCTCGGGCGCGTCCCCGTCGCCCGGGCCGGTGTCGCCTCGGCCCTCATCCAGGCGTTGCAGGATGCCGGTAGCCCGTTCGGCGCCGCGATACTCGGAACCACCGCACTCGCCAGCTACCGCGCCAGCCTCGATGCCACCCCGGCGATGACCGAGCTCACCCCGGCCCAGGCTGGTGTCGCGCGCGGCGGGGTCTTCGACGGCACCGCGCTGGCCCAGCAGCTCCACTCACCAGCCCTGCTCGCCGACATCCGCTCGGCGTTCGTCGACGGCGTCGACACCGCGTTGCTCGTCTGCGGCGGGATAGCGTTCACCGGGGCGCTTCTGGCGCTGGCACTGTTCCCACGCCGAGCGACCATCTACTCGCCAGACGCGACCGACGCCGGCGATGAAGGCGACGTTGTCGGAACCGACAGCGTCGCCGCCGGCGTGTCGGGGCCGTCGCCTGTCAGCCAGGCGGGTGACAGGGCAATGATCGACACAGCACGCGCTGACACCGTTGTCGGAGGGAGCGAGTAATTGTCGCCGGAGCGGCCATCGTGGAGTCAGACGCAGACCATCGCGCTCAAGCAGGCGATCCAGTCGACCGCGCTGCGGCTGTTCGCCGAGCGAGGATACGCCGAGACCACGGTCAGCATGATCGCCGAAGAGGTCGGGGTCGCGGCGCGGACCTGCTTCCGGCACTTCCCGACCAAGCCCGACATGGTCCTGTGGGACGCCGCCGACTACGATCTCCTGTCCCACTTCCGCGCCCGCCCGGCCGGCGAGGGCGTCATCACGGCCTTCCGCGAGGCGCTGCGCGCCGGCTACGCCGCCCTGAGTCCCGACCAGCGTGCCCTGGAGCAGCACCGCACCGAGCTCATCGCCGCGATACCCGAGGTCCGCGCGGCGCACCTGGATCACCTCACCTCCGCCACGCACGAGTTCACCGTGGCCGTGGCAGAACGTGCCGGACGCAAGGCGAACGACCCCGACGTCATCGCAGTCAGCGGCGCCATCATCGGCGTCATGATGATCAGCCAACTCGACACGTCCAGGCGACCCGCACCGTCCTCGCCGCACCGGGACCCGCTTGTTGCGATCGACGACGCCCTGGCCCGGCTGCAACGAGGATTCGGCGCACTCTGACCGGAAACGGCAGCTCGTCCGCCTCGTCGATCTGGCTCAGGCGCAGTCCCACCTCCACGCTCCGGGCACCAGCAGCCGCTGCCAACGGCTGGTTGATCAAAACTGCGCAGTGATCAGCAACACCCGGGCCTCCACGACCCGATACGACAGGAACGTGACGTCGGAATCTCGCCAGACTTCCGCTGCCACAGCCGCCACAGTTGAGGGGAACCATATAGACGGGAGTTCGGGAAGAATGTCGAAAATAGTCCTCATCACCGGCGGAAACCGGGGCCTCGGATTTTCGGCGGCCAAGGCATTGGCTCTTACCGGCGCCACAGTCGTTATCGGCGCGCGCGGTGAAGCCGCCGCACGCAAAGCCGTAGATGCACTGGAAGAGTCGGGACTCACCGCGGACTGGGTGGAACTCGACGTAACCAGACCGGCGAGCGCGCGAGCCGCCGCCGAGATCATCCGGGAACGTTACCGCCGGCTCGACGTGCTGATAAACAACGCGGGCATTCTGCCCGAGGCGACCGACACCGTGGAGCATGAGTTCGCCGACACGGACATCTTCCGGCAGACGTTCGAGACCAATACATTTGGGTCGGTCACCGTGACGGAGATTTTTCTGCCGCTGCTGCGCCGGAGCGCCGCCGGGCGGATCGTCAACGTCTCGTCGACCATGGGCTCGCTCACCGATCAGAACAACCCTCTTTCGCCGTACTACTCGATGCTCCTGCCGGCGTACCGAAGCTCGAAGGCCGCGCTGAACAGCATCGCCGTCGAGTTGGCGAAGAGCCTGAAGGACACTCCGATCAAGGTCACGTCAGTGTGTCCCGGCTTCGTTCAGACGGATCTGACACCGATCAGCAGACAGCAGGCGCCGCTGACCGCCGACGAAGCGGCGCAGATCGTGGTCACGGCCGCGACGCTGCCCGCCGACGCGGAGTCAGGCACGTTCATCGACGCCAACGGCCCGGTTGCCTGGTAGCCACGCCGGAGACTGTGCCGGTCGCGTGGTCGCGTGGTCGCGGGCAAGCTGGAGGACCGTCAGGACAACCGCCGCCAGGCCGCCGGGACAGCCGCCGCAGGGCCACGGGCGAAGTCGTCGGCGCTGGCTCGGTGCCGGGGTGCACCACCCCCCGCGCCGGTTGTCGCACGGCGGCGGCTCAGGTGGCCGGAGGCGGCGGTTGTTCCAGCAGGCTGACCCGCACCCGCCACGGTTCACCTCGGCCACGCCGGCACCACAACCTCCTCGACCGCCGTACTGAGCCGTTGGCCGGCCCGCCAGCGGCCCTGCTCACTTCCGGCTCCCACCGCGCGCAGATCCCAGCCCGGTAGCGCCCGGTGGATCGCCTGCTGGTCCTGACGCAGCATGAGGACCCGACCTTCCTCATGCTCCCGCGATCCGTCGGCGGTGGCTGGTGACGGCGCGGCAGGCCACCACGGCACCGAGAGTGCCCCGAAGATCTCGGCTGTCTCGGACGGCGACAGGGCGTCCCATCCGGGATATTCCCGGCGACGGCGGAGGAGAATCCAGCCGGCGACAGCGGGCATCGCCAGTCCGACTATGGTCAGGCCGATCGGAAGACCCCAGTTCCATGAACGGTCAAGTTCACGCGCCCGGGTCGGATCACGCTCGTCGTACTCCACTGTCAGGATTTCCCCGGCTCGCAGGTCCCCCCCGTCAGTGCTGATTTTCGTGACAATCTCCCTGCCCGCGCGGGTGACGAAAAGTGCCGTCGGCCGCTCGTGCGGACCGCCGGCGTCCAGTACCTCGGCGGTAGCCACGACTCCATGCTTCGAGAAAGTGACGTTCGAGTGGAAATCGACAGTCTCCGGCGACCGTCGCCCAGTCCGCTGGTTGGCCGCCGCGGCCTCGCGCAGCGTTGCGCAGCGTTGCGCGCAGGCGCAGTGCGTCCGCGAACTCGGTGTGGCCCACGGACGTCCCTTCCCTTGCCAGGCCGTGAGCGGTGAGCGGTGAGCCAGCGGCTCAGTGCCTCGGGAGCCGTGAACTGCTCGTGCGTCCGGTCTTCTTTCACAGGCTGCTGACCGAGGTCCTCGGGGAGGCCAGGTACTACATCCACGGCGGGGACCAGGGCGCGCCGATCGCCGAGTGGATGGCTTTCGAGCATCCGGACCACTGCTCCGGGCTACACACCACTCTCCTCGGCGTCCGCCACGACGGAGCGCCGCTGGGAAGCGGCCTGACCGGCGTCGAGGATCCAACGGCGGACGAGATCCTGTTCGTTCAGCGGGAACACGACCTGAACACCGGCCCTCTGGGCGCCTACTTCCTCCTGCAGGCGACAGCGCCGCTCACACTGGCACCAGCTCCGAGGGTTCAGGCGGGGATCGGTGAACAGCACGTCGACCCACGTCTCAAGCAGCGCCGGGATCCCCGGGTCGTGCAGCGGGGCGGCGACGGTGATCGCATCGGCGGTGAGGTCCTCGTCGGCGACGCGGGCGGAGGCGGCCTGCGCGTGGCGAGCCCGCGATCGTGGGCGCACAGGACGTCGCTCAAGGGGTCGGCTCTACCGGAACGGGGCGCGGGCCGGCCCGTCCGCGTGACCGGGTGGCTGGTCGGAGGCGAGCG
This sequence comes from Parafrankia discariae, assembly GCF_000373365.1. Classification (NCBI taxonomy): domain Bacteria; kingdom Bacillati; phylum Actinomycetota; class Actinomycetes; order Frankiales; family Frankiaceae; genus Parafrankia; species Parafrankia discariae. The sequence goes on from NZ_KB891103.1 coordinate 327,040, forward strand.
TTGCGGCGAGGCCGATGAAGTCGCGGGCGGGCGCGGGCAGGGCGGCCGGGTTCCAGGCGACGGCGACGTCCGAGCCCGGGATGTCGGCGACCTCGACGAACGCCAGGCCGGGCCAGCGCTGCGCGCGGGCGATCGAGGCGGGGACCAGTCCGACCGCCTGGCCGGCGCGGGCCGCGTCGAGCAGATCGTCCAAGGTGTGGCCCTGAGCGCCGAACCGCGCAGGTCCGCTACGCCGCTCGTTCACCCGCCAGAACGCGCACCAGACGGGGTCTGACGCGACGACGTCGATCCACGGCAGATCGGCGATCTCCTCGAACCCGACGTTCTGCCTGGTCGACAACGGATGGCCGTCCCAGAGGGCTACGAACCTCGGCTCGGTGGCCACCACGACCAGATCCAGTCCCGCGCTGGTGAACGGTGGCCGCACGATCGCGACGTCGCTCAGGTGGGTGCGCAGGCCGCCAGTCGGATCCTCCAGGCCGTAGTGCTTCGTCACGACGCGGACGCCGGGATGCCGCTCGGCGTAGGCGTGCAGCAGTCTCGGCGTGATCTCGACCGCCGCGGTGGCGGCCAGCCCGATCCGCAGGCTGGCGCCACCGCCGGCGGCGATGTCGTGCGCGGCGGTCGCGCAACGCTCCGCGACGGCGAGCAGGTCACGGGCATAGGGCAGCCACCTGGACCCGCGCTCGGTCAGCGCCACCGCCCGGGTGGAGCGCTCGAACAGGTCGAACCCGACCTGCGACTCGAGTCGTGCGATCGCGCTGCTGAGCGACTGCTGGGCCACGCTGAGGCGCCGCGCCGCGCGGGTGAAGTTCAGCTCCTCGGCGACCGCCACGAAGTAACCGAGCTGGCGGAGGTCGAACCGCACGGCGGCGGGCCGCGGTGATGATCGACCGACAGCCGCTGTGGGGCCACCGAAAACTTCTGTTTCCCCTGCCGTGGGCATCGCTCTAGCGTTTCATGCAGTTGGTGCGCGGGACAGCGCACGCTGGGCGATGGGATCCCCCGACACCATGGCAGAGACGTTGTACGAGCACGCCGGCGGTGATGCCGCCCTGCACCGGCTTGAGGAGTTGTTCTACCAGAAGGCGCTCGCCGATCCGGTGCTGAGCGAACTCTTTACGGAGCGCGTGCCGACCCATGTCGACCGTCTCACCTGGTTCACCGGGGAATCGTTCGGCGGCCCCGACCGCTTCAGCCACGAGGTCGGCTTCCAGTACCTGATCGACGTGCACCGGCATCTCCAGATCACCGACGAGCAGCGGGAACGGTTCGTCGAGGCGTACCTCCAGGCACTCGACGAGGCCGGCCTGCCCGACGACACCCCGTTCCGCGCGGCGGTGCGCGAGCACATCGAGTTCGGCGCGCAGGTCGCCCAGCAGAACTCCTGGGCCGCCACCGACACCGAACTGCACCCGATCCGCGAGGTGCCCCGCTGGCAGTGGAGCCCGGACGGCTGACCCCCTGAACCCGAGCAGGGAGCTCAGCTCAAGCCGCGGCACTGTCCGGCGACGGGCGACGCCGGTGATCGATCTCCGGGACCGCGGGTGGCACGCTGCCGCGGCCTCGCGGCTGGCGTGACCGCTGCCCGCGACCGACACTGTGTGCGTGTCCCAGGAGGACCCCAAGGCGGTCTACCAGCGTCTGCGCGCGGCGCACCTGAGTGCTGTGCGGGCCGCGCTCGAGGACCACGTGGCGCGGCTGGCGTGGCCGCGCCGACGCATCGAGCGCTACCGCACCGAACGGCTCCGGTCGTTGCTGGGGTTCGCGCGTGAGCGCTCGCCGTTCCACGCGGCCCGGATGGCCGACATCGACCCGGCCAAGGCGACGGCCGACGACCTCGCACAGCTGCCGATCATGACCAAGCGGGATGTCCACGACGAATGGGACACGATCGTCACCACGCCCGACATCGACCGTGCGGGCGCCGAGCGGGTGCTGGCCCGGCAGGGCTGGTTCTCCTACACGCCCGCGGGGCTCCAGGTGTTCACCTCGGGCGGTTCGAGCGGTGTGCGTGGCGTCTACGTATGGGACTGGGAGCAGTTCGTCACGCTCGCCTGCCTCGCCTGGCGATGGCAGGCGCGTGACGAGCGCGCTTCCGGCTCGGCCGGCCGCCCGGCGCGACTGGCCGTGGTGGAGGCCGGCGAGCCGCCCCACGCCAGCACGCCGTTGTTCGACGTCGCGACCGGGCCGTCGACGCAGACCGTCGTGATCCCGGCGGCGGCGCCGTTCGATCAGGTGCTGCGCGCGGTCGCGGACGCGCGGCCGACCCATCTCGTGGGCTACGCCTCGGTCATCGGTCGCCTCGCCCGGGCGGCGATCGCGGGGGAGCTCGACATCCGGCCGGTTCGGGTCAGCACCAACTCCGAGCCGCTCAGCCCACAGGACCGGCACGCGATCGGCGCCGCCTGGGGCGCCCCCGTCCACAATCTGTGGGGCTCGACCGAGATCGGCGTCCAGGCGGTCGGCTGCGGCCACGGCGACGGCCTTCACCTCTGCGCGGACGAGGTGATCCTCGAACGGGTCGACGCGGCCGGGCGCCCGGCCGCCCCCGACGAGCCGGCGGCGCGCACCCTCGCGACCGGGCTCGCCGGGCGCGCGTTCCCGTTTGTTCGCTATGACCTCGGTGACGAGATCACGCTGCTGCCCGGCCGCTGCGCGTGTGGCAGCTCGATGCCGCGGGTCGCCGACATCGCCGGTCGGCGTGACGACGACTTCCGCTACGGGCCGCGCACCGTCCCGGCGAGCGCGTTCCGGCATGTGCTGGGTACCGACCCGCTGATCTCCGAGTATCAGGTGCGGCAGACCAGAGGCGGGGCGGACGTGCTCGTGGTCGGGTCACCCGACACCGCCGCGGTGGCCGCGGCCCTGGCCCTCTCGCTACGGCCGTACGGACTCACGAACCCCGACCTCGGCGTAAGCATCGTTGAGCGGATCCCCCGGCACACCTCGACAGGCAAGCTCAGGCGGTTCGTCGCGCTGGGTGGCTAGCCGCTTCGCGGCCCGGCGTTCCGCCAGGGGTTCGCTCCCCCGCACCGCCCCGTTCGTTCTCTCCGGCACCCGCCGGTCCAGGACACCCGCCGGTCCAGCGCCATCCCGACCAGTGGGGCCGACGGGTCGTCGGTCAGCTCGTCCGGTCAGGATCGGATCCGCCGCGGCGGCGTCCCGGGTCCACCGACGGCCGCCGAGAGGGCTTCGGCTGTCGCGGGATCGACCGGGAGAAACGCCTCGAGCTTCAGCTCGGCCAGTGTCACGTCGACGGCTGTGGCGAAGGTCGTCACCGTTGTCATCAGGTGCAGCTCTCCGCGCGACGTCGCCAGGTGGAGTGGGACCGCGAAACCGAGCCGCCCGTCGGCCGGCCCGGGCTCGGGCACGTGTCGCGCCAGTTCGGCCCGCAGCTCCGGCAGGCGGCCAAGGCGGGCCAGGATGTGGTGCGCCCACTCGGCGAGATTGCGGATCCGGGGTGCCAGGCCGTCGGGGTGGAGCGCGAGGCGATAGACGTTCCGGCCCGGTCCCACCAGCTCGGGCGCGGCGCCTTCGGTGATCAGGCCGAAGGCGTCGTTCGCGGCGACCAGATCGCCGTTGCCGTCCGCGACCAGCGCGGGGTAGGGCAGGTGGCCGCGCAGGATGTGGTCGATCGCCGTGCGGGCCGGGGCCAGCACCGGGTCGTCGAGCGAGCTCTCCGGGTACACGGGGGCGTACCCGGCCGCCAGCAGGAGCTCGTTGCGCTCCCGCAGCGGCAGTTCGAGCGACTCGGCCAGCCGCACGACCAGGTTCCGGCCGGGAAAGGACCGACCGGACTCGAGGAAACTGAGATGCCGCTGGGTGGTCCCGGCCCGCAGCGCCAGGTCGAGCTGGCTGAGATGACGACAGTTTCGGCGTTCACGCAGGGCCCGGGGGAAGTCCACCCCGTTGTTCTAACAATGGCGAGGGGCCCCGGCCATTCCCTGGCGGGAATTGTCGCCGTCGGCACCGGTCACGACCATCAGCCGCATGGACATCGGCGTACTGCTCCCGACCGGCGCCGCCCAGTGGGGCGCCGACGGTGACCCTCGCGACCTGGTCGGTTTCGGCCGGCGGGCCGAAAGCCTGGGATTCTCCTCGCTCTTCGTCAACGACTCCCTGATCAGCCCGCGCGTCGAGGCGCTGACCATGCTGGCCGCGCTCGCCCCGGCCACCGAGACGGCGACCCTGGGGACGGGCGCGCTGCTGCCGTTCCTGCGACGTCCGATCCAGGCGGCGCAGTCCCTCGCGTCGATCGACCTGCTGTCCGGCGGACGGCTCACCGTGGCGGTCGGCGCGGGCTTCCCCGGTCGGTTCGGACGGCCCTTCTACACGCTGTCCGAGGTGCCGTGGCAACGGCGCTTCGCCCGGCTGGACGACACGGTCGCGCTGTGGCGGGCCCTCTGGGACGGTGCCGACGCCTTCCACGGCGAGATCCTCAGGTTCGACGACCTCCCACCCGCGACGAGGCCGTCCCGCCCCGGCGGACCGCCGGTCTGGCTCGGCGGCGCGACCCCCACGGCGCTGGCCCGGGCCGGTCGGGCATACGACGGCTGGCTGCCGTACCCGCCCGATCCGGCCGACTACACCGCCGGGCTGCGCGACATCCACAGGGCGGCGCGCGCCGCCGGCCGGGCCGCCGAGCGCGTCACACCCGCGCTGTTCGTCTCAGTGCGGATCGACGAGGACGTCCAGAGCGGGCGCCGGGCACTCGAGGACTACGCGCGAGTCGCCTACGGGATGCCGCTGGAGGAACTGGAGAGGATTCAGGCGGTGGTCACCGGCTCCGCCGACCAGGTCCTCGACGGCCTGACCCGGTATGTCGCCGCCGGCGCGCGCCACATCGTCATCCGTTTGGGCGCCCTCGACCTGCGGTCGCAGAACGACCAACTCGACCGGATCGCGGAGCTGATCTCCGCCGTTCAGGCCTCGGCGGAGCGTCCGTCCGGGCCGGAGATGTCCTGACCACCGCCGTGCCGGTCGGGTGCTCGGCTCGGATCTGACACCTCAGGCCGTGCGGCGGTCGAACTGCGCCAGCAGGTCGCCGGTGAGGTCGTGGAGGCGACGGGCCTCGCCGAGATCCCACGACCCCGGCTCCAGCGACACCCGGCGGCCTTCCAGGACGGCGGTCAGCCGGTCCTGCCCGGTCGGCTCGAGGAACGGGAGGATCTCGGCGACGGCGGTCGCGACCGGCTTCCCGACCACGCGCAGCCGGTCGATCTGCGCGGCGGTCACCGGGTCGTACTCCCCGGCGAAACTCGTGACGACCACGCCCGGATGGTTCAGAACGTAGCGGATGCCGGTGTCGGCGTAGGTGTCCACGAAATCGACGCCGAGCAGGTCGTTGAGCCGGCCGGCATGCCCCATCGCCCCGACACCGTGATAGCCACGTTCCAACTGGATGTCGTCCCACCGGACCGGCCCGGTCTGCCCGGCGCCCCCGAAGTTGAGCACGACCGGGTTCCCCGCGCGGCTCAGCGCACCGGCCAGGCCATGGCTCAGCAGGAACCTGCTGAGGTAGAACAGCGCGAAGTTGCTCTCGAACCCGTCCGCGGTCAGGACACGGTTCGGCCGGTGGTACCGCGCGCCGAGCACCAGAACGTCGAGAGCCGGGTGGCGCTGGGAGATGTGTTCGGCCAGCCGGCGGTTCTCGGCCACCCCGCTCAGGTCGGCGCTGATGAAGCGCGCCCGTTCGCCGGCGGCGGCGAACGCCCTGCCCTTCCGCTCGTCGCGCCCGACGACGAGCACCTCGAACCCGCGGCTGAGGTACGCCTCGGCGAGCGCTCTGCCGATGCCGTCGGTGCCGCCTGTGATCACTGCCGTAGCCATGCGCCGGCTTCTCCTTCCTCGGAGGGGCACTCCGGGGGAATGCTTTGAACTATCAAAGCATCTGCCCGGCGGCGGCGGGAATCAGGGCGAGGCCGCTCCGTCCGGGGCATCCGAGGCGTCCGGGGCGTCGCCCCCGAGCTTCGCCCGCATCCCGGCGAGCATGTGGGCCTGGACGCGCAGCAGCAGCTCGGCCCCCTGCTCCAGGTCATCGTGGGGGACGTCGGCGAACACCGTCCGGAGGAGGTCGCGGCGCGCCGCGCGCACCTTCTCGACCGTCGCGCGCCCCTTCGGGGTGATGGCGATCAGGCTTGCGCGACGATCTCCCTCGACGGGAATCGCCTCGACGAGCCGGTTCCCGCGGAGCTGACGCAGCTGAAGCGAGGCGGTGGAGACGTCGATGCGCAGGCACTGCGCGATGTCGGAGATCCGCAGGGGCTCCACCAGGTCGAAGAACTCCAGCAACCGCAGCTCGCTCGGCGCCGCGTCACACCCCGAACGCCGGGCGATCTCCGCGCGGATGTGCCTGCTCTCGCTCCACCGCACCACCGCCGCGACGCCGGCCTCCAGCCGCTCCAGCGGTGCCCGAGTGGTCGCGGGCGGGAGCGGCGGCGGGAGCGGTGGCGGGACCGCGTCCGGGTCGGGCAGGGGCGGCACGAGGACCGTCCGGTGGCGTGCCATCAGTTCCTGCGTCAGAGCCCGGCCGGGCATGGCTCCAGTTCTCGCCACGTGCTCCGCTACCTCGGCGAAGTAGTCCTCGTAACCGCTGGGCGTGAGGGTGGCGACGTAGCGGGCCTGCTCGTCGAAGGGATTCCCGAAGCCGTGTGCCAGCCGCCGGCCGGCGAACACCGTCTCACCGGCGACAGCGGTGTGGAACCCGTCTCCGACGCGGAACCGCAGCCGCCCCTCGACCAGCACGAACGTCTCGTCGTGGCCCTCGTGAACGTGCGGGAGCGGTCCGGGCTGCCGCGGGCCCATCCGGCCCTCCAGCACGGTGAGCCGGCCGAGGGTGTCACCCGCCGTGACCTTGACGAGCATCGACCAGTCCGGCAGGTCGATACGACGGCCCTCGTCACGACTCCGGGCGAAACCCCGGGCCGGTTGCTCTCCGCCCGGAGCCTGGACGCCGAATGTCACGTGTTCCCCACCTCAGGAGTGAGCCGGCGGCACCACGTTCGTTCCGGCCGAACCTCGCTGGTCCAGCACCATTCCGATCAGCGGTGCCGACGGGCCGTTCGTCAGCGGCTCGGCCGCCTCGTCGATCTGGCTCAGGTGCCGGCTTGTGGAGTCACAGTAGCCGTCGGATCGCGTCCTGGACGTCGGGCGTCGGTTCGGGCCGGGCGACCGCCACGGTGACGGCCCATCCCGCGCGGCGGCTACCCGGCCCCCTCCCCAAGCAGCGGCGGAGGGGTCGAAGCAGGAGGCCGATGACACGTGGCTCGGCGGGTCCCGGGACCCACCGAGCCACGTCAGTGCCGCTGTCAGCCGGCTGATGGCAGGAGAGCGAGCAGCGCGGCCGTGTCCGCGAAATACACCTCGCTCGCACGTAGAAGACCGCCGGAAATGGTGAACAGCTCCACCGTCGGCATCGCCACGTTATTTCCCGTCGCACGATCGGTGAATGTGACGGTGGCCCGTAGGATCATGCGGTCGCCCTGCCGGAGGAGCCATTCGGTCCGGAAGTCGAGATCGAACATTCCCACGATGGCGGTCATCAGGGTGATGTAGGAGCCGATGCCGATGTGAACCCCACCCCACGGCAGTGATCGAGGTTCCGTGATGGTGAACTCCGGGTGCAGGATCTCGGATAGTTCGTCCCAGTTCCCGCCGCCCACAGCCGCGAGCAGGCGGTGGACCAGCTGGTCGGTGCCGGTCCCCGCGGCGGCCGTGGCGGCGGAGTGGAAGACCGCCATCGGATCAGCCCGCGAGCATGCGCTCGAGGCCCAGCGGGTCACCGAGGTAGACCGAGCCCGCGCCGGTGGAGGCGTCGTCAGGCCAGATGACGGTCTGTCCGGCGGCCACCCCGGCGACGATCCGTTCGGCGACGACCTCCGGGGCCGCCTTGTCTGCGTCGACTCCGGCGAGCATGTCGGTGTCGATGCCGCCCGGGTAGGCTCCGACGACCTCGATGTCCCTGTCGCGCAGCTCCGCCCGCAGGGACTGGGTGACCGAATGCGCCGCGGCCTTCGACGCGCAGTATCCCGTCATACCCGCCACCGGTGCCAGCGCGATCAGGGTCAGCACATTGACGATCGCGCCGGGCGCGTTCGCGGTCAGGACGGGAACGAAGGCCCGGCTCACCCGCAGCAGGCCCACATAGTTGGTCAGGGCATCCCGCTGGAACAGGTCCAGATCGCCCTCGAGCGCGCTGCCGAACCCGAGCACCCCCGCGTTGTTGACCAGGACGGTGACGTCGGCCGCGGCCTTGGCCGCGGCGTCCACGCTGGACTGGTCGGTGACGTCCAGGGCGAGGACGCTCACCCTCGGGTCGGCGCTCACGGTCGGGGCGACACTGCGAGGGTCCCGGGCGGTGGCGTAGACCTTGCTGGCGCCAGCGTCGAGGAGATGGTCGACCAGGCGGGCGCCCAGGCCCCGGTTCGCGCCCGTCACCAGAGCGATGCTGCCTTTGACGTTCATGAGTACCTTTCGGTCGCTTGTGGAATACAGCAACCGTATGGCGCATGGCAGCGTTAATGGATGACAGATAGTCTCGAAATCTTGTCTGTCCGTCTCACAGCTCGGCTGGCTGTGCTCCCATCGGTAGGCTGCAGCAGTGGATCTGCTCGCCGACGTCCTGAGCGTCGCCGGTGTGCGCGGAACCGTCGCCGCCACAGTGCATGCCGGCGACCCGTGGGGGCTGCGGCTGTTCCGGATCTCCGCGGCGGCCTTTCACACCGTCACCGCGGGCACCGCCTGGTTGCGTCTGCCCGGCCAGCCCCCCGTGCGGCTCATGCCCGGCGACGTCGTGCTCCTGCCCACCGGGGCCGCGCACGGTCTGGCAGGAGACCCGGAGGGCCCCCTGGAACCGTTCGATCACGCCGCGTCGAAAGCCGCGCCCGCCGCCGGCGGTCGGCTCGACGTCGGACCCGGACCGGCACGGACCAGGATCCTGTGCGCCTCCTTCCGGCACGATCCCGCCGTCACCACCCCGCTTTTCACCGTGCTGCCCGAGCTGGTCCACGTACCCGCCGGGACGTCCGGGGCCAGCCCGCTCACCGACACCGTCCGGCTGCTCTCGGGCGAACTCGCCGACCCCGGGCCGGCCACCACCACGCTGCTCGACCGGCTCGTGGACGTCCTGCTCATCCAGGTGCTACGGGCCTGGCTGCGAGCCGCGCCCGCCGCGCCGTCGGCGTCCTGGCTGCGTGCGCTGAACGACCCCATGGTCAGCATGGCGCTCGCCGCCCTGCACGCCGACCCCGGCCGCGCCTGGACGCTGAGCTCTCTCGCCGACCATGTCGCCGTCTCCCGGGCCACCCTCGCGCGCCGCTTCCCGGCCCTCGTCGGTGAGACCCCTGCCGCCTATCTCACCCGATGGCGCATGGACCTGGCCGCCCGCCGACTACGCGACACCGACGACCCCATCGAGGTCGTCGCCCGAGCCGTCGGTTACACCTCCGAGTACGCGTTCTCCCGCGCCTTCTCGCGCGACCGCGCCATCCCTCCCGGGCGCTTTCGCGCCCAGAGCCGCATCCGGCACGGCATCGCGGCCGCGTCCCCTCCTGCGCCCGTCTGACGTGAACCGACGCTCCGACCCCACGTGCTCGTGACCGTCGACGTGCCCTCCGGCTCGGCGAGGGCACGAGGACGAGGACGACCAGACCTTCGTGGAACCGGCTGAGCCCCACCGCCTGGGTGACGAGGAGTCTCGAGCGGTCGTGACCCGGTCCAGGGCGGAGCCGGGGGGCACCGTGAGACCGGGAGATCAGGGCCACCGCGCACTTTGCCGCACCCTGCTACTACGCCATACGATGCATCGCATGGCGAGATTCGGGCGGGACGAGGGCCTGGCCCGCTTCGGCGAGCCGGGAGTACTTGTCCTGCTGTCACTGAGCGACGGCGCGAAGCACGGTTACGCGATCACCGCCGACGTGCTGGAACAGACCGGAGTCCGGCTCGGTCCTGGCACCCTGTACGGCTCGCTGACCAAACTGGTGGAACGCGGCCTGATCGCCGCGCTGCCCAGCGAGGACCGCCGCCGCCCCTACGAAATCACGGCGGCGGGAAGAGCGGCCCTGGCCGCGCAGTTGGCCACCTGGTCCCGGATCGTCCAGACCGGGCAGTCACGGCTGGCCCAGGCATGAAGCGCTTCCTTCTCGCCCTGTGTCCCAGACAGTGGCGGGCGCGCTACCGCGACGAGTTCGCCGCGCTCCTCCAGGACACTCCCCTGACCTTGGCCGTTGTCATCGACGTCCTGCGCCTGGCCGTGGGGCTCCGTTTCCGGGCCAGGCCCTGGATCGCCCGGTTCGCCGGATCGGTATTCGCCACCGCCGTCATGGAAGCCGCTGCCGTACGGACCGGGCTCACCGACAACATCCTGTGGGCTCCGACCACGCCGCTGCGGGCACTGACCTTGGTGGTGGTCCTCACGCCGACCGCGCTGACGGTCGGCTCCGCGGCCACGCGCCGTATCCGGCTCCACGGAGACGAAGCGGCGTGACGGGACTGGCCGTAGCCGCTATGGTCGCGGCGGGCCTGATCACGGTGGCTCCGATCACTGCACGCCGACCGCCGCCGCCACCAGTCGTGGGCTGGGCCGCACGGCTACGGCGCGCGGTGGTCCGCCTTCTCCTCCTGGCCGCCGGCGCCTTTCTTGTCGCCCGGGCCGGATACATCCTTGCTAATGAGCACCCCGGCAATCCGGAGACGTATCGACACGCCTGGGGCGGCCCCCACTACATTGGTTTCATCGTGGTGCACGCCGGCCCCGCCGTCCTCGTCCTGTTCCTGGCCGGCCTGGCACTCCGCCGCAGGTCGCGGGTAAATCGGCGAGTAGTCGACCGGCAGCGCGGATGACAGGAGACTCCGGTCAGCTCGCGGATCCCGACCACGGTGTGGGCGCGACATCGCGCAACGCCGGAGCGAGTTCACGCCATTCGTGTTCCGGAAACGCGGCGGGGTCCGCGGTGAGGACCTGGACGCAGACGTGATCCGCGCCCGCGGCAAGGTGTTGGCGCACTCGGTCCTGAATCACCTGGGCGTCTCCGTAGGCGACGATCGCGTCGACCAGGCGGCGGCTCGGCCCACCGGTATCGATCTCATCGAAGCCCATCCGCCGTATGTTCGCCGCGTGGTGCGGCGCCATGGAGACGTAGGCACCGACGTGCGCCGTGGCTACCTCGCGGGCCCGCTCGACATCGGGATCCAGGACGACAGCCTGCTCGACGCCGAGGAACGCCTCTGGCCCCATGATCTGCCGCGCCCGCCGGGTGTGCTCGACGGGCACGAAGTACGGGTGCGCTCCCCAGGTCGATTCGGCCGCCAGCGACAGCATCCTCGGACCGAGCGCGGCCAGCACCCGGCGCGCGGCCGGCCGCGGCGACGGGCTGTGAACGGGGACGGCGTCCATGGCCGCCAGGTAAGAGGTCATAGCCGACACCGCCTTGCCCACAGCAGGTACGGGATAGCCGTCCAGTGTGTGGACGGTGTCGTCGACTCGGTGCCCGCCGAGACCGAGAAGATAGCGTCCGGGGAACGCCTCGCCGAGCGCGCGGGTCGCGGTCGCCATGACGATCGGATCGCGGAACGCGATGTTCGCGATGCCCGACGCGACGGTGATCCGCCGGGTGGCCGACAGCAGTAGCCACGCCTGGCTCGCCGTGTCACGGCCGAACGCCTCGCCGTACCAGATCGCGCCGTAGCCCAGCTCCTCGATCTCCGCCGCGGCCTCCCGCACGCGGCCGGCTGGCTGGCCGTCGAAGGCCATCGTCCAGACGCCGATGCGACCGAGCGTGTGCCCCTGATCCGTTTTCACTGCCGCCCTTCCACCCTCCGCCATCAATCGGACAGCATGTCCGCTTTCGTTGCGCTAGAATACGGATAGCCTGTCCGGTTGTCCAGAGCGGGTGGGGAAGGAGCCACGATGACGGCTGGGCGAGCTTCCGCAGAACGCCCGCTGCGCGCCGACGCCCGACGCAACCGGGACCACCTGCTCGCCGTCGCCCGCGAGGCGTTCGACGAAGCTGGGCCCGATGCGTCCCTGGTCGAGATCGCTCGTCGGGCCGGGGTCGGGCAAGGAACCCTCTACCGGCATTTCCCGACGCGGGCCGCGCTTCTACGGGCTGTTCTCGCTGACCGCATCGAGACGTTGTGCCGGCGGGCGGCGGAGCTGTCCGCCGGCGAGTCCGCGGACCACGCGCTGGCCGCCTGGCTTCGGCTGTTCCTCGTCCACGCCCGGGTCAACCAGGGTCTCGCCGGGGCTTTCATGCTCGAAGGCCCCGAGACCTCCGTCATCGACTGCCACCAGACAATCACGGACACGGCGGCCGGCCTTCTCGCCCGCGCCCAACAGATCGGGACAGCCCGCCAGGACCTGAGCCCGGATGACCTCATTCAGCTCGTCGTCGGGATCGCCCTCGCCACCGCCCGCGACAACGACGACGGTCAGGCCGACCGGCTGCTCGCGCTGGCCCTCGACGCGGTGCGCCGGAAGCCACCGGTCGACGGGGGATGACCGACAGCCCAGGGCCCGTGGGGGCTGCGGTTCGGGGGCGATCAGGGGTTCGGGTTCCACGTCATCCTGCGAGGCGCCTGCTGGCTGTCGAGCGCTGACGAGCCGCCACGGGCACTGCGGTCAGGTGACGTGGTGCTGCTGCCCGGCGGGAAGGAGCACACTCTGGCCGACGCTCCGGCCACCCCTGCTGTCGCCTTCCGCCTGGATGGCGAGCCGCGCGCCAAACGGATCGGTCACCAACACGTCGTCGGGGCAGTGGCCGGAGTGCAGTCGGTCCTGCTGTCCGGTGCCTACCGGCTCGAACCGCGCCGGCCGCATCCGCTGCTGGCCACGCTTCCCGACCTGGTGCACCTGCCGAACCGGCGGCGCCACGGGCTGCACACGGCGGTGGACCTGCTCGGCATCGAGGTCGAGGAGCAGAAGCCGGGCGCTCGCCGACCCCGCGATCGGCCTCAGCCTCCATCGCATTCACCAGGATCCGGCGCGATCGTGGACGGTGGAACAACTGGGCGCCGAGGCCGGGCTCTCCCGCGCCACCTTCACCCGCCGGTTCACCGCGCTGGTCGGTGAACCGCCCCTGGCCTACCTCACCCGCTGGCGCCTGACCACCGCGGCCCGGATCCTGCGCCAGCAGGACATACCGCTGTCCGCCGTCGCTCACCGCGTCGGCTACACGTCCGAATTCGCCTTCGTCAAGGCATTCAAAAGAGAGTACGGCCTCGTCCCCGGAAACTACCGTCGTGTGACCGGAGTCGACGAGGCCCGGTGGAACTGACGCCGGGCCACCACGTCGGCGGCGGCTGGCGTTCACCGCCGATCGGGCTGTCGGCACGGACGATGCCGACCAGTCGTTCGCGGTACAGCACGGCTGTCCGGATGTCAGGAGCCGCGACCTCGCCGGCGCCGATGTCCAGATCGACCGAGCCGTCGCGGAGGTCCTCGGTGCTTTCGCTGCCTTCGCCGACGAAGCGCAGCGTCACGCCCGGAGCGACCGCGGCTGTGGCTTCGACGACCGCGGTCGGCGCTGATCCGCCACGCGAGACTCACAGCCTGGGTGAGAACCCCGCCGGCCAGCAGCCCCAGCGACCCGCCGCCCCCGGTGACCAGTGTGTACGCGCTCATCGCCCGGGCCCACTCGCCCGGATTCGGGAACTCGGTGACGGTGATCGCGATACTGACCGACGAGGAGACGGCGGTGAAGAGGACGACGATCGACGAGTCGAGCGCGTTCATCGACATGGCCATGCACACGACCACCAGTGCGATCCAGCGGCGGCGGTCGGCCTCGCCCTGAGTGGGGGCCGTCGCGGGGTCGATCATCACCGGGCCGTGCCTCATGCGGCTGGCGATTTCAGGCTGCGCGGGACCGCCACGAGGCCGTCTCCCGGGTGTGAGCCACCGCGTGGCCACCCGGGGTGTGTCCCCATGACGCTGGCCTGCGGGCTCGCCGGCACAGGACCCGCCGCGCGGGTGACGGACCGGGGAGCCGTGGTGGCTCCCCGGTCCTACCGGGCCCTACCGGTCGGGTCAGATAGGCGGCGGCGTTACTGAGAGTAGGACGGGATTACTGACCGGACGCCAGGTACGGAACCCGCTCCCAGCTGAGGACCTCCGCCGCGCCCGGCCGGTTGATGGTGACCTTGAGCCAGTCAACATTGTTGGACGATCCGTCGACGGTGACGCGACGGAGGTTGTTCGCCGATCCGGTGACGCCGTAGGTGGTGAGCCATCGCGATCCAGCGGCCAACGGCTGGTCGCTCTCGTAGATGTGGCTGTCACCGTTGAACAGATAGACCTGCCCCTGGAACGAGCTGGACTCGTCGACGATGGCCTGGACGAGCGGCTTGAACGCCGAGATGTCGGTCCACGCGGGGGTGTACGTCGGGTCGAACATATCGGCCTGCAGGAGCAGCGCGACCGCCCTGTCGTGACGCTGACGAGCGCCGGCGAATGCGTTGTGGACGACCGCGATCACGTTGGTCATCCGAGCGTTCTCCTCGGCCGTCTGCTCCGGGGTAACCGCCGTCTGCCCGATACCGGTCCAGGGCTGTAGGCCGTTGTTGCTGCCGACTACGTGCAAGGTCGCGAAGTCGACGCCCTGCCGGCGAAGCTGGACGTTCTCCGGGAATCCGGCGGCGGCCTGGCTGTCGACGGTAATCGGATTCTGGCCCAGCGTGGTGCCCGGCTTGGAAAAAAACACCGACCTGTCGAAGTCGAGTCGTTCCAGCGGATTGTACCCGCCGTTGTTCGCCCGATGACAGTCGGTCCACTCATTGTCGCCAGGCGTATAGATCAGCGGACCGACAAAACGATCGAAGTCGGACTTGATCAAGTTGTAGTAGTCGTCGTCGCAACGGCTCGAGCCGTTCTTGATGTCACCGACATGAAACGTCATTTCTGGTTGAGCCGCGTTGATCTGATCGATCCAACCAGGAAATTTCGCGACCTGGTCGCTGCCGTAAGGTACGTCACCGATGACGGCGAACGAGAAGTGTCCGGACTTCTCCTGACCCGGAGGAGTGTCCGAGGCAAACGCGGCTGTCGTCGACAGGGCGACACCGCTGACAGCGAGAGCTACCACCTTCACGAGGCGTGTCACACGCATTGAACCCCCTAAATAGCATTTGCGTGCCAGGCGGGGGTAAACGGTGCCAGCGCATGGTGCCACGCAGGTAAACGCGGACCGGCGCACGGATGAATATTTGCTCACCGAGGTCACCCCTGACCTGGGCAGTCACCCAAGATGATCAGCCAAGCCAGGGGGATGGCGACCACGTCCGCCGCGCACCCATCCGTATTCGTGCCGAGCACACGGCTCCCTTTTCGCGTATCGGCTCTGTCGCGTTGCGCGAGCGGCGACACGGCCAGACACACGACAACGTGCGACATCCGGGAAACAGGTCATGCCGCACACCTGTGAGGAAGCGGTCCAGGCTCCCGCCGGCCCATCCGCCCTTCCAACACGGTGAGCATTCCGAGGGTGTCGCCGGCAGTGACCTCGACCAGCATCGACCGTTTCGGCCGCCGGAGAGTGCCGGCGAGCCATGACCGTCATGATCAGAGATCGTTGTCGGCGCCGCGTTCGTTCTTTCCGATACCAGCTGGTCCAGAACCATACCGACAAGGAGCACATGCGAGTCGTTGGTCGACGACTCCTCGGCCTCGGCAATCCGGCTCAGATGAAGTCCCACGTCATCACCGTAGCGCCCAGGCCAGCTGCGCCACGTCGTCCGCCTGACCGCGGATCAGCGCCCGTTGGCGTAACACGACGTCAGGCGTTGGCCGTGCGAAGCAGCATCAATGGTGGGCGTGAACGATCCGGCCGTCCTCGACGTCGGCATCCCGCAAATTCTCGCTCTCTTCACCGCCATTCGACGGGTTCCATCCCCCCCCAGAAGCAGGCGACGGCCAGCCGAATCGGGTGTGAGATGCGTTGTTACTCGTTCCGCGCCGACTCGGGGCCGGTGATCCGGTCTAGCAGCGGCAGTGTGGAGGCGACGGTGGCCAGCGACACCGCGAGCCCACCGGCGACCGTCAGGTAGAAAGAGGCGGGTGGAGCGAGCAACGTGTACTGCAGCTGTGCGCGCAGGAACAGGTAGGCAGCCAGGAACCCCGTTCCGATCGCGACCACGGCGACCGCCAGCAGCGGTACCACCGTTTCGAGGGAGATCACCCGGCGCAGCGTCGCGAGCTGGACCCCGGTGAGCCGAAGCAGGCTGAATGGCCACCGCCGGTCCCGGAGTCCGGCCACCACAGTCACCGCCAGGCCGCATCCGGCGATCGGCAGGCCGCACACCACGACGACGTCCGCCAGTCGCTGGAACTGGGTCAGCTGCTGTGTCGTGCCGGCCTGCCACTCGCCGACGCTGACCGGGAAGTGGCCGGCCGGGAAGGCACTGATCAGCGTCGTGCGGACTCGCTCGAAAGCCGATCGGGTGGTGGTGTCGACGACCACGGACAGGACGGGCTGGTCGTCCACCGCTTCGGGCCTGACGGGGGCGGCGTCCCACACGGCCGACGCGTTGCGCGAGAAGGCCCGCGGGCCGACGAGGTCCGGGTGCACGCTCGCGACCTGCGCGCCGGCCGGGCAGCTGCCGAACACCTCGAGCCGGTCCAGCTCGGCGCAGGTGATCAGGCCCCACTCGCCCGACGGATCCCGGCGTACGAGTGTCACGCTGCGCACCCCGGGGGCCGCCGCGAGGCCGGCCGGGATCTGGTCCGCGGCCGGTGCCTGACCCTCTTCGGGCCAGAACACCTTGGACAGTGAGGTCGTGGTGATCGAATCGTTGGGTGACTGGCCCCGGTTCGCGACGTACGTGGTGATCGTGGCGGTCGCGACGGTGGTCACGAACAGGGCCACCACGAGCCCGCTGACCGGCCGGAAGCCCGCGTACGGGTTGTCCGCCAGTCGCCGCCCGGCGATCAGGGTGGCCGGCCGTTTCGCCCGCCCCGCCAGCAGCCGCGCGCCGACCATGGTCAGCCACGGCCCGGCCAGCACCAGGCCGATCATGATCAGCGTGAGTCCCGACAGGAACGCGAGGATCTGTCCGTTCGAGGTCTGGGGCCGCCGGCCGATGAGGTAGGTCAGCTCCGTGAGTCCGACGGCCGGCGGGAGCACCCGCCATGCGCTCGGCCGATTCGGCGTGACCCGCTGGTGAACGCCCAGCGGCGAGACCTGCACCCGACGCAGCGCCAGCCACGCCGCGACGACGGCGCCCAGCGGGATGCCGACCGCGACCGCCAGCACGTTGGCGGCGGTGAGCGAAAGGTCCGACGGGAAGAACCGGTCGCCGGTGAACGGGATCGTGGCGAGTCCCGGCCGGCTCACGAAGAACAACGCGAGCCCCGCGGCCGGCCGGCCGCGCCCAGGCGCTGCGCGCCCACGCCTGACATCCCGCGTTCCCAGCTCCCGCGCCCGAGCGTCCGTCCAGGGCGGGGGCGGCGTGGGCGTGGGCGTGGGCGTCAGAGCTTCGCCCCGCCGGTGGCGTCGATGACCTGGCCGGTGATCCAGCGGGCTTCGTCGGAGGCGATGAACGCCACCACGTCGGCGATGTCGGCGGGCTGCCCGATCCGGTCGAGGGCGGAGAAGGAGCTCCACAGCGCGACCTGCTCGGGGTCGTCGCGCAGCCACCTCGCGTTGCTGTCCACGTCGACGATGCCGGGTGAGACCGCGTTGACCGTGATCCCACGCGCGCCGAGCCCCTTCGCCAGGCTGTGACTGAGCGTGTTCAGCGCACCCTTGCTCATCGCGTACGTCAGCATCTCCGGGGCGGCGATCCGGGTGACTCCCGAGGAGATGTTGATGATCCGCCCGCCGGCACGCAGCCGCGGCAGCGCTTCCTGGATGACGAAGAAGGGCGCCCGGACGTTGACCGCGAAGACACGGTCGAACTCCGCCACGGCGGTGCCGGCGAGGTCGCCGGAGGACGAGATGCCGGCGTTGTTGACCAGTATGTCCACCCCGGGCTCCACGTGGATCTCGGCCAGCCCCGTGTCGAAGGCCACCCAGAGGTCGCGCGCGGCGGCGGGCGCCTCGAGGTCGGCCCGGACGGTGAAGGCCCGGCCGCCCGCCCCGACGATGCGCAGGACCGTCTCCTTCGCCGCGGCCTCGTCCCTGCCGTAGTGCACGGCGACCAGGGCACCGTCGGCCGCCAGGCGTTGCGCGATCGTCCGTCCGATACCCCGGCTGGCCCCCGTCACCAGCGCGGTCCTGCCGTCGAGACGTGCCATCGCGTTCCCTCTTCCATCGCGGATTAGATCTTTATCGATCACTAAAGATCTCGGGATGAACTTTAGCGATCGCTATAGAATGCGTCAATGGAGACGGCAGACTCCCCCCGTCCGGGCAGACGCCGCACGTTCGACCGGGCGCGGGCGCTCGAGGTGGCGATGCTCGAGTTCTGGCGGCGCGGGTTCGACGCCGTCTCGATGGCGGAGCTCACCGCGCGGATGGGCATCGCCGCGCCGAGCCTGTACGCGGCCTTCGGGGACAAACGCGCCCTGTTCCGCGAGGTGGTCGACACGTACGCCGGCTCCTACGGCGCCTTCTTCGACCGGGCGCTGGCGGCGGAGGAGACGGTGGGCCGCGGGGTCCACCGCGCGCTGCGGGCCGCGGCGATCGAGTACACCCGGCCCGACCGCCCGCGCGGATGTCTCGTCCTGAGCGCCGCGGTGAACTGCGGCACCGCGTCGGCCGACGTCGAGGCGCTGCTGCGGGAGCGTCGGGAGGCGAACACCGCGGCGTTGCGCGAGCGGATCGAGGCCGACATCGCCGCCGGGGTGCTGCCCGCCGCGACCCGCGCCGACGCGCTCGCCCGGTACGTGGGCGCCTTGCTACAGGGCATGTCGCAGCAGGCACGCGACGGCGCCGACGCGACGGACCTGCTCGCCGTCGTCGACGTGGCGCGGGCCGCGTGGCCGGCGGAGACGGCCACGCCCTGACCCCGACTACCGGGAGAGCAGCGCGAGGACTCTCTTCATCGCATCGTCCCGGGCCGCCCGGTCGAAGGCCGGGGTGTCGGGCCAGAAGAAGGCGTGCTGAACCTCCGGATAGACCACGACCTCGTGCCGGACCCCGGCGGAAAGCAGTGCCGCGGAAACCCTGTCGACCTGATCCGCGTCGATCAGGAAATCTTCTTCCCCGACGACGAACAGCAGCTCTCCGCTGATTCCCCTGGTCAGCTCCAGCGTGGGTTCCGGCTGGCTGAGCGGGATATCGGTGCTCGGGAGCCAGCCGCCGTACAGGACGGCCGTACGGGCGATCGGCAGCGTGGCCGCGGCGAGATAGGCCAGGTGCCCACCGGCGCTGAAACCGACCACCGCGGCCTCGCGGACCGCGTACCGATCGGTGAGCACCGAGACCGCGGCCCGCGCATCGGCGACCGCCCCGGCCCGGGTCATGCTGTGGAGCAGGGCGAAACCCTCGGTGCGCCCGGCGTCGTCGCGGGAGAGGAACCGCCCCTTCTCAGCGTCCCGATGGTAGAACTCCGGCGCTGTCACCAGGTGTCCCGCGGCCGCGATCTCGTCCACGACCGAACGGATCCCGGGGGTCACGCCGAACAACTCGTGCGCCACGATCACACCGACCGGGGAGAAATCACCGGCCGGCCGAGCGCAGTACGCGGCCATCGTGGTTCCGTCTTCCACCGGTATATCGATCCACTGCCCGACAACGTCCATGCGGACCAGTCTTCAGCTCCGGGGAAGACGGGACCACAGCACGCTCATACTGGTACGGGCATTACCAGGCTGGTTATGGTCCAGGCTGGTTACGGTCCAGGCTGGTGATGACCAGGCTGGTGATGACCAGGCTGGTGATGACCAGGCTGGTGATGACCAGGCTGGTGATGACTAGGCTGGCAGGGCATGGGACCTGATGGGGATCCGGCCGCGCTGGGCGAGCTGCTCCGTTCCCGCCGGGCCCGGCTCACCCCGGCGGCCGTGGGCCTCCCGCCGGGGGCCCGGCGGCGCACTCCCGGGCTGCGCCGCGAGGAGGTCGCCCTGCTCGCGAACCTGTCGCCCACCTACTACACGTTCCTCGAGCAGGGCCGCCAGGTCCGCCCGTCCTCCCAGGTTCTCGACGCGCTCGCCACGGCGCTCCTCCTGGACGCCGCGGAACGCCAGTACCTGGACGTGTTGGCCTACGGCCGCCCCGGCCACCTCGCGTCACGTCCCGCGTCCGACGGGCAGTCGGAGCCGCCGACCGAGGTGGTGGCCGTCGAGGTGGCCGATCTGGTCCAGCGCCTCGCCCCCCATCCGACCATCGTGAAGGGGCGCCGCTGGGATGTGCTGGCCGCGAACTCGGCGGCTCGCGAGCTGTTCACCGACTGGGAGGCACGGCCGCCGGCGGACAGGAACCTGGTGCGGTGGATGTTCACCGATGATCAGGCCAGGCAGGTCTACCTCGACTGGGAGCGCGAGGCGCGGGCCATGCTCGGACGCTTCCGGCTCGCGACCGCGGCGTACACGACCGAGCCGAGCGTCGCCGCGCTCATCGCCGAGCTTCTTCGCGACAGCCCGCACGTCAGGCGGTGGTGGCCGAACCACGACGTCGTGTCGATCGGCGGCAGCGGGGTGAAGAGGCTGCGCCATCCACGTCTCGGCCCGGTGGAGTTCACCCACGTCGTACTGAGGGTCGCCGATCACCCGGAGCAGACCCTGGTCACCTACACCGTGCGGACCGACGGGCCGACGGTGTAGCCGGGAGCGACGTCCTCGTGGACGGCGGTGTCACAGCCTCCTGCCTGTTCGGTGAACCCGCGTCCGGTGAACGCGCGCCGCGGTCATGACGGGCCGGATCCGAAGCCGGCGTCGCGGGCCCGCAGGACCACCTCGGTACGGGTCGCCGCCCCGAGCTTGGTGAGGATCGTCGAGATCCGGTTGCGCACCGTCTTCTCGGAGAGGAGCAGCCGGGCGGCGATCTGCCCGTTGGCCAGGCCGTCCGCGACGAGGTCCAGCACCCGGACCTCGGCCTCCGTCAGCTGGGGGAACAGCCGCGGGGAGAGGCCGCCGACGGCGTGCCGCACCTTGTCGGCGATCCCCGGACCGATGACCAGCTCGCCTCGCGCGACGGCCGCCAGCGCTCGCGCGACGTCCGCCTTCGACGACTCCTTCAGCAGGTAGCCGCGGGCCCCCGCCTGGAGGGCCGCCTGCAGCGACGCGGTGTCCTCGCTCATCGTCAGGACCAGGACCGCGGTCCCGGGCGCCTGCTCGCCGATGCGCGCGGTGGCCTCGATGCCGCCCAGGCCCGGCATGCGCAGGTCCATGAGCACCACGTCGGGCCGGTGCAGCAGCGTCGCCGCCAGCGCGGCGTTGCCGTCCGCGGTCTCGGCGACCACGGTCGCGCCCAGCTCGACCAGCAGGCCGCGCAGCCCGTCCCGGAACAACTCGTGATCATCGGCGATCACGACCCGCACGGACGTCACGCCGGCCCGCCTTCCCGCAGCGGAAGGCGAGCCCGCACAAGCGTGCCGCCGTCCTCGGTCCCGCCGGTGGATCGGGCGTCAAGGACTTCCAGCCGGCCACCCACCTCGCTCGCCCGCTCCCGGATGCTGCGCAGGCCGACTCCCGGGACCGCGTCGGCGGCCAGGCCACCGCCGTCATCGGCCACCTCGACCATCAGCCACGGGGGCTCGGCCCGGACCTGGACCACGCACCTCTCACAGCCCGAGTGGCGGACCGCGTTCGTCGCCGCCTCCGCGACGATCCGGTACGCCGCCACCTCGGTAGCCGCCGGCAGTACGAGTTCCGCCAGCTCGGCCGGCGCGTTCAGGGTCACGACCGGCGCGAACGGCGCGACGGCCTGTGCCAGGGCGACGGCCAGCCCGCCCTCGTCGAGCGCGGGCGGGCGCAGGTCCTCGACGATGTGCCGGATCTCGCGCACGGTGCCGCGCAGCCGGTCGCGGACCAGGGCGGCGCGCTCCGCCGCGGGATCGGCCCGTTCCGCCAGGCCCTCGGCGATGCTGTCGAGCTGCATCGCCATCGCGGCGAGCTGGGGGCCGACGCCGTCGTGCAGGTCGCGGCGCAGCCTGCGGCGTTCCTCCTCGCGCGCGGCGACCAGCCGCTCCCGGCTGCGCCGCAGGTCATGCTGCGTACTCGCCGCGTCCAGCAGGTCACCGGCCCGCCGGGCGATGTCGTCGAACATCGCCCGTTCCGGCTCGGTGAACTGGTCCGCCGGGTGGCGGCGGCCCACGAGCAGGGTGCCGGCCCGCCCACGGCCGGTCCTGGCGGGCACCGCCAGCCGCTCGAGCCAGCCGACGGGTGTCCCGGACTCGATCGTCGCCAGGCGTTCGTCACTGCTCTCGATCGCCACGTAGGGCACTTTCAGCGCCTCCCGCACCCCGTCCGCGAGCTGTGAGAGAGCGTCCAGCGGCCCGGTGGCCAGGTCGAGCCGGCCGCGCAGGACGGCGAGCACCGCGTACGGGTCGCGGGTCGCGCCGAACAGCAGCCGGTCGACGAGCCGCTGCAGCTGGTCGCGGGCCGCCGCCGCGACCAGTGCCGCGACCGCGAGCACGCCGTAGGCGATCCGCCGCCCCGGCACCAGCGCGCCCGCGCCGGCGACCGTCGCGGCGTACGCCAGCACCAGGAACGCGGTGAGCAGGCCGTACACCAGGGTCCTGCTGAGCGCCGTCCCGATGTCGAACAGCCGATGGCGGACGGCTCCGACGCCGATGGCGGCGACCAGCAGCACCATCCCGACGCCCAGGTCTGTGGCCTGCGCGTCCGGCCCGTGCGGGAGCGAACCCAGCAGGGTCGCGCCGACCAGACCGGCCACCCCGAGAACTAGCCACTGCAGTCGGGCCCGCTCGACGCCGGTGGACCGGCGCAGCCGCGTCACGACCGCCAGGAGCCCGAGCAGCCCGCCGCCGAAGATGGCGGCCAGGGCGGTGACCATGGTGACGTGGCGCAGCCAGGTCACGGTCTCCAAGCCGTAGGGGTTGCGCAACGCCGCGGACACGTCCAGCCCTGTCGGGCTGAGCATCCGGGCGATCAGGTGACATCCGATGGCCACGGCGATGGCGGCGACGGGAGCGCGCCACCTTCTGGAGGGCAGCCGTCCGTCGGGGAACAGCGCCGGCACCAACCCCCACAGCACGAAGTACGGAACGTAGCCCCAGACCGCGAACCAGGTGGCCGCGTCCTGCGCGGGCAGCCCCCGCTCGCCGGGCAGCAGGGCGAGGGCCGCGTACTGGGAGGCCAGCAGGTACGGGCCGGTCAGCGCGGTCGTGAGCAGCAGCCAGCCGACCCGGTTACCCGGCTGGTAGACCAGCACCAGGGCCGCGACCAGCGGGAACGCGACGGCGAGGACCAGATCCGCGGGGTCCAGCGCGACGTGCTGGGCCGTGCGGGCCGTGACGTACCGGTGCAGCAGCAGGGCACCGGCCGAGCAGAGGACCGACGACAGCGCCAGGCCGACCACGAGCACCGAGGCCGCGACGACTCCGGTCGTCACCGTGCCCGCCGGCGCGGGTGCCGGCGCCGGCGGGAGCACGGGCGCCGGCGGGAGCACGGGCGCCGGCGGGAGCACGGGCTCGGGTGCCGGCGCGGGCAGGAACACAGGCGCCGCCGCGTTTGATGCCGTGTCATCCCAGGTGCCGGCGGATACCGGTGCAGATGCCCCCATGCACCCAGGATCGCGCCGGGAGCACGCCGGCTCGGCGCGGTGTCGCGCGCGCGTCCACCGCGGGGGGCGGCTGTCCCTCGTTTCCGGGACGCCGGGCACCCGAGGGTGATCCTCACAACGCCGACGGCGATCGAGCCGCCGGTGCGAGGAGGGGACGGCACACCATGACAACCACGACAGCGCGGGCCACCCGCGGCCACGCGGACGGCGGCGCCGCCGGTGCGGCCGGCGCGCCCGCCCGGGCCCGGTGGACGTGGCTCGGTGTCGGCGCCGGGGTGCTCGGCATCGTCGCGACGATGTTCACCAGCCCGAACGTCGGCAGTGACCGGGTCGGGCCGGAGGCCCTCGCCGGGCTCTCCCGAGGGCAGCTCCAGCTCGGTGGCGCGCTCGGCTACGCGACCGTCGCGCTCCTGCTGGTGCTGGCCGCGTCCTGGCGTGTGAAGGCGCTGGCCACGACGCGCGGCGCCGTGGCCGCCCGGGTCGTCGCCGACGGGCTCACCGCGTCCGCCGCGGCGCTGAGCCTGGGCTACGGCTGGAAGCTGGCGCTGGCGCTGTACCTGCCGGGCGGGATCAACGAGAACGGCTTCACCACTGACGGGCAGTTCTTCTACTTCATGCTCAACGACTTCGGCCCGTTCATCGGCTATCTCGGAGTCGTCGTGGCCGCCGGCGCGGTCGCCTGGCTGAGCCTGCGCGACCGCCTGGTGTCGCGGTGGCTGGGCCTGGTCAGCCTGATCCCGCCGGTCGCGGTGCTGTTCATGTCGGGTGTGCTGTCGATCGCCGGCTTCCCGGGCATCGTCGGGCCGATCTGGCTGATCGTCGCGTTCGCCGGACTCAGCCTCGGCAGCCACGAGCTCCTCGGCACCGCCAAGTCCCAGCCCGATTCCCGGCGGGTATCCGGATCCGGATCTCTCGGTCGCCGCTGACTCGGAAGCGGCTACCGAGTCGCCGATCGCGGTCGCGGTCTCAGTTGCGGTCGCGACCGCGACCGTACGCCGCCGGCTGGCTGGCAGGTCCAGCAAGCCGGCGGTGAGGGCGCGGCTGGGGGCGAGCTGGGACGCGCCCCAAAGGTCTGTGTCCGTTCGTGCCTGACCCGCTACTATGTGTCCGGCCAGGTGATCTGTCGCGAAAGCCGCCTCGGATCGGCAGGCGTCATGCGGTCGTCATCGCGGGGGTAGGCGGCATGTCCAGCGACAGTTTGAGCAACGACGAGATACGTGAGCTCGCACGCGTCTTCCAGAAGCAGCAGGCGGCCGGCCATCTGCTGGACGCGGCAGGCTTCCCGCGCGGGCGCCATCCGACCTGGGCCGCGCAGAACTCCGAGGATTTCTGGCGACAGGTCAGCTCCGAGCTCAGCTCCGGCGTCCTTCATGACGGACGTCACCGTGTTCTCGCGGCCGCCCACAGCGTGTTTCCCGCGAACGTCGTCTTCGCCGCCGCCACCCAGCTCCGGGATCCGCCCGACGGGGTCCCCGGCGGAACCTCGCCAGTCCGATCCGTGCGGCTGTGGCGCCGGGGTCCGCTCGCGAGCCCCAGGACCCGGGTGGCTGTGGCCGCCGGGCTTGTTCTCGTCCTGGCCGGCGTCAGCCTGGCCGCCGGTTTCGCTCTGACAAGCGGGGTAAGCGGCGGTCGTGAGCTGCGTCTGGAGCTCGCCGGCAAGCCGACCCTTGACGCGTTTATGCCGCCTGTCGGCCAGGACGAAGTCGTCGAGCCGCTTTCCTCCTCGCAGGGGCCGGTCAGCGGCGTCATACCAGCGGAGACCGTCGGCCTTTACGGGGGCACCAGGAACGCAGGCACCTGCGACCGGGACAAGATGGTCCGCTACCTGCGTGATAATCCGCCGTTACTGGCTGCCTGGACAGGTGTTCTCCAGGTGAAGCCGGCGGATCTCGATGCCTTCGTTAAATCCCTGACGCCGGTCGTTCTGCGCGCCGACACCCTCGTCACGAACCATGGGTACAAGTCCGGCTCGGCGACGTCTTTCCAGGCGGTGCTGCAGGCCGGGACGGCGGTACTCGTCAACGGCGCGGGTGTACCGGTCGTCAAGTGCGGCTGCGGGAACCCGCTGACCAGGCCGGCGGTCAACCCCGTCGAGGCGAAGAAGGCGAAGACCGTCGGCGAGGCCTGGCCACGTTTCTCGAAGAACACACTGACCCAGACGCAGCCACACGAGATCCCCGCGGACGTGTTCGTTCTCGTCGACGTGAAATCGGACCAGCCCTTCACACGCGAACGCGGTTCCGCCGGGGAAGGCGACCACGACTTCACCCCGGCAGCCGACACGGACTGGCTCAACACCAAATATCACGTGGACTGCGCCGGGGAGAAGTCATTCACGGCGGAAAACGGCGTTGGTACCCTGACCGACGCGACGGGAACCTACGAACTGCGCGTGTTGAAGGTGGCCGTCGGCGACCTGGCGGGCAGCTCACATCGCGAGGTCGCGGTCCTGCTCTCGTGCGGCGCGAGCGGCAGTCCACACAAGAATCTGCTGTACGTCTACTACGATGGTCCTAATATTCTCGATCATCCGCAGCCACCGCTGGACAACGGCCAGCAGGCCACAGATTTCACCGGAGGTCGGCTGGCTGTCGAGAACGGGCTGCTCGTCACCGAGGCGAGTTTCCCGAGTACGGCCGGATCGGGTACCGGGGCGACACGCGATGCGCGATTCCTGTGGAATGGGCAACGCTTTGTCCCCACCTCGCTGACCGCAAGCCCATCGCCTGGGACGAGCACTCCGGGCAGCAAGAAGGAAAACATCTCCGGCACCTGGCGGGGGGAGCTGCACATCACTCAGCCGGGCCCGTACGAAGCTCCGGTCATCCTGGAGATCAATCAGAATGGTTCGTCCATCACCGGCACCATCAGCTCGCCCGACAGCGTGGCCGCAAGCGCGTGTGGCCTGAGCGGGCGCCCGATCTCCGGGACACTCGACGGCGACAAGATCGAGTTCGCCGTCTCCGATGATCCGAACGAGACCCGCTTCGAGGGACAGGTTCAGGGGGACACCATCGCGGGAACCGGGACGTCTCGGTGCTACGACGGCCGGGGCACCTGGAGCGTGCGGCGCGGCGGCTGACCCGGGTAACCCGTCCCGGCACGGCCCCCGCGTCAGTCTCGGGTGGGGCATCCGCCGGATGCGGGTGGGCCAGGGGTCTTGGTCACCGCGGCCGACATCGTGGCGGGGACCTTCACACCAGCCCCACTGGATGGTCACGTGGTCGATCGTCCAGGCGCGGTCAGACCGGCGGCCGCGGGTCGTACTGGATGCCGCGCCGCACCTGTCTGGCGCGCTCGACATCCCGCAGGCGCGCCACGAGGTGCAGGGCCATGTCGATGCCCGCGCTGACACCTGCCGAGGTGACGATGTCCCCGTCGTCGACGAAACGGTCGTCGGGACGGACGACGAGCGTCGGATCGAGTTCACGCAGCAGGCCCAGCGATGCCCAGTGCGTCGTCGCCGGTCGCCCCGCCAGCAGCCCGGCGCGCGCGTACACCAGCGAACCGGTACAGACACTGGTCATGAGCGGCACCTGCGCGCGTTGCCGGCGCACCCAGTCGAGCTGCGCCTCGTCGTCCAGGTGGGCGCGGGTGCCCTGCCCACCTGGATAGATGAGCACATCGAGCGGCGGAACCGTCTCGTAGGAGTGCTCGGGGTGGACGACGAGCCCCTTGGCGGCGGTGACCGGCGCGCCGTCCCGGGAGAGCGTGGTGACCTGCCAGCCGTCGTCGGGGAACTGGTGCGCCCAGAACGAGAGAACCTCCCATGGCCCCACCGCGTCGAGTTCCTCGAAGTCATCGAACAGCAGTATCCCAATGGATCTCACACCGTCACCTCCGCCAGGTTCACACCCACATCGGCCGGCACCTGCGCCGGGCCGGTCGTTCAGCAAGCCGGCCCGGCGCTTCGGAAAGTACGCGGCGGGCCGGTCACCGGGGATCGAGCGCGAGCCGGAGGGTGTCACGCACGTGGCCGCGAAGCCAGCGATGCGGCGCGTCGGCCTCGTAGCGGGGATGCCACGCCTGCGCGATCGTCAGGGTGGGCAGGTCGAGGCCGAGGTCGAGGGCCACCAGGCCGAGGCTGTCGAGCAGGCCGCGGCCGAGCCGGGCCGGTACCAGGCCGACCAGGTCGCTGCCGGCGACGAGCAGCAGTGCGGCGGAGTGGGACGGAACCGAGACCGCCACCGTCCGGCGCAGGCCACGCGCCGTGAGGGCCTCGTCCAGCGGACCGGCGAACCGCCCCCGGCGGGATGCCGTGATGTGCCGGGCGGCGGCGAGGCGTTCCGGTGTCAGCCGGCCCCGGGTCAGCGGATGCCCGGCGCGGACGACGGCGAGGGCCCGCTCCTCGGCCAGGACCTCGATGTGGATCTCCGGCGAGGTCGAGTCGATGTCACCGATCTCCAGGTCGGCGGTCCCGTCACGGAGGGGGTCGTCGGTCTCGGACGGCTCGGGGAGGAACCGCACCCGCACATCCGGGGCGTCCCGGGTCAGCCGGTCGAGCAGATCGACGCCGATCGCCGTGGTCAGCGCGTCGCTGGCCAGGATGGTGAACGTTCTGGCCAGGGTGGCCAGGTCGGGTTCCCGAACCGGGGCGAACACCGCGTGGGCCCGTTCCACCAGCGCGTGCACCTCGACCTGGACGGCCAACGCCCGCGGGGTGGGCACCATCCGATGACCGGCGCGTACCAGGACCGGGTCGTCCATCGCGCGCCGTACGCGCCCCAGCGCCCGGCTGACCGCGGATTCGGTCAGTCGCAGCCGCCGCGCGGCACCGTTGACGCTCCGCTCCTCCAGCAGGGCGTCGAGGGCCACCAGGAGGTTGAGGTCCAGCGAGGACGTTGATTGCATGGCATGCATCTTGCCACTGAGTAAGTTTCATTTGAGTGCTGATCGTCGGCTGCCTACGCTCGCCTCGTGACCGAACACTCCCCGGCTGTCTCCCCGCCCCGTCCCCGACGGGGGCCGCTCGCGCTGCTGGACCGGATGCTGCTGCGCGCGGAGGTCGACAGCGTCGACCAGCTGGCCCGGCGCACCCGCCGGATCGTGCTGGCCGGCCCCGCGCTCGCCGACCTCACCTGGACACCGGGCCAGAACGTGACCCTGTTCCCCCAGGACCCGACCCGGCTGGACAGCTGGCGGCAGGGGCCCCGCGACCTCAAGCGCAGCTACTCGGTCTGGGAGTACGACCCGGCCGGACGGCTGGCGTTGGCCGTGTACGACCACGGCGGCGACTCCCCCGGCGCGGCGTGGGCCCGCGGCGTCGCGCCGGGAGACGAAGCGATCATCACGAAGCCGGACGGGCGCCTCGTCGCGCGGGCCGACGCGAGCTTCCACCTGTTCGTCGGTGACGACACCGCGGCGGTTCCCTTCGGCGCGATCCTGCGCGGCCTGCCCGCTTCCGCCCAGGTCCGCGGCGTGTTCGAGTGCGACGAGCCGGCGGACGCGCTGCCCTCACCCCGCGCCGGGGACCTCGCCTGGAGCTACCGCCACGGCGCCCCGGCAGCCGGCTCCCCGCTGCTGCCGGCGGCGCTCGCCGACCTCGACCTGCCCGACCCGCGGGACCCCGCCATCGGATCCGACGCCGGATCCGCCCCCGCCACCGGATCCGATGGCCGCACGGGTCGGCCCGTCGCCTACGTCGCCGGGGAGGCCCGGACCTGCCAGGCCGTCCGCCGCCACCTGGTGAGTGAGCGGGGCTGGGAGCGCCGCCAGGTCATCGTCCAGCCGTTCTGGACCCCGGGCAAACGCGGCATGGACTGACCCCGGCCACGGCTACCTCTCGTCCCTGCTGCCCCTCGACGACGGGCTGGAGCTGTCCCTGCGTCTCTGACCAAGTCAGGGCGCCTATGACCCGGGTCGGGCCGCCTGCCCGCCTGGTCGTGACGGCGCGGGCGGTGGGACGGCTCCGGGGGCCGCCAGCCCGTGGATCATCATCGAGAGGAGCCGCTCCGTCCGGCCCGGCGGGTCGGGCGACTGCTCGCTCGCCCACGCGATCGCGGTGACGAACGCGAGCAGGTCGTCGATGGTGATGTCGCCGCGCGCGGCCCCGGCCCGCGCCGCGCGTTCGAGCAGCCCGGCGCCGGCGGCCCGCATGGCCGCGCACGAGCCGTGCAACGCCGAGCTCTCGTCCTCGAGGGCCGCCAGGATCGAGGCGGGCAGGCCCTGGTAGACGGCGGAGCCGGTGGCGACCTCTCCCAGCCACGTGAGCAGCGCGTCCCGGGGACGCGGCGCGGCGAGCAGGCTCTCGGCCCGCGCGCGCAGCCCGTCGAAGCCCCGGCCCAGCAACGCCTCCAGCAACGCCTCGCGGGTCGGGAAGTGGCGGTAGAGCGTGCCGATGCCGACACCGGCCCGACGCGCGATGTCCCTTAGCGAGGCGTCGATGCCGTGCTCGGCGAACACGTCCCGGGCGACGTCAAGGATCAGTTCGTAGTTGCGGCGAGCGTCCGCGCGCGGCGACTCGGCCAACCGGCTCCTCCGTCATTGACATCCGGAGCACCGCTCCGTATGTTTCGGAGCACCGCTCCGGAACATGACCTGAGCCTAACAGAAGGGGCTCCGCATGCCGACGCCCGACCGGACCATCCTCGTCACCGGAGCCACCGGTCAGCAGGGCGGGGCCACCGCGCGGCGTCTCCTGGCCGACGGCTGGCGGGTGCGGGCGCTGGTCCGCGACCCCGCCGGGCCGGCGGCGCGGCGGCTCGCCCTCGACGGCGCCGAACTGGTGACCGGTGACCTGGACGACCGGGACGCGCTGGCCGCCGCCACCGAGGGCGTGTACGGGGTGTTCAGTGTCCAGCCGGCGAGCCA